>NZ_BAABGY010000006.1:0-476623 GCF_039541815.1 Flaviaestuariibacter amylovorans
ACACGCAGTTCAATCAACCCTTATCCTAAAATCCAAATCCTTTTGAATAACCCTCCAAACAACCCGAACTGTCAGATCAACTCCTAACTATTACAGTTTACTTGTTTATTCGCCTGTTGGTTTATTGGTAAGGCCGTGTTCTGTGCGCCCTAGCCTATCGTACCGAAATAACATACACACGTAGGTCAACGGACGCGGAAACTGATGCATGAGGACCGATGATCCGCGTTAATCGTATCAAATCCGTAGCATCCGCGTTCCTTCTCTCGTGTCGTGCGTCAGCAATAAATCTGAGATCACACATCCGACATCCGAGATTCTTTGTGCCGGTAGCCGGAATCACTTACTTTACTGCTTCATTCGTGTAACCAAGCCGGTATCCCGGTTGTCTAATACGTAAATCATTCCCGCCATGAAACCGCTACTTGCCCTGTGCTTCGTTTTGCTACTGACCACCTCCTGCCGCTTCGGGGGCGGACGCCGCATCAAAGGCAACGGTGAGCTCGTGACCCGCGAGCGCAGTGTCGGTAACTTCAACGCCGTAGAGGTGAGCGGCCCCATCGAGGTGCTGCTGACGCAAGGCGCCGCCGGGCCGGTGCGGATCGCTACCGACGGCAACCTGCAGGAATACATCGAGCTGCAGGTGAGCGCTAACCGCCTCTACGTCAAGACCCGCGACGGGGTCAACCTGCGCCCGCGCGCAGGCCTCAAGGTATATGTGACCGCTCCTGCGCTGGAAGCCCTGCGGATCTCCGGCTCCGGCAAGTTTACCTCTTCCGCCCGCCTGTCCTCGCCCCGCCTCGAGGTGGACGTCGACGGCTCCGGCGACGTGGTGCTCGACGTGGATACACCCGACATGAGCACCGACATCAACGGCTCGGGCTCCATCCGCCTGCAGGGCACCACGCGCCTCCTGCGTTCCGAGATCCACGGCTCCGGCGACCTCTATGCCTACAACCTCCTCAGCGAGCGCACCCGCGTCAACATCTCCGGCTCCGGCAATGCACAGGTACACGCCAGCAAGCGCCTCGACATCGACATCAACGGCTCCGGTGACGTGTCGTACAAGGGCGGCGGAGAGGTCAATCAATCCATCCATGGCTCGGGCAATATCCGGAAAGCGGATTGATCCTTCGACATCCTTCGACAAGCTCAGGATGACAAAAAAGCGCTGTCACCCTGAGCCCGTCGAAGGGCGGGGACCGGCAATAGAAGCTCCAGCCGGAAGTCACACGAACCGGCAGACCCATACAGAAAAAGCCGCAAGGACCAGGTCGTTGCGGCTTTTTATTTTATGAAGTCGTTTATCGATCGCCTTGCATGAAAAGGATGTCATTGAGTGGGTTTACCGATTCCCGATTGCCGGTTGCCGTCGCCGAAACCACTTCCTGCTCGAGTAGGCGGCCGGTAGCTGAATCGAAGGTCTTGCGTACTTCCTTGTCGCCGGGATGATCCACCACGGTGTACCTGCCTGCCAGGTAATCGCGGTAATAGATGAGGCGGCCTTCCTTATCGTAGCGATACTGGTAGAAGTAGGGGCGCGGCTCGCCGGTATAGCCCATCTGCTTCAGGCGCAGCGGGGTAAGGGCGATCTGCTTCTCGAGCAGGCCGCCGCCGCGCTCGTAGCGCAGGCGCAGCACCATCATCGTGTCGTTGCCCGTGGCCGTCGGCTCGATGGCATAGCGGGTCACGATGGAATCGATCTCTTCTTCTTCAGGAATATAGAATTGAGCCGCAGGAGGCACGATGGCGGGTCCGCCGGCAAGCTGCACGTCGGCCGGCTGGGCGGCGGCGCCAAGCGTGAAAAAGGTGGCAAAAAGGCCAATAAGAAGGTGGTTCATACGCACAAGGGTCATTGCTTCCCTTATCATCAGACAAAGCGCCGGCCGGAATCCGATCTGGGTTTTAATAATGGCCGATACCGAGGTCCGAAAGCCCGTTTCAGGCGAAAACGCATGCCTCTTCTTTGAATTCCTTTAACAAAAGCGCTTGCGAACGTGCACGTTAGATATGTAGAAAACAGAAATGTGTGGCGGTGGCTGAGGTCCATTTTCTCCAAAACCAACCCCCAAAACCTTCAAAACCTTTCAAAACCTACCTCACCCTCCGTACCTGGATCACGATCGTACGGCTGCGCCCCTTATCGTCGGTGCAGGCGATCCTGACCGGCCCTTCACCCTCGGGCACGAAGAACTGCTTTTCTCCGGGTGCGGTGCTCCGGTAGAAGCGGTCGTTGACGTACCAGTGCAGGCGGGCTACGTCGGCGGCAGCGCGGGCGCTCAGCTGCAGCGGCTCCGGGTTGCGGTCTTCGAGGAAGTACTCCGTCCCATTTTGCGGCGCCGTGATCAGCGGACCGTCGCCACGCTGCAGGGTTTCGCACTCGGAGTGGTGCGGTGGCACCCGCTCATAGGGCTGGTTGCGCGCCGCGTAGAATTCCTGCATCTCGGGTGGCAGCACCCGGAAGAGCTTTCGCTGGTAGCCGGTTTCGGGCAGGCATCCGCCGCAGTATGACACCGATCCGTCTGCCGACAAGGCTACCTCCTTCAGGTGCGAGCAGGCAACGGTGCTGCTGATAAGCGGCAGGAAGGCGTCCATCACCGTAGCACTACAGTGAGGGCCCGGCGGCAGCCCGCTCTCGGGGCACACGAGGCGCTGCGCGGCGTCGGGCGGCGGCGTGAACCATTCGCCGTCGCTGTCGTAGTCGATGCTGTTGAAGAGGCGGAAGAGCAGGGGCGTGGCCGTATTGGCGCCACTGAGCTCGGGCACGCCGGTGCCGGAGAAGTTGCCCACCCACACACCGATCGTGTAGCGCTTGTTGTAGCCGATGCTCCAGGCGTCGCGGCGTCCATACGAGGTACCTGTTTTCCAGGCGATCTTCGGAAGGTTCTCGGTGGCCGACCAGTTGAGCGGGAAATCGGGGCGGCCCAGCTGCGCGAGGATATCGGTGACCATAAAGGCCGCGCCTGGCGAAAGCAGCTGCTCCGTCTTGCCCTTCGGTGCGTCGGGCGTGTACCGCAGCGGCGCCCAGGTGCCGCCGTTGGCAAGTGCGCAATAAAGCCCCGTAAGCTCTTCGAGGGTAGCGCCGCAGCCGCCGAGCACCAGCGAGAGCCCAAGCTTGTTGCGGTCTTTCTGCACCTGCTTCAGCCCGCCGGATGCGAGAGCGGCGATCATCTTTTCGGTGCCCAGCTGCTGCAGGCCTTTCACCGCGGGGATGTTGAGCGAGTTGGCGAGCGCGTATTCCACCGTTACGTAGCCATTGAATTGCTGGTCGTAGTTCTCCGGCCGGTAGCCGCTGTAGTTCACCGGCACGTCGGTGAGCACCGTGTGCGGCGTCATGAGTCCCTCATCGAAGCAAAGCCCGAAAAGCAGGGGCTTCAGCGTGCTGCCCGGCTGCCGGATAGCGGCCGCGCCGTTCACCTGCCCGCCGTCGGCCGTATCCGTGAACGACCCGGAGCCGACATAAGCAAGTACCTCGCGCGTGCCGTTGTCGACCACGATCACCGCGGCATTGCGGATGTCCTGGAAGCGCAGGGCGCGTACGTAGTCTTCGGTGAGCTTGGTAGCCTTGGCCTGAAGGTTGGGCTGCAGTGTACTCCGCACCTGAAGGCTTTCGGCGCCCCGCTTCAGTTTCAGGGAAAGGTGCGGCGCGAGGCGCGGTACGGTGTTGCGGCGTACCGTGAGCGGCTCGGCCAGGGCATCGCTGATCTCCTTTTGCGTAAACACCTGTTCGGCGGCGAAGCGTTGCAGCCAGTGGTTGCGCTCCGCTACGATGGCCGCGTTGTGGCGTCCCGGAACAAGCGTTGAGGGGCGGTTGGGGATGATGGAGAGCGCTGTGATCTCGGCAAGCGACAGGTGATCGGGTGCCTTTTGAAAATACAGCAGCGCAGCCGCCTTTACGCCCTCGATGTTGCCGCCGTAGGGCACCACATTGACGTATAGCTGCAGGATCTCGTCCTTGCTGTATTTCCATTCGAGCTGCAGCGCGCGGAAGCTCTCGATGATCTTCGAACCGAAATGCCGCGGGCGCCGCTCGAGGGCGCGGGCCACCTGCATGGTGATGGTGGAAGCACCGGAGGTACGCCGCCCTTTCGTAAGGTTGTTGGCCGCCGCGCGGAGCACGGCGAATACGTTCACGCCGGGGTGACTGTAGAAATACTTGTCCTCTTTGGCGATGAGCGTGCGGCGCAGCAGCGGCGAGATCTCGGAGAGCTCGGTGCGCATGCGCCACTTCTGGTCGGGCGTCAGGTACGCGTGCAGCACGCCACCGTTGCGGTCACGAATCACCGTGGTATAATCGATGCGGTCGCGCAGTGGAAAACACCAGTTCAGCAGTAGAAAAAGCAGGAACGCAGCAGCGGAGAGGATTACCAATCTTTTAACAACGGCCTTGAAAAAAGACACGGTAACTTTCTGTCGTAATCTTCTATATGGACTCATCGAGTCATCCTCCGTAGCTACTTTTTATTCCTCCTAAATTCCGGAATTCCGCTGCGATTCAGCCAGCCTCCCGGCAATTTAACATTTCCCCATTCCGCTCAACAAACACATCCAACCAACAACGCCTCCCGTATGCGTAACCGCCTCCTTGTGTCCGCCCTTTTCGTGGCGACACTGCTTCTTGCGGCCTGTCAGCGCCGTACCGTTACCTTAAGTAGCACCAATGCCAGCGGCGAAGTGCCGCGCCTCGGCAACCTCACCTTTCGCTTTAGTAAATCACTTGTTTCCGACTCGCTGCTGCAGCAGTGGGATTCGACCGAGTATATCCGCTTCGAGCCGCGCATCCCCGGCCGCTTCCGCTGGGAGGCGCCCGACGAGCTCGTGTTTTCCCCGCGCGACCCGCTGGCGCCGGCCACTACCTATACCGCAACGCTGCGCCCGGACCTGCTCGCGCACAGCCGCTTCAACGACATCAAGGGCGGCGAGCCGATCCACTTTCACACTGCCGGCCTCAGCCTTTCCGACGCCCAGATGACCTGGGTGCTGCAGGAAGATGGCGGCCGCCAGGCCGTGCCCCAGCTCGCGCTCGAATTCAACTACCCCGTGGCGCCGGCCGCCCTGAAGGAGCACCTCCAGGTAAGCGTTGACGGTAAGCCGACTCCTTATGAACTGCTTACCGTGTCGCCGGCCAACAGTATGCTGCTGCGGCTTGCAGGCTTTAAGGGCGAGGACCGCGCCTACCCGCTCAAGGTGCAGGTGGGAGCGGGGCTGCTCCCCGAAGGCGGGCGCAACATGACCACGGAGCCGCTCGCCGCGGAACTCACGATGTCGTCGCCCTACCTGCTTTCCGTGACCGGCGTTTCCTCGGAGCACGACGGCACCGAGGGGATCGTGCGCGTCAACACCAGCCAGCAGCTGCAGGGCGAGAACGTGACACAGTACATGCGCTTCGATCCTGCCGTGCGGTATACGGTGGAGTATACCGACTACGGCGTGGCCCTGCGCAGTGAGCAGTTCAGCCCGGAGATGACCTATGAGCTCCAGATCGACAAGGGCCTGCGCGGCCGCATCGGGGGCGTGCTCAAGGAGCCCACCAGCAGCCCGGTGGCCTTCGGCGAGCTCGAGTCGGAGATCCGCTTCACGAGCAGCAAGGCACTCTTTCTTTCCAAGAAGGGTAGTGGCAATATCGAGGTGCTCATCACCAACACGCCGCGCGTCAAGCTCGTCATCTCCAAGATCTATGAGAGCAACCTGCTGCTGGTGCAGCGCAACGGCTATTCGCCGCGGGTGCCGGAAGAAGGGGCGGCCCGCCATGCTTCCTATTCGGATGAGGAAGACGAGGACGATGAGTACCGGTATGAGGACAACGAGGTGCTGGGCGGCGACGTGATCTTCACCAAGGATATCGACACCCGCAGCCTCCCCAAATCCGGCCATGGCCGCCTCCTCAACCTGAAGCAGTTCCAGGACCGCCTGCCCGACCTGCGCGGCGTCTATCATGTAGAACTACGGTCGACGGAAGACTACTGGATCCGCGACAGCCGGCTGATCTCCTCCTCCGACATCGGGCTCATCGCCCGCCAGGGCGGCGGCAAGCTCTTCGTGTTTGCCAACTCGATAAAAAACGCAACGGCGATGGGCGGCGTAGCCGTGCAGGTCTACGGCAGCAACAACCAGCTGATCGGCTCCGGGGCCACCAACGAGTCCGGGGTAGCGGAAGTGAAGCTGCAGCAGCGGGCCTATGCGGGCTTTCGCCCGGCGATGATCATCGCCAAGACCAATGACGACCTCACCTACCTGCCGTTCAGCGGTACGAAGGTGAAGACCTCGCGCTTCGACGTGGGCGGCAAGCACCTCAATCCCGCGGGCGTGGACGCGTTCGTTTATGCCGAGCGCGACATCTACCGCCCCGGCGAGACCGTACACTTTGCCGTGCTGCTCCGCGACCAGAACTGGAAAAGCCCCGGCGAGCTGCCGCTGAAGCTGAAGTTACTGCTGCCCAACGGCAAGGAATTTCGCAGCCTGCTCAAAAGCCTCAATGAAGGCGGCGCTACCGAGGCGGCCATCGACCTCCCCGTTTCGGCCATCACCGGCTCCTATGTGCTGGAGGTGTACAGCTCCAACGACGTGCTGCTCGCCACGAAGAACTTCATGATCGAGGAGTTCGTGCCCGACCGCATCAAGGTGACGGCAAAGCTCGATAAGCTGGCTTACAAGCCCGGTGAAGAGGCGCGCCTCAGCGTGAGCGCGGTCAATTTCTTCGGGCCGCCGGCGGCTGGCCGCAACTGGGAGCTCGAGGTGCAGGTGAAGCAGAAGGCGTTTACGGCTAAAGGTTTCGGTGAATACGACTTTTCGCTTTCGCGACAGGCCTCCGTTACGGATAAGGAGGTGAAGGAAGGTACCACCGATGCCACGGGCGGCGCGCAGGAAAGCTACGCGGTACCGGAGCTGTACCAGAACAACGGCCTCCTGCAAGCCAGCTTCTTCGCCACCGTCTTCGACGAGACCGGGCGCCCCGTGAGCCGCAGAGCTACGGCCGATATCCATACACAGGACGTATTTCACGGCATCCGCCGCGACGGCTATTCCTATTACCCGCTCAACCAGGGCGTCACCTTCCAGCTCGTGTCGCTCAACCCGCAGGGCGCGCCGGTAACGGCCCGCGCGCGGGTGCAGGTGATCCGCCACGAGTACCGCACGGTGCTGGCCCGCAACGGCGGCTACTTCCGCTACGAGTCGCAGGAGGTGACGCGCACCATCGTAGACGAGGAGCGCACGGTCGGCAACGGGTCCTCGGTGCTGTTTGTGCCGCGGGCTCCGGGCTATTACGAGCTGCGGGTCTACCGGCCGGGCGCCAGTGCCTATGTGCAAAAAGACTTTTACAGCTACGGCGCCTGGGGCTCGGGCGGCAATGCCTTCGACGTGGACAAGGAAGGCAACGTGTCGATCGAGCCCGACAAGGAGCGCTATAAGGCAGGAGAGAAGGCGCGCATCCTCTTCAAGACGCCCTTCTCCGGCCGCCTGCTCGTAACCACCGAGCGGGAGGGCGTACTCTCCTGGCAATACGTGGACGTGCCGCAGCGCAGCGCTTCCATCGAGCTGCCCCTCGGCGGGGCACATGTGCCCAACGTATATGTCACGGCCACCCTCATCAAGCCGCACAGCATGACCGATATCCCGCTTACCGTGGCCCATGGGTTCAAGAGCATTTCCGTGGAGGAGCCGGCGCGCAACATCGCCGTCGCGATCGAGGCGCAGAAGGCTTCGCGCTCGAACCGGCGCCAGAGCGTGCGCGTAAAGGCGGCGCCCAACTCCTGGGTGACGCTGGCCGCCGTCGACAACGGCGTGCTGCAGATCACCGACTTCCAGACTCCGGACCCGTATAAATACTATTACCAGAAGCGCGCGCTCGACGTGTTCTCCTACGATATGTACCCGCTGCTCTTCCCGGAGCTATCGGTGCGGGGCAGCAGCACGGGCGGCGACGGCAACTCGGATATGAACAAGCGCGTGAACCCGATGCCGGCGAAGCGCGTGAAGATCCTCTCGTACTGGAGCGGCCTGCGTAAGACCGACGGCAGCGGCTATGCCGACTTCTCCTTCGAGGTGCCGCCCTTCAGCGGGCAGGTGCGCCTCATGGCGGTGGCTTCGCGCGACGAGCGCTTCGGCTCGGCCGAGGCCACGATGCAGGTGGCGGATCCCGTGGTGATCTCGTCGGCGCTCCCGCGCTTCCTGAGCCCCGGCGATACTACCATCGTACCGGTAACGCTAAGCAACACCACGGCCCGTGCCGCCACCGGCCAGGTGACGCTGCAGGTGAGCGGCCCCCTCCGCATCGAAGGCACTGCCGCACAGTCGGTGACGCTGCCGGCCAACAACGAGTCCCGCGCGCCCTTCCGTATCGTGGCCACCTCCGCGCTGGGTGTGGGCACGGTGACCGTGACCGTGCAATCGATGGGAGAGACCTTTACGCAAAGCACGGAACTTTCGGTGCGCCCGCCTTCCACACTCCAGCAGCGCAGCGGCAGCGGCGCCATTACGGGCGGCAACAGCCAGCGCATTGCATTGCCCACGGCCGACTTCCTGCCGGGCAGCACCTACCGCCTCTTCGTGAGCCGCTCACCGGTGGTGGAGCTCTCGGAGCACCTGCGCTACCTGGTGCAGTATCCCTATGGCTGCACGGAGCAGACGATCTCGGCCGCCTTCCCGCAACTGTATTATGGCGATATCGCCGCGCTCGTGAACGACAAGGGAACAGGTAAGGCCAACGCACATGCCAACGTGCAGGAGGCAGTCCGCAAGATCCGGATGCGCCAGCTCTATAACGGCGCCCTCACGCTCTGGGATGGCGAGGGCACCGAAGACTGGTGGGCCACCACCTACGCCGCGCACTTCCTCATCGAGGCGCGCAAGGCCGGCTTCGAGATCGACAACAGCCTCCTGGAAACCATCCTGAGCTACCTCGGTACCAAGCTGCGCAACCGGGAAACCATCCCGTATTATTACAACCGCGACCAGAGCCGGCGCATCGCGCCCAAGGAGGTGCCGTACAGCCTGTTTGTGCTGGCACTCGCCAACCGCCCGCAGGTGCCCACCATGAACTACTACAAGGCCAACCCGCAGTTCTTGGCGCTCGACGGCCGCTACCTGCTTTCCGCCGCCTATGCGCTTGCCGGCGATCGCCGCAGCTTCGGGGGCTTCCTGCCCGGTGCGTTTGCGGGAGAAGTGTCCGTGCCGCAGTCGGGCGGATCGTTCTACAGCGAGGCGCGCGACGAGGCCATCGCCCTCAATGCGCTCATCGACGTAGACCCGGGCCATGCGCAGGTGCCGGTGATGGCCCGTCACGTGGCTGCCCGCCTCAAGACGCAGCACTACCTCAACACGCAGGAGCGGGTGTTCTCCTTCCTCGCGCTCGGTAAGCTCGCCCGGCGCAATGCGGGCAGCACCGCATCGGCCGAGATCCGCTCTGGCGGCAAGCTGCTGGCACAGGTGCGCGAAGGCGCCTGGAAAGGAACGGGGACGCAGCTGGGCAGCGGGCCCATCGATATTACGGTGAGCGGCAGCGGCACGATGTATTACACGTGGGTGGCCGAGGGGATCAGTCGCAGCGGCGCTTACAAGGAGGAAGACAGCTACGTGCGCGTGCGCCGCAGCTACTACAACCGCTTCGGGCAGCCGCTTTCCGGCACTACGTTCCGGCAGAACGAGCTCGTGATCGTGGGCATCACGCTCGAGCGGGCCTACAGCAATACCATCGACAACCTGGTGCTCACCGACATCCTGCCGGCCGGCTTCGAGATCGAGAACCCGCGCACGAAGGAGCTGCCGGGTATGGACTGGATCAAGGACGCGGGAACGCCCACGGCCATCGATGTGCGCGACGACCGCATCCACCTGTTCGTAGATGCCCGGGAGGACCGCAAGACCTATTATTATGCAGTGCGTGCCGTGTCGCCCGGCCAGTATAAGCGGGGCCCGGTCAGCGCCGATGCACTCTACCGCGGCGAGATCCACTCGTATCATGGTGCGGGAGTGGTGCGGGTTGTTCAATAGTTGCTTTTCCTAATTCAAAAGTCAAAATTCAAAAGCGCTCAACGTGCACCTGGTTGTAGACGTTCGGAATGCTTCCATCCGGAGATTTTTGACTTTTGAATTTTGACTTGAAAGAAGCCGGCAAGGAGAAGCGAGTCCCAATCAAATCCTATCTTTAGCGGGGTGGCCACGGTCATCCCGCTTTTCTTTTTATGGAGCCCCGCATTGCGATATTGTGTAACCCTGGTCCTGAGAACGTAAAGGCCCTCCGCGTGACGGACGAGGCCAGCCTGCTCTTGAAGAAAGAGGGCATTCGCTTTCAGACCTTTATTTTCGCCTGGCCCGACAGCCTGGAAGGCTTCACCGCTGTGTGGGTCGTCGGCGGCGACGGCACGCTGCACCACTTCATCAACCGCTACCCGTCCGTAGAAATACCGGTAGGCACCCTGGCCGGAGGCTCCGGCAATGACTTTCACTGGATGCTCTATGGCGAAAGCACGGTTTCCCAGCAGGTAGCGCGCCTGCTCGCTGGCAATACGCGCCGTGTAGACGCGGGGCGGTGCAACGACCGGATCTTCCTTAACGGCGTGGGCATCGGCTTCGACGGCGCCATCGTCAAAGACCTGGTAGGCAAGCGAAAGCTCGCCGGCAAGGCATCTTACCTTCTTTCCGTGCTGAAGCATATCCTGAGCTTTTCCGAGATGCCGGTGCGCCTTGATGCCGACGGTGTTCTGGTAGAGCAGGACTGCCTCTTGCTGTCCATCGCCAACGGGCAGCGATATGGCGGCGGCTTCCAGGTGGCGCCGAAGGCTTCGCTCGACGACGGGCTGCTGGATCTCAACATCGTGGGGCGCATTGCCGCCCTGCAGCGGATGCGTTACCTGCCGGTGATCGAGCGGGGCGAGCACCTCGAGCTCCCGTTCGTGCAGTACCTCCAGGGCCGCCGCGTGCTGGTGGAAAGCCCGCGGGAGCTGCCTGCCCACCTCGACGGCGAGTATTATTCGAACAGCCGCTTCGAGATCGAGGTGCTGCCGGGGAAGTTCCTGTTTTCTGTGTAGTTGCCTTCCTGCAATTCAAAAGTCAAAATTCAAAAGTCAAAAGGCTTCCCATGGAGACCTTCTCCGGGCGTGCTGGCCACTAACCGGGTGAAGATTTTTTGAATTTTTACATTTGAATTTTGACTTAATAGTACTGGCTCCGCCGCCGGACCGCCTCGGCGCGCTCGCGCATGAGGGCTACGTCTTCGCGCCGGGTGAAGAGGTGGACGAGCACGAGGCCGGCAATGAAGCCGCCGATATGCGCGGCGTAGGCAATGCCGCTGCCCTCACGGGCGCCGAGCGCACCCACCCCGTTGATGACCTGGAACACGAACCAGAGTCCCACCACCAGGAAGGCCGGTATGGGCCAGAACCCGAGGATGAACCAGACGCGTACGCGCCGGGTCGGGAAGAGGAGCATATAGCCTGCCAGCACGGCGGAGATCGCGCCCGAGGCGCCCAGTGCGGGGATGTAGGGGTTCCCGTTGAAGAAGACCGTGCTGGCTACGTGCGCAAGCGCCGCCAGCACGCCGGTAAGGAGGTAGAACAGCAGGTAGCGGAGGTGGCCCATCGCGTTCTCCAGGTTATCGCCGAAGACCATCAGGTAGAGCATGTTGCCGAAAATGTGAGCGATGCCGCCGTGCATGAACATGGAGGAGAGCAGGGTGAGGTACACCGGGTGCGGAGAAGCCTGTAGCGGCACCTGGATGGGCTGCTGCGTGATGGGGTCGAGGGTTGTGGCACCGGAGGGGATGATGATGTCGCGGCCGGTCAGGATCTCGGCGGGCACGGTGGCATAGCCGAGGGTAAAGGCCGTGTTGCTCCCGAGCTGTTGCAGCCAGACGAATACGATTACGTTCAGCGCGATGAGCGCGTAGTTGATATAGGGAGTCCGGATGCGGTCGCTGTTATCGTCGCCGATGGGAAGCATGGGAGGGAAGTTTGGGCAGGATGATACAGAAGTTGGGCCACGCGGGGGATCTCAGATCTGTGATCTCAGATTTCAGATCTGAGATTTGTGGTTGTCTGTTTCCTGGGTTCCTGTTCCTTCCCGGGCGGGTTTCAGAAAGGCGATAGAAGGAAAAGAAGGTTTTTTTTACCGCTAAGAAAAGAAGAGGCTAAGGTTTTCGCTAAGGAGGGTTGTCTCTTTGTCTATTCGTCGATTTGTAATGGGTCGTTTCTGTGCGGCATACGTTATCGTACCGGAAGATCGTACCGGTGGAAGGTTGCGTACGTGTCGGCGGGGGAGACGAAGTCGCAGCATCCGCGCTCATCGTATCAAATCCGTACCCCCGAAGCTTTGGGGCTGCGTTTCTCCTCTCTTGTTTGCTCAACAGTAAACAACTGCCAAACATAGCGTCAGGGCCAATTTCGACGGTTCCCTGTTCCTTATTCCCTGTTCTATTGTTCCCTGTTGCTCCTCCACACGAAAAAGCCCGGTCGCAGGGACCGGGCTCGGAGTATCGGGTGATACGAACGTTTAGTAGCTGTCTTTGAAACCGCCGCCACCGCCGTAGCCGCCGCCACCGCGGTTGCCACCGCCATAGCCGCCACCGCCACGGTTGCCGCCGCCGCCGCCGTAACCGCCACCGCCACCGCCACGGTTGCCACCGCCGCCATAGCCGCCACCGCCGCCGAAGCTTTTCTTCTTGAAGCCGCCGCCGCCGTCACCGCCTTCTTTCGGACGGGATTCGTTAACCACCAGGTTACGGCCGTCAACTTCGGAGCCGTTCAACTGCGCGATGGCCGCCTGGGCCTCCGAGTCGTTGGGCATTTCTACGAAGCCGAAGCCTTTGCTGCGGTTGGTCATCTTGTCCTGGATGATCTTGGCCGACGAAACTTCACCGAAAGGGGCGAACAGATCGCTCAGGTCCTGGTCTTTCAGGTTCCAACTGAGGTTTCCTACGTAAATGTTCATGATCGAGAGTTTAAAAAATAAAAATGTACTAGCAGCCCTCCGTCTGAACCTGTTGATTTACGTTCAAGAAACCCGGAACTGAAAGAACATGTGATCGTAACGAAAATAAGCTTTTTTCCTTCAAAAATCAAGGAGCAAAAAAAATCCCGCCGAAGCGGGACTTTTTCTCGTGCGAGTGTTGTCAATTGCGCGTCAAGTTCTTACTGCTTCACCACTTTGAGGCTTTCCACGTTTCCATTGCCATCATCCACACGGAGTATGTAGAGGCCCGGAGTGAGGCCGGCGAGACCCACATTGGTCTGGATGCTGCCGGGGGCGGGGAGCTGCTGGCGTACCACGCGGCCGTCGGCCGTGCTCAGCACCAGGGCGCCGTTGGCCATCTTCTCGTGCTGCACCGTCAGCTGGTCGCGGGCCGGCAGGGGGAAGGCCTTCAGCATGACCGACGACTTGCCACCGGAAAGCTTCACCACCGAGCTGTACTTGAATTTGCCGTCCACGTCCACGTTCTTCACGCGGTAGTATACGGTGCCTTCGGCGCCGGCGTCGCTATAGTTGTAAGCGGGTTTCTTGGAGGCGGGCACATAGCCTACGCGGTTGAAGCGGACACCGTCGGTGCTCTTCTCGATCTCGTAGCCGAGCACATCCACTTCGTCGGCCACATCCCACTGCACCCGGGTGCCGGCGCCTTCCTTGCGGGCGGTGATGCCCATGAACGTTACCGGGAGGATGATGGCGCCGTCTTCGCCACCGAGGGAGAAGTCATCGAGTTCCCAGTTGCAGGGAGTCGTGTTGCGGTAGGAGATCTCCACGCGGAACTTCTGGCCCTGGTACAGGTCGCCGTCGTTCATGCGGATGCAGAGGCGGCCTTCCTCGTTCGGGAAATTCGTCCATACGGGACCGGTAGCCGTGGTGGCCACGATGTCGTAGCCGCCGATGCAGGTGCACTGCACGTTGATGATGCGGATGCGGTACTGGGCACCGGCGCACACCTTGTATTTGAAGCCGATGTCGATGCCGCCCGAGGGCTGCTGGTTGATGTACACGGGGGAGATCAGGGAGCCGCTGCGGGTACCGAGGCCCGAGGTTTCCTGCCAATTGCCGGCGAGGGAATCCCAGTTGAACTCGGTGTAGTCGGACTCGGTGAAGATGCTCGGGGAGCGGAAGCCGCCGAAGGTGGCGTCGAAGTCTTCGATGACCTGGCACTGGTTGCTCGGGGCTACGGTGGTGCGGTATTGAGCAGAGGCCGTAGAGGCGGTGGCGAGGCACAGGGCTACAAGGAGCCCCTGAAGGGTAAAGGTTTTTTTCATGAGGTTAGCGTTATGTCGTTAAAAAAATCGGTTACAGGTTACTCCCTGGGAGGGTTTTCAGAGGGGACTGGACGGGTTGGATAGGGGTGTTTTTCGTGATGCGCTGTGTGCCGCATCTGTATTGGAATTTTCCAATCCCGTGCCGATTTTTTAACGTTTACCCTTACTGTGGACCAATTCCACGCTTACGAATGCCAGTTTCTACAATATGTACCCCAAAACGGGCAGGAGGTGGCAATGCACCGGGCCCGAAGGGGCCAAAACGAAAAAAGTCCACACCGGGAGGTGTGGACTTTTTCAAGCGATACTGTGGTGCTTATTCAGCAACCACTTCAAAAGCGACTTCAGAGTGGTGACCGTTGCCGAAGTCGATGGCGGCCTTGTAGCTGCCGAGCTCCTTCACCTCGTCGGTGATGGAGATCTTCTTGCGGTCGATGTCGTAGCCTTTCTGGTCGCGGATGGCGCGGGCGATCTGCAGGGACGTTACCGAACCGAAGATCTTGCCCGAGGTGCCGGTCTTGGCGCCTACCTGTACGGGGCCTTCCTGGAGCTTGGCGATCACGCTCTGGATCTGGGCGAGCATGGCGTCTTCCTTCTTCTTGGCCACCTTCAGGCGCTCTTCGAGCTGCTTGCGGTTGGAGGGGCTGGCCTCCACGGCAAAGCCCTGGGGTATGAGGAAGTTACGGGCGTAGCCATTGCGCACCTTCACGAGCTCGTTCTTGCCACCGAGGTTGTCTACGTCTTGAATGAGAATGATGTCCATTGTTGTGTTGTTTTTTCCCAGTGAATTTCAATATGCGGCTTCACTGTTCCCCTCCCTTCGGGAGGGGTTAGGGGTGGGCCGGGTGGGGTCACTTCATCAGGTCCGTGACGTAGGGCAGCAGTGCCATCTGGCGGGCCTTCTTGATGGCTTCGCTCACGAGGCGCTGGTACTTCAGGGAGTTGCCGGTGATACGGCGGGGGAGCATCTTGCCCTGGTCGTTCAGGAACTTCTTCAGGAACTCGATGTCTTTGTAATCGATGTAGCGGATACCATACTTTTTGAAGCGGCAGAACTTCTTCGGGCGCTTCTCCTGCTTAATGGCGGTCAGGTATTTAATCTCATTTTGGCGTGCCATGATTAAGCCTCCTGTACGTTTTCGGTTCCGGTAGGTACGCCACTTCTCTTGCGGTTGTTGTACTCGACGGCGTATTTGTCGAGTTTCGTGTACATGTGACGGAGGACGCTCTCGTCACGCAGAAGCTGAGTCTTCAGCTTCTCATTGAAGTCGGATGGCGCAGTGAATTCCATCACCCAGTAGAGACCGGTGGTCTTCTTCTGGACGGGGTACGCCAGTGATTTCAGTCCCCAGGGGTTCTCGCCTACGATGGAGCCGCCGTTGTCGGTTACCAGGGCAGTATACTTGCGCTGGGCCGCCTTGAACTCCTCGTCGCTGAGTACCGGGGTAAAAATCACCATCAATTCGTAATTGTTCATTACTCGTGATTTGGTTGTTTAGATAAATTTCCCTTCGTTTCAGGCACAGGCCTGCCGATGGGCCCGCAAAGGTAAGGCTTCCCGGGCAAATAACACGCACCGGCGGCTGTTAAAAGCGGGGGAGGGGGCTCGGGGGGGCTGTTTCCTTTTACTCTTCCCGGCGCAAGCGCCTGGACGCCTTTAAGGTGCTGCACGGGTTTACCAGCCATAATATTCCCGGCGCAAGCGCCTGGCTTTTTTAAAGAAGTACGCGGGTTTCACTCGGAGGCGCCAAGACGCGGGGCACGCAAAGGGTCGAGTCCTGCCTGCGGCAGGACGATTTCACACGGCGGCCCTGCGGCACGGCGCGTTTATACTGGTGCATGGGATGACCTCCCGTTCGGGAATGCCCGGCCTTGTTTCCGGAAAAAACGCGATGGGGAGCGCCGCGCCGCCGTGTGAGGCCCCGCCCTGCGGGGTACACTTCGCGAATACCGATCCGCGTCTTTGCGCCTTGGCGCCTCCGCGTGAAACCCCGGTGCCGCTTTAGAGTAGCCGCTTGCGGCGGTCCCCCAAACAGGAAGGAAGGCTGAAGCAGGAAACCTCCAAAGAAAAAGCCTCCGCAAGGAGGCTTTCTATTTTAAGGTGTCCGCTCTTGTCACCCTGAGCTTGTCGAAGGGTGTCGAAGGGTGTCGAAGGGTTACCGCGAAGGCTTCATTCTGAGGTAGTTCCGCACGTCGGCATGAACGGCGCCGAGGAAGGTGTGCGGGCGGCCGGCACGGGCAAGGCGCGCCTCGATGGAGTCGATGGGCACTTTGTAGCTCTGCCAGGCCGTGGCCGAAGAGCCGGTAGGGTAGAGGCGGTTGTCGTTGGGCATGTCCACCGCCAGCACGCGGGCCGAGGTGTCGATGCGGTTCGCGTCGTCACCGCCCTTGGGCATGAAGACCACGATCTTGTACACGTTCTTCGGCACCGTTACGTTGCCGGAAGAGATCGCATTGGAAACCACCCCGTTCGTGCCTACGCCGCCCACGCCGTAGTTGCCCATATAGATATAGGCCTCGGTAGTGGTGCCGATCTGGCTGCGGATATAGGTTTCCATATTGGCCCACGGGCCCTGGTTGAACTGGGGCGCCTGCGGGATCATATTGGTCATCAGGAAGGTGCTCGAGTTGGCGGCAATGGAGGCGGTACGGTCTTCGGAAGGCACGTTGTGGCCCCGGTCGAAGGTGGTGCTCGAATAATCGGCGGGCCGCACGTCGTACCAGCTTGCCGGCAGGTTGGGGTTTTCGCGGAAGTCATCCTGGCGGTTCACCGGGCCCTGCTCTTCGCTCGACAGGTGCCAGGCGGCCCAAACAGGGATGCCGCGGGAGGCACTGTAGGCGATGGCGTAAGTGGGTTCCTCCATCAGGTAGTTCTCCGAGAACTGCGCGGAGCGGCGGGCGTCGGTGGGGTTGCCCAGCAGCAGCGGGTGGTTGTCGGCCAGCGCCACGGGCGCCGGTACCGGCTCGTCGGTGATGGTCTTTTTCTTATCGCAGGCCGTGATCGTCAGCAGCAGGACGGCGCCGGCCAGGGTCAGTTTGTTGTTCATTTTCGTAGCTAGTAGGAGGGCAAAGGTACCGGGATTTTCGCATCCGGCCACAGGCGCCAACGCCGGGCGGGCCCTTTTGCAGGTCGAAGCGTCCCTTTTTGACCGGCGGTCAGGGGCGTGTCCGCTTTTTCAGGAAGATCAGGTAGGTCGGGAAGTGGTCGCTATAGCCCCCGCGGTAGGCCATGCCGTCCCAGGTGCGCATCGGGTAGCCCTTGTAGCGCCCCATGTTCTCGGTGAGGAACTCGCGGTTGAAGATCTTCTGCTGGTAGAAGAAGAAGCCGTTCTGCTCGCGGGGCAGCCAGGCCTGGGACACCAGGATCTGGTCGAAGAGGCTCCAGGCGTCCTGGTAGGCGAGGGTGCCGATACCATTATTATATAAGGTGACCCAGGGGTTGTAGATGCCGCCCGCCTTAACGTCCTTCGGGTCGCCCTTGGCGCCGAGCACCTTGGTTACCGAAACGTTGGTGGGGTCGTCGTTGAGGTCGCCCATGATCACGAACTTGGCGGAGGGGTCCTTTTTCAGGATGGAGTCGGTGTGCACCTTGCAGGTGAAGGCGCCGGCGGCGCGGCCCGGGGCGCTGCGCTCCTCGCCACCTACGCGGCTCGGCCAGTGGTTCACGTACACATGCACGGTCTCGCCGTCCATCTTGCCCTGCACCCAGAGCACGTCGCGGGTGTACCGGCGGCCTTCCTTGGCGCCTGTGGGCAGGTTCACGAGCAGCGGCGCGGAGGCTTCGGGGGTAAAGTATTTGGGGTTATAAAGCAGGCCCACGTCCACGCCGCGGGCGTCTTTCGAGTCGTAGTGCACGATCTGGTAGCCACGCTTTTCGAGCAGCGGGTGTTTCACGAGGTCCTTCAGCACGGTGTCGTTCTCGATCTCGGCCACCCCGATCACGGCGGGCCCGTCGGGCGACACCTCGGTGCCGATCTGGGAGAGCACCTGGGCGAGCTTGCCGATCTTGTCGTAATACACTTTCGTGTTGTAGTTGCGCGCGCCGTTCGGGAGGAACTCCTCGTCGTCCACGATCGGGTTGTTGAGCGTATCGTAGAAATTTTCCAGGTTGTAGAAGGCGATCACGGCCACTTTATACTCCTGCTTCTGGGCGAAGGCATTAAAAAAAAGAATAATAAAGAGGGGAAGCAGGCAGGCTTTTTTCATAATTTGCGCACAATTTCAAAAAAGAAGGAGCAAAGGTACTGAATCAAGACGATCGCCCTCCGCAAAAGGCTGCCCGCGTATTATCTATTTGTTAGCCCGCCGGGAAACTGCCCGTGACTGCCGAAATCTAACCCCGCAACCGGAACCGAATCTGTAGCTTTGCACCCCTTACAATTAACTGTTTATGCCCCAATTGAGATTGCTGCCCCTTCTGCTTTGCGCCGGCATTTCTGCCCAGGCGCAGGAAAAAAGGCCGCTCGACAGCTCCCGCTTCGCCCGCGACACCACCATCGAGGACCTCAAGCAGGGCGTGCTCGACAACATCCCCGTGATCTCCCTCGATGAGAACGACATGGGCGATGGCGGTACCCAGAACATCTCCTCGATCCTGACGGCAGGCCGCGATCCCTTCTTCAATGCCGCCTCCTTCAACTTCAGCTCCGTCCGCTTCCGCCTCCGCGGCCTCGAGAACGATTACTTCTCGACGTATATGAACGGGGTGCCGATGGACAACCTCGATAACGGCTTCGCGCCCTACGGCCTCTGGGGCGGCCTCAACGACGTGATGCGCAACCGCGACGTCGAGTACGGCCTCCGCCCCAACACGTTTGCCTACGGCGACATCGGCTCCAACACCAACATCGACGTGCGGGCCTCGCGCCAGCGCGCCCAGACCTCGGTGAACTACGCCATCGCCAACCGCAACTACACCCACCGCGTGATGCTGACGCACGGCACCGGCCAGAACCGCCAGGGCTGGTCCTTCGCCGGCTCGCTCTCCGCCCGCTGGGCCGAGGAAGGCTATATCCCGGGATCCTACTATAAGAGCTTCTCCTACTTCGCGGCCGTCGACAAGCGCATCCGCCAGCGGCACCTGCTCTCGCTCGCCGTATTCGGCGCCCCCACCGAGAACGGCCGCCAGGGCTCCACTACCCAGGAAGCCATGGACCTCGCCGGCGATCCCTTCTACAACCCGAACTGGGGCTTCCAGAACGGCAAGAAGCGCAACGCCTCCGTGGGCACCACCAACCAGCCCGTGATCCTGTTCACGCACGACTTCCGCATCCGCAACAACGTGTCGCTGCTCACCGGCATCGGCTACTCGTTCGGCGACCGCAGCGTGACCGCCCTCGACTGGTACAACGCTCCCGACCCGCGCCCCGACTACTACCGCAACCTCCCGAGCTACCTCGACCGCTTCGCCTCGGTGATCGACCCCGAGCAGGCCCGCCGCGTGCGCGACGCCTGGATGAACGACGTGAACGTGCGCCAGATCAACTGGCAGAAGCTCTACGACGTGAACCGCGCCAACTTCCTCACCGTTACCGACGGCAAGGGCCAGCCCGTGAGCGGCCTCCGCTCGCGCTACGTGATCCAGGACCGCATCATCAACACGCAGCGCATCAACGTAAGCACCACGCTCAACGCGCGCCTGTCGGACCACGTCGACTTCACGTTCGGCGCTACCTACCAGAACCAGAAGAACCACTACTACCAGAAGCTCAACGACCTCCTCGGCGGCGACTTCTACATGGACCTGAACCAGTTTGCCGAGCGCCAGTTCAACGATGGCTCGTCGAACCAGAACGACCTCAACAACCCGAACCGGATCATCCGCAAGGGCGACCGCTACGGCTACGATTACAACATCAACCTGCAGCAGGCCACTACCTGGGCCCAGGGTGTGTTCAAGTTCTCGAAGTTCGACTTCTTCGCTTCGGCCCAGCTTTCCTCGACGACGTTCCAGCGCGTGGGCTACGTGCGCAGCGGCCTCTTCCCCAACGCCTCCTTCGGCAAGGGCAAGCACAACGAGTTCCTGAACTATGCCGTGAAAGGCGGCGCCACCTACAAGATCAACGGCCGCAACTACGTGTATGCGAACGCTTCGTTCCTGACGCGCGCGCCCTACTTCGACAACGTCTACATCTCTCCCCGCACGCGCCACACCCAGCAGGAGAACGTGCGCTCCGAGGAGGTCAAGAGCTTCGAAGGCGCTTACATCCACACGGCTCCCCGCCTCAAGGTGCGCATCGGTGGCTACTACACCCATATGGACAACCAGCTCGAGGTGATGTCGTACTACGACGACCTCGTGCAGAACTTCGTGAACATGGCCCTCAACGGCGTGAGCAAGGAGATGTTCGGTGGTGAGTTCGGCGTGGAGTACAACCTCGGTCAGGGCGTGAGCATCAACGCCGCCGCCGCCGTAGGCCGCTACTATTACGACTCCAACCCGCTGGCCGTGATCACCGCCGACAACACGTCGGAAGTGCTCGGCGCCCGCCAGACCTATATCAAGAACTTCCGCCTGCCCACGCCGCAGGAAGCCTACAGCCTCGGCGCCACCTACCGCTCGCCGCGCTACTGGTTCGTGAGCCTCACCGGCAACCATTTCCGCCAGTCGTACCTCACCATCAACCCGCTGCGCCGCACCTGGGACGCCGTGCAGAACGCGACGAGCGCTGCCGACTACAAGCGGATCTTCGACCAGACGCAGTTCGACAACCAGTTCACGCTCGACTTCTTCTTCGGCTACACGAAGCGCCTGCCCCGTTCCTATAATATCAAGGGCAAGCCCACTACCCTCGTGTTCAACGTCGGCCTGAGCAATATCACCAACAACCGCAGCATCCTCTCCGGCGGCTTCGAGCAGCTCCGCTTCGACGGCACTGCCGGCGTCGACAACAGCCTGCGCGTCGACAAGTTCCCGCCGCGCCTGTTCTATGCTTACGGCATTAACTACTTCGCCTCCTTCGGCGTCCGCTTCTAAACCACCCCATAACGACATTGTATATGAACCTTCCTTCCTTCATAAAAAACACCCGCGGGGTGGCGCTGATGGCGCTTGTGGCGCTGGCCGCCTGCAACAAGCAGCCTGTAGGCCCCACCGGTCCCGACCCGTACAGCGCGTTCAACTACACCAACCTGGCAGCCGTGCGCGCGCTCTATAGCGGCGCCGACGCAGCGGTGCCCGCCAACACGAAAAAGATCCGCGCCACCGTTGTATCGAACCGTACCAACGAGGCGGCCGGCAACTACCGCATCCAGGACGAGAGCGGCCGCGGCATCAACCTGTTCCTCGGCACGGGCTTCACCGACACGGCGAAGCTGCGCCTCGGCTCGGTGGTGGACGTCAACATCAACGGCGGCACCGTGGGCAAGTTCAACGGCGACATGCAGATCCGCGGCCTCGACGCCACGGCCTTCTCCAAGATCGACTCCAACAAGGTGGTAACGCCCCGCGTGGCCACCGTGCGCCAGGTGATCGACTCTATCCAGGACTGGTCGTCGACCGTGGTGAAGATCGAGAACGTGACGATCGCCACGAGCGGCAACCCCAGCGCCACCGGCCAGAACTACAACATCACCGACGCCACCGGCACCATCGTGACCTTCGTACGCGCCACATCGGGCATCGTGTTGCCCACCGGCAACGCGCAGTCGTTCACGGGCTACGTTTCGATCTTCCAGTCGCAGACCACCGGCATCATTACCCCGCAGGTGATCGTGCGTACCCTTTCCGATGTGGTTCCCGGCGGCCCCGGCGCCAACGGCAACGGCTTTACGCTCGGCAACTCACCGGTGACCTTCGACTTCAACAACATCGGCAACGGCATGCTGCCGGCCGGCGTTTCGGTGCGCCTCGGCGCCCGCGGCGATACGGTGGGTGCTTCCGCCAACTTCAACAGCACCACCAACACCAGCCTCTGGAAGACCTTCACGGCCGGCTTCAAGAACTACGCTTCGGCCACGGGCCTCAACATGGGCACCGACTCCGCCACGCAGGTAGCGGCCACCAACCGCGCGCTCGGCGTGCGCCAGACCGGCACGCTCACCACGGGCGGCGACCCCGGCGCGGCCTTCGTGTTCCTGATCGCCAACACCACGGGTAAGAACAACCTGAAGATGGACTTCCAGCTGCAGTCGCTCGATACGGCTTCCAACGTGAACCGCACCACGACCTGGGTAGTGGACTATGCCCTCGGCGACAACCCGACGACCTTCACGGCCGTACCTGCAGCCAACATCACCGGCACGTTGACCACAGGCAACCGCGTGTTCAGCAACAATGCCATTTCGGTGACCTTCCCCGCCGCGGTCAGCAACCAGAACCAGAAGGTATGGGTGCGCATCGCCACGCTCGCGCCGAGCACCGGCTCCCAGAACCGCGGCACCGCTGCCATCGACGACGTCAAATTCACCTGGAACTAAAAACGAACCCGGACGTGCCGGCCCGCCGGTGCGAACGAAAACAACGCATATATGAATCGCATCTCCGTTAAGAACCTGATGGCCGCCGCCTATGTGCTCCTCCTGGGCACCGTGGTGCTGTCCTCCTGCAAGCGCACCTACGACGACCCGCCGCCCACCGGCGCCCCGGGCATCGTAGCCAACATCACCATCCGCGACCTGAAGGCGATGGACACGGCTCCCTACAGCGTCGTGCACATCACCCAGGACCTCGTGATCTCCGGCGTGGTGAACATGGACGACAAGAGCGGTAACTACTACCAGCAGATCTCGATGCAGGACTCCACCGGCGGCATCATCCTGCGCCTCGCCGGCTCCAACCTGAACACATCGTACCCGGTAGGCCGACAGCTTTTTGTGAAAGTGAAGGACCTCTACCTCGGCGAATACGGCGGCATGCTCCAGCTCGGTGGCGGCGCCGACTCGATCGAGGGCGGCGTGACCATGCTCTCCCCGGTGCTCCAGGACCGCCACATCATCAAGGGCGCGTTCAACCAGCCGATCCTTCCGAAGGTGGTGAGCGTCACCGACCTGACCACCAACCGCCAGGACCGCTACGCCAACACGCTGATCCAGCTCGTAGACTACCAGTTTGCCGCGGCGGATACAACGAAGGGGTATGCCGACATCGGCGCCGCCGGCAACCGCGTGGCCAACCAGAACTGCGCCACGGCCACCAACACGCGCATCACGGTGCGCACCAGCGACTTCTCCAATTTCGCCACGAGCCGCATCCCGAGCGGGCGCGGCACCCTGGCGGGCATCTACTCCTTCTTTGGCAGCACGAAGCAGCTGACGCTGCGCGATACCAACGACGTGCAGTTCAATAACCCGCGCTGCACCAGCGGCGGTACGGGCGGCGGCGGTGGCGGCACCAGCGCCCCGACCTTTACGCTCACCGGTACCTCGCCGTACACGATCAACTTCAACAACCTCGCTTCCGGTCTTCCGGCAGGCGTGCGTATCGGCAGCGCATCAACGGCAACGACCAACGATACGGGTACTGTCTTCAATCCCATCACCAATATCTGGTCAGGAACCGGCGGCGGCTGGAAGAACCTCGCCTCGGCCACGGGCGCCGGTATCACGCAGGGCTCCGACCTGGCCACCCAGGACGCCTCTTCGGACCGCGCGCTGGGCATCCGCCAGACGAGCACCATCGGCGACCCCGGGGCTACGCTGACCTTTATCCTCGCCAACACGACGGGCCGCAACAACCTGAAGCTCGAGTTCGGCATCCAGTCGCTCGATCCTTCGGTTACTCGCTCTACGGCCTGGACGGTGGAATATGCGCTGGGCGATTCGCCGACGTCGTGGACAGCTGTGACGCCGGCCAGCGGATCGACCACCACCGGCAACCTGAGCTGGGGCAACAGTAACGTGACGGTGAACCTGCCGGCAGCGGTAGCGAACCAAAGCGGCAAGGTCTGGATCCGCATCGTGGCCAAGACCGCTACCAGCGGCGGGGGCTCCCGACCGGTGACGGCTTTCGACAACATCAAATTCTCCTGGAGCTAATAAAACACCCTTTGGAATAAGCCGCCCCTAAAGCGGCTTATGCTTTTTTCTCAAAGCGCAGTTGTATAAAACGCCTATATGAAAAAACTTTACTTTTTTCTCTCTCTCCTTCTTACCAGCATCACCGGATACAGCCAGATCCTCCTAACCGAGCGCTTCGACTATCCCGCTCATGCGACGAATGGCCTGCATGCGCAGAGTGCCGGCGTATGGACATTGCTTAATACCGGTGACTCCATTCTTATCGAAACCGGTAGTCTCAACTATCCCGGCCTTGCTGCTTCCGTGGGCAACCGCGTGAAGTTCGATGCCGCAGGCTCTGATGCCTACACCGGCTTCACCGCGCAAACCAGCGGCTCGGTGTATGCGTCGTTCCTTCTTAATGTGACCGCGCTCACGGGCACACAAAGCACCACAAATGGTGGCTACTTTGCGGGCTTTATCCAGGCAGGTAGCACCACGAACTACGGCGCTACCGTGTGGCTCCGTGCCGCCGGTACCAATCAGTACCAGATTGGCATCAACACCCGGACCACCGCTTCGGCCACAAGCTGGCTTCCCACACTGTATAACCTGGGCACCACCAACCTGGTGGTGATTTCCTACGACATCAATGCGGCTACGGCCACCGACGACGTTGCCCGCATTTGGGTAAACCCGACTGCACTGGGCGGCGCTGCTCCTGCGGCAGATGCTACGGCAGTTCCCGGCACCGACCTCGGTACTTCGGGAGTAGGCCGCTTCCTGCTTCGCCAGAATGATGCGCTCGGCACTCCCTTCGTCGAGTTCGACGAACTCCGCGTTGGCCTTGATTACGCTTCCGTAACGCCTACCGGCACTACCGTTTCTCCGACCCTCACACTGACGGGTATCCCGGTACCGGATTTCGGGTCTGTCACTGTCGGAAGTACCTCTGCTTCTGCCACTGTCAACGTATCAGGCGCCAACCTTACCGGCGCACCCGGCACGATCACCGTTACCGCTTCATCCACCGATTTCCAGGTATCGAACGACAATACGAACTTTAGCGGCTCCACTACGATCGCGTTCTCTTCCGCTACACTGGCCGCAACTCCCGTATATGTACGGTTCAGCCCGCAAAGTGCCGGTAACAAAACGGGTACGGTGAACCTTTCAGGAGGCGGAGCCGTTTCCAGCTTCACCGTCTCCGGCACCGGCGCCGCTATCCCCGTACCTGCTGCCCCGGTTGCTACCCCAGCCACCGGCGTAACGTCGAACGGCTTCACCGCCAACTGGAACGGTGCGACCGGCGCTACCGGCTACCGCCTCGACGTGTACACGCAGGCTACCGGCACCATCACCGGCGGCCCCGTGGCCGTGTGGACGATGCCCGCCAGCAACACCTCGCCCAACTTCACTAACCGCTTCGCCGACGCCGGCACCACGATCAATATCGGTAACGACTCGCTCGTGGCGATGCTGGCCCCGGAGGCACCTGTCTACAGCACCCCTGCAGGCGTTTCGTCTACCCCCGGATCCGTCGGTTACTCCTCTGTGTCGACGCCGAACTGGCAGAACGGCCAGGACGCCAAGTACTGGGTGATCAACGTGAACACTACCGGCGTCACCAACCTGACGCTCTCTTCCGCGCAGGGTGGTTCCAATACTGGTCCGAAGAATTTCAAGGTGCAGTACAGCATCGGTTCCTCCGGTACCTGGACCGACGTAGCCGGCGGCACCGTCTCGATCCCGGCCGCAGCATCTGCCGGCAACCCCGCCACCTTCGGCGTGCTCACCAACCTCGCGCTCCCCGCAGCCGTGGAGAACCTTCCGCTCGTCTACATCCGCTGGATCATGACCGACAACGTGTCGGTGAACGGCAGCACGGTAGCATCGGGTGGCACGAGCCGCATTTCCGGCATCGAGGTGAAAGGCAACTATACCGGCAATGTCATCACTTATGTTCCGGGCTACCAGAACCTCTCCGTCGGTAACGTTACTTCCCACAACGTGACCGGCCTCAGCCCCAACACCACTTACTACTACGTAGTGCGCGCCGAGAATGCCGGCGGCACTTCGGCCAGCTCGAACGAGATCTCCGTGCTCACTTCGGGCGGCACGCCCACGCTGACTGCCGGCACGCTGGCTCCCTTCGGCAACGTCTGCGTCAGCGATACCTCGAATGGCGCTATTTCGGTACTGCTGACCGGGCAGAACCTCACTGCAGGTGCCATCACGGTGGGCCCGCTGGCAGGCTACCAGTTCGGCACCGGCGCCAACAACTACCAGCCGACCCTTACGTTCAACCAGCCCGGCGGCTCGCTCAGCCGGCCGATCTATGTGCAGTTCAAGCCCACGACGGTAGGTGCCTTCAACGGTTCCTTCCCCATCAGCGGCGGCGGTGCTTCGGCGATCAGTGTAGCCGTGAGCGGCCAGGGTGTGAATACCACGCCCACGGTTGTCACCGGCAGCGCCAGCGGGGTCACCACGACGGCAGCCACCCTGGCGGGTTCCTTTACCAGCCGCGGCTGCTCCAACGTAACTGCTTACGGGATCGTTTATAGCACGACGAACGGCTTTGCGCCCGCTACGGGTACCTCGGTGCCTGGTACCGGCTTTACCGGCAACAGCTGGACCGTCAACCTCAGCGGCCTCACACCGAACACCACCTATTATTATGTGGCCTATGCCACCAACGCGGGTGGAACCGCCTATGGCACGCAGCAGCAATTCACCACGAGCCTCAACCCGGGCATCAGCGCCAGCGCCCTCGGCTCCTTCGGCGATGTGTGTGCCAACACGGTGAGCGCGCCCCGTAGCTTCACCATCAGTGGCTCCAACCTCACCAACGCCGATGTAGTGGTAGGTCCGTTTGCGGGCTATACTTTTAGCACGACGACCGGCGGCACCTACACGGCCATCCTCAACATTCCCCAGACCGGCGGCACTTTCAGCCAGGAAGTGTTCGTGAAGTTCGCGCCCACCGCGGTACAGCCTTATAATGGCAACATCCCTGTTAATGGTGGTGGTATCGCCTCCGTCGTGAACGTACCGGTAACCGGTAACGGCGTCCGGATCGCACCCTCGGTCACGACCGGCGCGGCTTCCAACATTACGTCCACTTCGGCCACCATGTCGGGCACCATCACCGCCGCCGGCTGCGCTACCGTAACTGCCTATGGCTTTAAGGTGAGCACCGTCAACGGCTTTGATCCCACATCGGCGTCGCCGTCGGTAATCACGATGGGCGCCACCAACCTGTCCGGCAATAACTTCTCGGTGAACATGACGGGTCTTACGCCGAACACGACGTATTACTACGTGGCCTTCGCCAGCAACGACCCCAACGCCACCGGCTACGGCCAGCAACAGTCGTTCACCACGGCCAACCCGACGCTGAGCGCCACAGCCCTCACCGCCTTCGGCAACAGCTGCGTGAACACGACGACGAACGCAAACTCCTTCACGATCACCGGTACCAACCTCGTTGCCGGCGACATCACGGTAGGTCCGCTTGCCGGCTATAGCTTCAGCACGACGGCGAACGGTGCCTATACGGCTTCGCTCACGATCCCGCAGACGGGTGGCGCCTTTACGCAGGAAGTGTTCGTGAAGTTCACGCCCACTTCGGCGGCGGCCTTCATTGGTAACATCCCGGTAAGCGGCGGCTCGGCCACGGCCATCAACGTGGCTGCTTCGGGCACCGGTATCAATACCGCGGCGACGGTGACCGCAGGTACGGCTACCGCCGTCACCACTACAACGGCGACGATCCCCGGCACCATCACCAGCACCGGTTGCTCGGCGGTAACTGCCTACGGTGTGATCTACAGCACCGCCAGCGGCTTCAACCCCGCCGTGTCGGGCACCAACGTGGCCGGCGCCGGCCTCGCGGGCGGCAACTTCACAACGGCCCTCACCGGCCTCGCCGCAGGTACCCCGTATTACTACGTAACCTATGCCACCAACGCGGGCGGTACCACGTACAGCGCGCAGGGCACTTTCACCACCACTTCGAACGCCACCATCCCGGTAGCTCCGGTCGCCACCGCGGCTACGGCCATCACCGGAACGGGCTTTACTGCCAACTGGAACGCTGTAACGGGCGCTACGGGCTACTTCCTCGACGTATACACGATGGGCACCGGCACCGGTGGCAGCGTCGTGGCCGGATGGAACACCGATGTGAACACCGCTGCAGCAGCAACGGCCGACAGTGGGAATGTGAACAACAACGGCATCCAGCAACTGACTACGAATACCGGCGGAACGATCTCGTATCCTTCCGGCTACTCGGGCACGAGTGGTACACCCAACCCGTACTCGGTGAGCAGCAACGGTTGGAACGGTGGCGCGGGTACCAAATACTGGCAGGTCGACGTCAATACGACCGGTGCTACCAACCTCACCGTGAGCTCGAACCAGGGCGGATCCAACACCGGTCCGAAAGATTTCAAGATTCAATACCGCGTAGGCGCGGCCGGCACCTGGACGGATGTTCCCGGCGGCACTATCGTTATCCCGGCTGCAGCCGTAGTTCCGGGAACACCGGCTACCTGGGGCGTCGTTACCGACCTCCCGCTTCCCGCCGCAGTCGACAACCAGCCCCTCGTATCGCTCCGTTGGCTGATGACCTCCGAGACCAGCATCAACAACAGCACCGTAGCCTCCGGCGGTACCAGCCGTATTTCCGGTATCTATGTGAAATCTGCCACGGGCGGCGGCGGCCCGGTGCCGGTATATGTGACTGGCTACCAGAACCTCAACGTAGGCAACGTGACCACCTATGCGGTCACCGGCCTGCAGCCCAACACCCAGTATTACTACGTAGTGCGTGCCACCAACGCGGCCGGTACCTCGCCGAACTCCAACGAGATCCCCGTGACGACCGCGGTGGCCCCGAGCCTGACGGCAACGGCACTGGCGGCCTTTGGCAACCTGTGCCCGGGCAGCACCTCGTCGGCCGCGTCCTTCACGATCAACGGCGCCAACCTCACCAACGCCAACATCACCGTAGGCCCGCTTTCCGGCTTCGCCTTCAGCACGACCTCCGGCGGTACCTATACGCCCACGCTCACGCTCACGCAGGCCGGCGGCACCTTCAGCCAGCCCGTGTTCGTGCAGTTCACGCCCACGGCGGTTCAGTCGTACAACGGCAACATCCCCGTATCGGGTGCCGGCGCTACGGCCATCAACGTAGCTGCTTCGGGCGCCGGCGCCAACAACGCGCCCACGGTAACCACCGGCTCTGCCTCCGCCATCACGCACCTCGCAGCCACGCTGGGCGGCACCATCAGCAACCCCGGTTGCACCGCGGTGACTGCCTACGGCATCGAGTGGAGCACCACCAGCGGCTTCGCCAACGGCACCGGCACGCAGGCGGCCTCCACCAACCTCGCGGGCTCTTCGTTTACGGCTACGCTGAGCGGTCTTACGCCCAGCACGGTGTATTACTACAAGGCCTACGCCACCAATGCCAACGGCACGGGCTGGGGCGCGCAGCAATCGTTCACCACGGCCGCCGGCCCGGTGATCCTGCTCACGGCTACCCCGCTTGCAACGTTCGACAGCGTTTGCGTGGGTGCCGTGTCTGCTCCCCGCAGCTTTACGATCAACGGATCCAACCTCTCCACTGACCCGGTAACGGTAGGCCCGCTTGCCGGCTTCTCATTCAGCACCACGGCGGGTGGCGTTTACACGCCTTCGCTGTCGCTGGCCCAGCCGGGCGGCACGTACAGCCAGAACGTATTTGTACAATTTGCGCCCACGGCCGTGCAGTCGTACAACGGCAGTATCCCGGTAGTAGGCGGCGGCTCTCCCGCTACCTTCAGCCTCTTCACCAACGCCACTGGTAAGGTGGAAGGCCCGACTGTCGTCACGCTCGACTCGAGCGCCATTGGCATCGACCGCGTAACGGTAGCTGGTCGCATCGATACCTTCGGCTGTTCTGCGGTAACGGAGTATGGCATCGAATACAGCGGTATCCCTAACTTCCCCGGCGGCACGGGCACACGTGTAGTGGCGTCGAACCTTTCGGGCCGCACCTTCTCGGCCGACCTCACGGGTCTTGTCCCGGGCGCCACGTACTACTACCGCGCCTATGCCCGCAACGCCGGCTCCCTGGGCTTCGGTGCCGTGAAGAGCGTGACGCTGCCTGCCCTGCTGAGCGGCCTCCGCGTATTCCCGACACCTGCCACCGGCGGCCAGGAGCTGCGCGTTACGCTGAACAACGTCAGCGCCGGCTACCACGGCATCCGCGTGTTCAACAGCATCGGCGACGAGGTGTACCGTAAGGACCTGAACGTCCAGTCGAACTACATCAACGAGCGCATCGCCCTCCCGGCCTCGCTGGCCTCCGGCGTGTACTTCATACGCGTGGTCAGCAACACGGAAGTGAATGCCACGACGCGCATCTTCGTTCGGTAAGTCAGTGTTGGTCAAAAACGATAGAGGCCGCTCCGAAAGGAGCGGCCTTTTTGTTGAATACCGAATTTCGAAGAAGGAATATCGAATGTTGAACGGGGCATCCGGGAGGAAAGGAGTAGCCCCAGACTTTAAAAGATCATTCGTTGCGCGACCACCTGAAAAAGATCATCCAACATGAAGAAGACCCTGCTTTCGGCAGGGTCTTCATTTCGATATTCATCATTCCTTCTTCCAACGCCCTGGTCGGGATGCAGGCCAACGCGCTGCATTCGATATTGCTGTTCCAGGGATACGCCTATGTGGATGCCTCCTTACCGGGGCGAGACGCCTATGAATGCGTCTTTACGGGTTATTCCGACGCTTTCACGTCGACTACCCGCAGCTGCAGCGTCTTCTCGCCGTTCCATTCGTTGATGTCCAGCTTATAGACCACGTCCACGGGCTTGTTGTTCTCGAGGAGGGGCATCTTGTCGGCCATGCCGAAGCCAATGCCCGAGAAGGTGACGCCATCCTGGCGGAGCGAGAAGCGGAGGTGCTTTTCCTTCACGATCTTGCTGTAGCCGGTGTTGCGCACGCCGCGCGAGATGAAGGTGGGGCGCAGGTTGTCGGGGCCGAAGGGCTCCATCTGTGCCAGGATGTTGTAGAAGCTCTGGGTGATGTCGCGGAAGTTCAGCTCGATATCGATCACGATCTCCGGCACGAGCAGGTCGGGGTGGATCGACTCCTGTACCACGGCCTCGAAGCGCTGGCAGAAGGCATCCACGTTGTCGGGGTGCAGCGTCATGCCTGCAGCGTAGAAATGGCCGCCATAGCCGAGGAGCAGGTCCTTGCACTGGTGGATGGCCTCGTACACATTGAAGCCTGTCACGCTGCGCGCAGAGCCCGCCACCACGTCGCCGCTCTGGGTAAGCACGATGGTGGGGCGGTAGTAGTGCTCGATGAGCCTGGAGGCCACGATGCCCACGACGCCCTTGTGCCAATGGGGCTGGTAGAGTACGGTGCTGAGGCGGTTGAGGAGCGTTTCGTCGCCTTCGATAAGTGCGAGGGCTTCTTCCGTAATACTACTGTCGGCAAGCTTGCGTTCGGAGTTGTCGGTCTGCAGCTGCTCGGCCCATTCCATGGCGGCTTCTGCCGTTTCTGCGAGGAACAGCTGCACCGCCTTGCGCGCGTCGTCCATACGGCCGGCGGCGTTCACCCGCGGGGCGATCATGAACACGAGGTTGTTGATCTCCAGCTTCGTTTGCAGGCCGCTCATGGTGCTGAGTGCCCTGATGCCGTTGTTGGGCTCGCGGTTGGCCTTCTCGAGCCCGCAGTAGGCCAGGATCCGGTTCTCGCCGCTCATCGACACGATGTCGGCGGCGATGGCCGTGGCCAGGAGGTCAAGGTATTGCCAGGCCTCGGTCATCGGCAGGCGCATCCGCTCGGTAAGGGCGCAAATGAGCTTGAAGCCGACGCCGCAGCCGCACAGCTCCTTGAACGGGTAGGGGCAGTCCTTTTGCTTCGGATTGAGGATGGCGACGGCCTCCGGGAGCACCTCGTCGGGGAGGTGGTGGTCGCATACGATGAAGTCGATCCCGAGGCTTTTGGCGTAGGCGATAAGGGCCACCGACTTGATGCCGCAGTCGAGCGCGATGATCAGCGTGAACCCATTGGCATGGGCGTAATCAATACCGGCGCGGCTGACGCCGTAGCCCTCCTTGTAGCGGTGCGGGATGTAGAAGTCCAGCCGGTCGTAATGGCGCGAGAGAAAATGGTACATGCAGGCCACGCTGGTGGTGCCGTCGACGTCGTAGTCGCCGAACACGAGTATTTTCTCTTCGCGGTTGAAGGCTTCCAGCACCCGGTCCACCGCCTTGTCCATATCCTTCAGGAGCCAAGGGCTGTGGAGTTGCTCGAGGGTGGGGCGGAAGAAGGCTTTCGCGCCCTCGTAGGTATCGATGCCGCGCTGCACGAGGATGTGGCACAGGGCGGGGTGAATGCGCAGCTGCTGAAAAAGGGACTGTGCCCGCTCCTTCTCGGAAAAGGCCATCCGCCAGCGTTTTGACGAAAGGGGACGCGTTTTTGATTCCATTAGTACCTCCGGTCGGTTACGTAATTTACCAGTTCTGAAAAGCCCGTCCGAATGGGCGAGTCGGGGAAAGTGGCCAGCAGGTCGAGCGCTTCGCGCTTGTAGCGCTGCATGACCTCCTGGGTGTAGCGGATGCCATTGTGCTGCTGCACGGCATCGAGCACGTATTGTACTTTCCGGCGGTCCTTGTTGTCGTTTTTAATGATGTGGATCAGCTTACGGCGCGTGGCGGCGTCCGTATTATTGAGGGTGTAAATCAGGGGTAAGGTAAGCTTTTTTTCCTTGATATCATTGCCCGTGGGCTTGCCTACGTCGTCGGCTGCGTAGTCGAAGAGGTCGTCCTTGATCTGGAAGGCGATGCCTACTTTCTCGCCGAAGGCAGCCATGCGGCCGGTCAGCTCCTCGTCGCCCGAGGCGGAGAAGGCGCCCGCGGCGCAGGCGGCGGAGAGGAGGGAGGCCGTCTTGCCGGAAATGATCTCGAAATAGACCGATTCGTCCATGTTGAGGGTCCGCGATTTCTCAAGCTGGAGCAGCTCTCCTTCCGACATCTGGCGCACCGCGCCGGAGAGGATCTGCAGGATGCGGAAGTCGGAGTTGTCGAGGGAAAGGAGCAGGCCCTTGGCCAGCAGGTAATCGCCCACCAGCACGGAAATCTTGTTTTTCCAAAGGGCGTAGACTGAGAAAAAGCCTCTACGTTCGAGGGCATCGTCCACGACGTCGTCGTGCACCAGGGTGGCGGTATGAAGTAGTTCTACAAGCGAAGCGGCGCGGTAGGTAGACTCGTTGACGGTGCCGCAAAGCTTGGCCGAGAGGAACACGAACATGGGGCGGAGCTGCTTGCCCTTGCGCTTCACGATATAGCGCGTAATGCGGTCCAGCATGGCCACCTGGCTGCTCGCCGCCTCCTTGAACTTCTGCTCAAAGATCCGCAATTCCTCCTCGATAAGATTAACAGGTAGCCGCATTCGTAAATTGGCCGGAAAGGTACAAAGGCGTTGATTAATAATTGCTATGGTATGGGAATTGCAGCCGAGCCGGACAAATCATTACCGTACCTATTTAACTGAAAAAAATACAAAAGTTTGGTTTTTGTACTCCAAGTTTTATTTTTGCCGGTAATTAGGACTTAGTTTTCAAAATTTAATAAACAGTTATGGCAAGCAAAAAGTACTCTTTTCTGACAGGCTCTTTATGTCTGTTGGCATCGTACGGTTTCGCGCAAACGACGGGATCCACCACAGGGGTGGGTAAGTCCGGCGTTAGCGACTCGACCGTGATCCCCTCGCGCAGGATGCCGCAGCACTCTGAATTCATGGCAGGCACTTACAACTACCCGGCGAAACCCCGCAACCAGTGGGAGATCGGTATCAAGGGTGGTCTCTTCACGATCAGCGGCGATGTGGCGTCTCTCCCGAGCTTCGGCCTCGGCGCGCACGTCCGCAAAGCATTCGGCTATCTCTTCTCCGCACGTCTCGAGTACACCTATGGTATCGCTAAAGGCCTCAACTGGAAGCCTGCGTATAACTACAGCAACAACTCCGCCTGGAGCAACGCCGGCTACCGCCCGGCCAACATCCCCGCCAACCCCGGTGGCGATCTCCCGGTTTACTACAACTACAAGACGAACGTTCAGGACCTCATGCTCGAAGGTGTGATCACGCTGAACAACGTACGCTTCCACCGCTCCAAGACCGGCTATGCACTCTATGCCTTCGCCGGTGTGGGTGGCTCGATGTACGATGCCAAGGTGAACGCTCTCGACGCCAACGGTAATGCCTACAACTTCAACAGCATCGCCGGTAACACCTGGAAGACCCGCAAGGACACCCGCAAGGCGCTGAAGAGCATGATGGACAATACCTACGAAACGCCCGCCGAGAACCATGGCCCGCTGCGCCCGAAACTGTTCGGCAACAGCTACATGACCGTTGGTTCCGTTGGTCTCGGTATTGCCTTCAAGCTGAGCAACCGCTTCAACATTGCCATCGAAGACCGCTTCACGTTCACCAACGACGACCTGTTCGACGGTCAGCGCTGGGCAGAGCAGGTGCCTGGCGAGCCGGTGCTCACCCAGAACTTCGATGCCTACAACTTCGCTTCGCTGGGTATCAACATGAACCTCGGCTCGAAGTCCACGGAGCCCCTGTGGTGGATGAACCCGCTGGATTACGCGTACAGCGAGATCCGCAACCCCCGCCTCATGAAGCTGCCGAAGCCGGTACTGCCGGATACGGACGGCGACGGTGTGACCGACCAGTTTGACCTCGAGCAGACCCCTGCCGGTGCTCCGGTTGACGCCCATGGCGTAAGCCGCGATACCGACGGCGACGGTGTGCCCGACTTCCGCGACAAAGAACTCGTTACCCCGACCGTATGCCAGCCGGTGGATGCCGATGGTGTAGGTAAGTGCCCCTGCCCCGATGGTTGCAAGGTGGTTGATACCTCCAATACCGCTGGCGCTTGTGCCCGTGCCCTGGGTCAGCTCCCCTCGATCACGTTCTCCGGCGCTTCCCCGGCACTGAGCTCCACTGCCAAGAGCATGCTCGCTTCCGTAGCCGCCCGCATCAAGAACAACCCCGGTTGTAAGGTGGTGGTGATCGGCTACTGCCAGAGCACGAAGGCTGAGCAGCAGCGCAGCTGGGATCGCGTGAACGCCGTGATCAACTACATGGTTGAGCGCGAAGGCGTAGGCGCCGACCGCTTCATCTTCCAGTACGGCCAGGAAGGCGGCGACTGCAACACGGTCGACCTGCGTGGCGCTTCTGAAGGTGAGGATGGCCCGACCAACGTTCCGGCTCCGCACCCGAACCTGCAGCGTCGCGGCAACTAAACGTGGCTTGTCTCAAGTCCCTAATACAAAACCCTCCCTCGTGGAGGGTTTTTTCTTTTGGGAGGGCAACCGGAGATCAAGGAACAAGGAATGATGAATTGAAGAAGGGGCTAGCGGGGTTATCGTTTTTTTACCGCTAAGAAAAGAAAGGGCTAAGGGTGTCGCTAAGGTGACCTGGTTTGATTGCCAGTGCATTTACCAAGTAAATGGTCGGTTCTCCACAACTGATCCTAGTCGTACAAACCAATCATTCCGGCAACGCTAAATGAAGTAAGCTTGAAAAGGAAGCGACAGCCATCCGCGCCTATCGTATCAGATCCGTGTCATCTGCGTTCTTTCTCGCTCATCCCGCGCTTTGTGATAAGCCCAGGGTAAAGAGAGGGGGCACCGCATGCCTCACTTCTGCTTTTGCATTTTCTATTTCTGCCGCCCGATTTAGTTAAATCTTAACGGCCGCGCTTTCGGCGTATGACGCGGATTTCCGAATATTGGCGCCAACTAATTACCTTTGCCCTCCTTTATGCGTTTATTTGCTGCACTCAGCCTTGTCCTGATCCTGACGACCGGATGCGATCCGATCACCAAGATCATGAAGAGCAAGGACCCGGAATACAAGCTGCGCAAGGCCGAGGATTACTTCGCCAAGAAGAAGTACAACCACGCCCAGCAGCTCTACGAAGATGTGATGCCCAACTACAAGGGTACCGCCCGCTTCGAGGACATCTACTACAAGTACGCCTACACTGCCTACCACCTCCGCGACTATATGAACGCCGAGAACCTCTTCAAGACCTACATGGAGGTGTTCCCGAACAGCGCCCGCGCCGAAGAGATGGATTATATGCGCGCGTTTACCTTCTACAAGCAGTCGCCGAAGGCCGAGCTCGACCAGACCAATACCATCAAGGCGATGGGCATGATGCAGACCTTCATCAACACCCATCCCGGCTCCACCCGGAATAAGGAAGCCGGCGCCATCGTTGACGCCTGCCGCACGAAGCTCGAGGCAAAAGACCGCAACGCGGCCAAGCTCTATTTCGACATCGGCCAGTTCCGTGCCTCGGCCGTCGCCTACGAAGCGCTGATGAACAACTACCCGGATTCGGAGCAAACCGACCTCTACAAGTTCATGTCCATCAAAGCCTATTATGAGTTCGCCCAGATGAGCGTCGACGAGAAGCGGACGGAGCGCTACGGCAAGGTGGTAGAGTCCTGCCAGGACTTCATGGACCGCTTCCCGCAAAGCGGGTACGCCAAACAGGTGCAACAATTCTTATCTTTGTCTCAAACACAGTTAAAATCAATCGCCCATGAGCAGCCGTCTAAGACGTCAGCATAGTGCCAACCTCCCCGCCAACGTGGAGTCGAAGGACCTGAACGACCTGAAATCCCGTACCGGTAACCTGTACGAGTCGATCGCGATCATCGCCAAGCGGGCCAACCAGATCAACATCTCCCTGAAAGAGGAGCTGCACAGCAAGCTCGAGGAGTTCGCCACGCACACCGACAGCCTGGAGGAAGTGCACGAGAACAAAGAGCAGATCGAGATCTCCCGCGCCTACGAGAAGATGCCGAACCCGGCCCTGCTCGCCACCCAGGAGTTTATGGAAGACAAGGTCTACCACCGCAAGAACGAGGACGACCTGTTCCGCTAAGACCCGTTGTCTCTTACTGTATAAAAAGCCATATCGAACCGATATGGCTTTTACTTTACTGCCGGGCTTTAACGGCCCCTTATTACCCGGTTACCATCCGGGCCCCTATCTTTAACCCATGTCATTGAACGGCAAAAAGATCCTGATCGGCATCAGCGGCTCCATCGCCGCGTACAAGATCCCCGTACTGGTACGCCTCCTCGTCAAGGAAGGCGCCGAGGTGCGCGTGGTGATGACCGATGCCGCCAAGGACTTCGTGTCGGAGCTTACGCTCTCCACCCTCAGCAAGGCGCCGGTGCTCAGCAAGCTGTTCGATGAAGGTGCCTGGTCCAACCACGTGATGCTGGGCCGCTGGGCCGACCTCTTCCTCCTGGCGCCGCTCTCCTGCAATACCCTGAGCAAAATGGCCGCCGGTGCCTGCGACAACCTGCTGCTCGCCACTTATCTCTCCGCTACCTGTCCAGTGGCAGTAGCGCCCGCCATGGACGAGGACATGTGGCACCACCCCGCCACCCGCGCCAACCTGGAGCGCCTCCGCGCCTACGGGGTGCAGGTGCTGCCGGTAGGCCACGGGGAGCTCGCCTCCGGCCTCATCGGGGAGGGACGCATGGCCGAGCCCGAAGCCCTCGTGGCCTGGGCAGCCCGCTTTCTGGAAAAACGGGGCGAGCTGGCCGGGAAAAAAGCGTTGGTGACGGCCGGTCCCACATACGAAGCGCTGGACCCCGTGCGTTTTATCGGCAACCATTCGAGCGGTAAGATGGGCTACGCCCTTGCCGGCGAGCTGGCCCGCCGCGGCGCCGAGGTACACCTCGTGTCGGGGCCCGTGTCGCTGCCGGCCGAGCCTGGTGTGCACCTGGTAAAGGCGCCCACCGCCCGGATGATGTACGAGGCCTGCATGGAGCTGGCCGACTACGACATCGCCGTAATGGCGGCAGCGGTGGCCGATTACACCCCGGTGGACGTGAGCGCCCAGAAGATCAAGAAGGGCGACGGCGAGCTGACCCTGACGCTGCGCAAGACCGACGACATCCTGGCCGCCCTCGGCGCCCGGAAGAAGAACGGGCAGCTGCTGGTGGGCTTCGCCCTCGAAACCGAGAACGAGGCCGAGCACGCCCGGCAAAAGCTCGCCCGCAAGGGCGCCGACCTGCTGGTGCTCAACTCGCTCAACGACGCCGGTGCCGGCTTTGCCGTCGACACCAACAAGGTGACCCTGTTTTATCGCGACGGGCACAGCCGCGACCTGCCGCTGCGCCCGAAGACCGAAGTGGCCCGTGACATTGTGGATGCTATAACCGAACTGTTCTAAATGAAAAAACTACTCCTGATCGCCCTCCTGCTGTGGAGCACCGCCTCCGGTGCCCAGGAGCTCCAGTCCAAGATCTCCGTGATGGCCGGCCGCGTAAGCACGCAGGTCGACAAGCGGATCTTCAATACGCTCCAGGGCGCGCTCACCAACTTCCTCAACAGCCGCAAGTGGACGCAGCTGACCTACCAGCCGCAGGAGCGCATCAAGTGCAACTTCCTCATCACCATCGACCAGGACATGGGCGGCAACGTCTTCAAGGCCTCCCTCACCGTGCAGGCCGCGCGCCCAATCTACGGCAGCACCTATGAGTCGCCGTTGCTCAACATCCAGGACAACGACTTCGTGTTCCGCTACATCGAGTTCCAGCCCATCGAGTTCAACGAGAACCGCGTGCAGGGCACCGACCCGCTGGTGGCCAATATCACCGCCATGCTCGCCTACTACGTGAACCTGATCATCGGCCTTGACCAGGACTCGTTCAGCCCGCGGGGCGGCGACGCCTTCTACCAGCGTGCGCAGAACATCGTGAACAGCGCCCCCGAGGGCCGCGACATTTCCGGCTGGAAGGCCTTCGACGGTGTCCGCAACCGCTTCCGCCTCATACAGAACCTCACCGACACCCGCTTCAACCTGTTCCACGACGCGCTGTACGCCTACTACCGCACCGGCTTCGACCAGCTGACCGTAGACGAGGACGCGGCCCGCGCGGGCGTGCTGGCGGCCCTGACGAGCCTCGAGAGCCTCAACCGCGACAACCCCGCCACCATGTATATGCAGGTGTTCTTCCAGGGACGCAGCAACGAGCTCTTCAAGCTGTTCAGCAAAGCGAAGCCCGAACAGAAGACCAAGGCCCGTGAGCTGCTCACCCGCCTCGACGTGACCAATACCAGTACGTATAAAGACCTCAGATGATCCGTCGCGCCCAGAACCTGTTTCTCTGCTTGCTGCTATTCGTGGCCGCCTGCGACAGCGAGCCGCGGGTGCCCGATGACATCCTGCCACCCCATCGTATGAAGGCGGTGTTGCGCGACGTGTTCACCGCCGACGACTGGGTGCAGTTCCGCCGCGAGACCGATACCACCTACAACCGCGCCGACAGCAGCATTGTGCTGTACCGGAGCATCCTCCTGCGCCACCGGATCTCCGAGGCCGTATTCAAAAAGAGCTTCCGGTACTACGAAAGCCGGCCCGAGCTGCTGAAAGAAGTGATCGATGCGCTGCAGGCACCCCCGCCGAAGCCGGTGGGCGATAACGCGCCTGCGCCGAAGAAGCTGTGACCCTTCCCCGGCCCTCCCAAAGGGAGGGGGCAGTCAGAGAGCGGGTACACCCGTACCATAAACGTACCGGGTGCTTTCATCGCCAGAGGCACTGTTCGTTGTGGCCCGCTAATGAATGACAGAACTTTCGGCCCCCTCCATATAGAGGGCTACGGCTGGTCTCATGCCTGCCGCCTTATGTTTACGAAAGGGAGCCCTCGCATCCACATCGCTTTATTCACGATTGCCGATTCACGATTGACGTTCCCGCCCCTGCGTTTCCCTTATTTTTGGCGCACATTACTTGCGTATGAACAAGGTTTACGACAACGCGGCCGCGGCGCTGCACGATATCCGCGACGGCGCCACCATCATGCTCGGCGGCTTCGGCCTCTGTGGCATTCCCGAGAACAGCATCAGCGCCCTGAAAGAAATGGGTGTTACCGGACTCACCTGCATCTCCAACAATGCCGGCGTCGACGACTTCGGTCTTGGCCTGCTGCTGCAGTCGCGGCAGATCAAAAAGATGATGAGCTCCTACGTGGGCGAGAACGCCGAATTCGAGCGGCAGCTGCTCTCCGGCGAGCTCGAGGTCGACCTGATCCCGCAGGGCACGCTTGCTACGCGGATCCAGATGGCCGGCATGGGCATCCCGGCCTTCTTCACACCGGCAGGCGTCGGTACCGAGATCGCCGAGGGCAAGGAAGTACGGGCGTTCAACGGCAAGCAGTACCTCATGGAAGCCGCGCTGGGCGCCGATTTCGCGATCGTGAAGGCCTGGAAGGGCGACCGCTTCGGCAACCTCGTTTTCCGGAAGACGACCCGCAACTTTTCCACCTCGATGGCCAAGGCAGGCACCATCACCATCGCCGAAGTGGAGGAGCTCGTGGAGCCCGGTCAACTCGATCCCGACGACATCCATGTAGCCGGCATCTATGTGCACCGCATCTTTCAGGGCACCCAATACGAAAAGCGTATCGAGCGCCGCACCGTGCAACTCACCAAATAATCTCAGATCTGTGATCGCGGATCTGTGATCTAAGGAGGGAGTCCAACCTCCAAAACCTTTCAAAACCTCCAAAACCATTCTCTGTGGCTTTAGACAAATACGGCATCGCCAAACGCATCGCGCAGGAGCTGCGCGATGGCATGTATGTGAACCTGGGCATCGGCATCCCGACACTGGTGGCCAACTATGTGCCCGAAGGCATGTTCATTATGCTGCAGTCGGAGAACGGCATGCTCGGCATGGGCGCCTATCCCGAAGAGGCGGCCATCGATGCTGATCTCATCAACGCAGGTAAGGAAACCGTCACCATCGTTCCGGGCGGCGCCTTCTTCGACTCGGCCGAAAGCTTCGGCATGATCCGCGCCGGCAAGGTCGATCTCACCGTGCTGGGTGCGATGGAAGTGGCTGAGAACGGCGACATCGCCAACTGGAAGATACCCGGCAAGATGGTGAAAGGCATGGGCGGCGCCATGGACCTCGTGGCCTCCGCACGCAACATCATCGTGGCCATGATGCACACGAACCCGAAGGGGGAGAGCAAGCTGCTTCCGCGCTGCACGCTGCCGCTTACCGGCGTGGGCTGCGTGAAAAAGGTAGTGACCGAGCTCGCTGTGCTCGACGTGACGCCCGACGGCTTCCGCCTCCTGGAGCGCGCACCCGGCGTCAGCGTGGAGGAGATCCGGCAAAAGACGGCCGGCAAGCTGATCATCGACGGCGACATCCCGGAAATGCAACTCTGATCCGCCAACCGATCCAATAGAAAGCCCCGACGTTGCCGTCGGGGCTTTTTATTAGGTCATCGTAGCGGCATACGCTCAGCAAAGCGCACACTGCGGGAAGTACAACGACAGGTCTTCGATCACCTGGTCGGCCAGGTCGCGGTGAAGCTGCGGGCGCAGTTGCCAGCCACCCTCTTTGTAGGCGGCGGTGATGATGGGGGCCGCAACAGCTTCCGTGTATATCTGGGGAACGAGGCGAAGGCCTGTGCCGTCCGTATAAATACTATAAGCCACCGGGTTGCCGTCCACGAAGAAGACCGTATTCTTCAGGGCGTTTTCTTGTTGCATAATAAGTTAGTGATGATGCTGGTAAAAATACGGGGCGGCCGATCGTGTTTTTACGGGTGCTGTTTCTTTTTCGGACGCATACACTTTCCCCCATAACCGAGTGTAATTGTTTGGCCTTAAAAGAGCGCGGGCGCCAGGCGTAAAAAAAAGAGGGACGCGGCCGCATCCCTCTTTTTCGAACCAACCGCGTCCTAGAACGGATAGCCGATGGCCAGGTTGTAGATGATGTTTTCCTTCTTGAGCGCCGGGTCTTTGGGATCAAGGCGGTCCATCACCCAGGGGTTCTTCTCCCAGGGCTTTACCAGTGGGATGCCCACGTCGAGGCGGATGACGAAGATGGTGACGTCAAGCCGCACGCCCACACCGGTGTTCACCGCGAGCTCGTTGAAGAAGGAGCCCGAGAAGCCGGAGCCCGGGCGGTCGGGATCTTCGTTGGCGAGCCAGATATTGCCGGCATCGATAAAGAGCGCGCCATAGAGCGGTCCGGAGATGTGCGGTCGGAACTCGGTGTTGAACTCGAACTTGATGTCACCGGTCTGGTCGGCCAGGAAGGTACGTGTGGGCTGGCGGAAGGTGCCCGGCCCGAGCGAGCGGCTGCGGAAGCCGCGCAGGCTGTTGTTGCCGCCCGCAAAGAACTGCTTGATATAGGGCAGCTGCATCGAGTTGCCATAGGGGATGCCGTAGCCGATGTTGACACGGTTCACCCAGCTCGACTTGAGCCCGATCTTATGGTACCAGCGGCCGTCCACCTCCAGCTTGATGTACTGGTCGAAGAGGGCGTTGAAGATCCGCTTCGGGTCGCCGCCTTTCGCATTGGCGCCCATCATGAGTCCGGCCACGTTGCCGGAAAGGTCCACAAGGCCGTTCACGAAGAAGGCATTCGGGCGCTGCAGGCCGTTTACGAGCTGGTTGAAGGTGACCTGGTAGGTGGAGCCCAGGATGAACTGCGAGTCCACCACGCGCTGCAGGTAGGGATAGCGGCGCACCGAGTCGCGGTACTCAGCGGTCACATTGATCGGCTGCACATAGTTGATCGAGACCGGGTTGAGCTCGTGCGAGAATTCCAGGGAAGGCTTCCAGGTGTAGCCCAGGCTTCCGCGGAACGAGTTGACCGTATAAAGCCGGTTGCGCGTCAGCAGGTCGTAGCCAAGCTGTATGTTGGTGCGCGGCACGTAGGCGCTCGTGGTGTTCACGTTGAAGAAGGGCACCACGAAGCGCGGGATGGCAAGCGTGGCCTCAGCCCCGGTGCGGTAGGTGTTGTAGCCCTGGAAGGTGCCGCCGAACTGGATCTCCGATGCCACGTAGGCGGAGACGGCGAGGTGCTCCGCCTGGCGGAACGTATTCCGGTTGCGCCAGGTCAGGTTGATCTGAGAGCCGTTCATGTTGTTTGACTTCGAGGTGGCCGTGATTTCGCCGCGAATCGACTTCTTGGGCTGCGGCGTCAGGTAGTAATACGCATCGAGCTTGAAGGAGTCGGTCACGGGCTCGAAGCGGTTCTTGACGTACCGGAACTCGTTAAGGTTGATGAGGCGGCTCAGCGTGGTGTTGTGATCCGTACGGTTATAGAGGGCACCCGAGTCGAACACCAGGATCCGCGGCCACATCCAGGGCTTGAAGCGCTTGCGCCGGTCGATGATGTGGTAGCCCCCATACAGTTCCGCGTCGGCGAGGCTGGTGTCGAGGCGCTGCGCGTTGATGCGGTAGTTGGCGTAGATATACGTATTCCGGATCCGGTAAGCACGCATCGCCTCGTCGGGCGCCGAGTTCTTCACCGTGAGAACCATGTCCACCTTGTTATTACCCACGGTGCTGTCGACCTGCATCAGCAGGTACTCGGGGTTGAAGAAGTAGAAGCCACGCTCCTTCAGGAAGGCGTCCACACGGTTGCGCTCGCCGCGGATGACGTCGAGGTCGTAGGGTGCGCCCACCTGGAGCAGGGAGCCTGCCTGAGATGCCCGGATGTTCTCCGAAAGCTCGGTGCTGTCTAGCGGGAAGCGGATGGCGTTGATGGTGTATTGCGGACCGGCGTCTACCTTGTAGTCCATGCGTGCCTTGCGTCCCTTCACTACAGAGTCGCCGCTTGCCTTGGCCTGAAAGAAGCCCTTGTTGTCCATGTGGTTCTGCAGCAGCTTGACGCTGTTGTTGCTATTGACGCTGCTCAGGAGCACCGGCGGCTCACCCAGCTGGTCGCGGAGGCGACCGAAAAAGGAGTTGGGCTTCGCCTTCCGGAACATATTGTAGAAGCCCAGCTTGATCGGAAGGCCGAGGAAGCGTGTGTTGGGCTGCGGCCGGGTGATGCCGACGAGGTCGGCGTGCAGGGTCTTGCGCTCGCGGGCCGTGAGGCCGCTGGCGTTGCGGAGATCGACCCGTGCGCCTGTATAGAGCTTTTCGCCGGGCGGGAGGTGCTTGGTGCCGCTGCAGGCTGCCAACAGGAGGCAGGCCGTCAGTGCCAATGGATAAAATGCCTTAGTCATGACTGGGTTGTTCCGTTGCTTGCGTTTCTGTCGTTTGTTCTTTCGGAGGTTGCTGTTCTTTCGCTGCTTCCTTTTCCTTGCGCTTCACGTCGCGGCGTACGCGACGCGCCTGCCAGATCTCGCGGAAGCGGTTGTATTCTACACTGATGATAAAGCCGAGGCCTGTCTCCACCACGTAGCCGTCCACGTATCCTTCATAATCGTTTCGGCGGTAGAAGCGGAGCATATAGCGCCCGTCGCGACTGAGCTGGTAGTTGACCTGGATGTTGCCGGCGATGTTGTTGCCGGAGTTGTTGTTCTGCTGTGGCCCTTCGAGCTGGAAGTTGCTACCTACGGTCACCGTCAGGCGGTCGTTGAGGAGGCGCTTGCTGAGGCCCACGTTGAGGTCGGTGCGCGCGCGGCGCTCGCCCGTCGTATAGTCGTCGCTGGAGGCTACGTCGAAGTTGAGGTCCACGCCCTGGATGAGGCCGGCGGCGAGGTTGTTGAGCTGCTCGGTCATCAGCTTGCTCACCGAGGTGCGGGCGAAGGTGCCTGCGTTGAAGCCGCCCCCGTTGGAGGAGAAGGGATTGTCGCCCACAAAGCGGTTCAGCAGCAGCACGGCAAACACCTGCTTGTTGAGTTCGGTGGGCTCCGAGCGCAACTGCGTCAGGCGCGTCTGCACGGTACTCAGCACGTCGCCGCTCACATTGAAGTTTTGCCCGGGCGGCAGCTGGATGTCGAACGTGAGGTCGGGCTTCATGAGCGCGCCGCGCAGGTACAGCAGCACCTGGAAGGGCAGCTTCTGCAGGTAGAAGTTGCGCTGCGTGGTTTCTGCAATCTGCTGCTCCACGAGATCAAGGGGGGCGGTGTTGGCCACGTAGCGGCCCGTTACCTCGAGCTCGGCGGCCGTGGGCTCACCGAGCCAGGTGATGCGGCTGCCCTTGTCGAGGATGAAGCGGCGGCGCAGGAAGTTGAGCGCAAACTGGTAGCCGCCCTCGTCGATCACGTAGGTGCCGGTGAGGGTGATCTTACCGCTCGGGTCCACACCGGCCGTGAGGTTGCCGGTGCCCTTGAGGTTGAGGAGGTCGCCGCTCGCCACATCTACGATCACGTTGAAGGTCGCCTCCTTGTTGATGTCGATGTTCACGGCCACGTCGAAGCCCTTGATACTGGTGTTGTTGAGGGTGTCGAGCGCCATGAAGAACGAATCGACGCCGGGGTTGCTGAAGTCCACGAACTGCACTACGCCCTCGCGCTCCACGATGCCGGGCTCGCGCTGCGGCACCACGATCGTAAAGGCCGTGCCCTGGTTCACCGCGATGTTGCCGTCCACCACCGGGTTGGCCTCGGTGCCGCCCACGTGGAGGCGCGTCGTGATGTTCATCTTGCCGTAGTACAGGCTGTTGGTTTTTTTCTGCGTGTTCACCGCCATGAAATCGCGTGCGTTCACGTCCAGGTCGAACCGGTAGTTGATGAAATTGCTGGTGCGCACCGTACCGTCGATGGTCAGCGGGTTGTTGAGCGAGTCGCGGATCGAGAAGTTGTCGAACCGGAAGCCTTCCTCGGTCACCGCCAGTTTTTCGTTGTCGATGGTAAAGGGTCCGCCGATGGCGAGCGTGCTGATGCTGGCCTGGTTGAAGTTGAGCGTTCCGTTCACCTTGGGCGCGGCCGTGGTGCCGGAGATCTTGGCGCCGCCGGTGATATTGCCGTTGGCACTCGTCACGAAGTCGGCCAGCGCACCCTGCAGCGAGCGGAGCTCGAGGCGGCGGATGGCCAGGTCGAGGTCGAGGCCGATGACTCCTCCGGCCTGCTGCGTGAGCGAGCCGTTGAGCCCGAAGTCGTTGCCCTTGCCGGTCACGTTCACGTCGGCGATATAGCGGTTGCCGGCCGCGCTGCTCACCCGCATCGTTACGTTGCCGATGGTGTCTTTGCGGAACGAAAGGTCGTTGATGCGGAGGTCGGAGGTGAAGAGCGGGTTCTTCGGCAGGCCCTGGAAGGTGGCGGTGCCGTTGAGGCGCCCGTCGGCGAGCAGCGAATCGGCGCGCAGGAAGCCCGTGATGGTGCCCAGGCGGAAGTCGGTGAAGGTCACGTTGAGCGGACCGCCGGCGCCGCTGGTGCTTTGCAGGGCGAGCTGCTGGCCGTCGCGGCTCAGCACAAAGTTGTTGGCCGAGATGCTGTTGGGGGAGATACTGATCCCGTTGTTGGCGGCTACGCTCCAGAGCTCATAGTTCAGCAGCAGCGAATCCGGGCGCAGGCTGAGGGTGTAGGTGCCAGCGGAAGGCTGCGTGAGCAGGCCGCTGAGCCGGTACTTCGGCTTGTTGCCCTTGTCGTTGACACCGAGGTTGAAGTCGATCGTATTATTACGGATCGTGGCCGCCACCCGGGTATTGTAAATATCCATGGTGCCGCTTACGAAGTGGGCGACGTCTCCGCTCACCTGCAGTCCGTCGGCCGTAGTGGTGACCTTCAGGCCCAGGCCGGAGAGCGAGTTGCCGCCGAAGGCGAGCGCCGGCGCGTCCACAGTGGCATTGAGGCCGCGGCCGGTGGCGATCGTGCCTTCAGCCCGAAGGGGCTGGCTCATGTCGAAGCCGGGCACGAAGGCTGCCAGCACCGGCGAGTTCACGGCGTCGATCTTGAACCTGATATCATAGGGACGCACATTGCGCACCTGGTAGCTGTTGTCGGTGGAGAAGTAGGGCTGGATATTGTTCTGGATGATGAAGCCCAGGTCGGAGAAGCGGTATTGCCCGTTCAGATCGGCGTTGAGGAAGTTGCTGCGCACGCGCATGAACTGCTCGCTGCCCGTTTGCCCGGATACGAACGAAAGGGAGTCGATCGGCGCGCGCTGCGTTCCCGATACGAACAGCGCCTCGGTGATGAGCACGTCCGCATCTAGGAAGTCGGCATTCATATTCCGCACGTCGGCGTTGATGCGGCCGCGGAAGGTGAGGGGCTGTGCGGTGAGGCCGAGCGCCCCGGTCTTGATGGAGTCGATGAAGCCGTTCACCTTGAAGCGTGTGTTGGCCCCGAAGGAGCCGCTGGCCTTCAGCGTGAGGTCGATGTTCGGGTCGCGGATGTCGGTGTTGGCAACGAACGAGTTCTTGTTGAGGGAGCCGTCGAGGCGGATGTTGCGGTAGTTGTATTTGTTGTACACCACGGAGCTTACGGTGCCGTTGAAGCGGGCATTCATGGTTTCGGGCGTAAAGCCGGTGCCGGTGATCCGCATGTCGGTGGTGAGCGCGCCTACGGGCACGGCACCGCGCAGGATGCGGTCGAGGCGGAGCGAGCGCGTACGCACCACGGCGTTGTAGCGGGCGCCCGCAGGGCTCGTGAGGTTGGCGAAGTTGCCGTTCACGCCCACGTTGCCGTAGGCCGTGGCCACGTTCATGTTGGCGTTGATGTTGGCCATGTTCCCCGACAGGGTTCCGGATGCGGTGAAGGTCTCGGGCAGGTCCATCTGCGCGTTGGAGAGGCGCTTGCCGCCGGTAAAGAGCGCAAGGTCGGTCTGCGAGGTGTGCAGGCGGCGGATGGTGAAGGTGCCGCCGGCGGCGTTGGGGTTGCTGAGGCCGGCGAGCGTGCCTGATGCGTCGATGCTAGTATTGCGGAGGCCGTTGAAGCGCAGCGAGGAGATGTTGAGCCGGTCCATCGTACCCGAGCCCCGGAGATCGACCGTCCATACGGCGTTCGGGTTGGCGAAGGCGGGCTGGGAGCGGAGCTGCGGCGCAAAGGCGAGGATGTCCTTAACCTGCACGCGGCTGTCTTCGATGGAGATGTTGAGGACCGTCTTTTCGAATTGCTTCACGAGCGCATCCTGCGAGGTGTATTGCAGCACGGCGTAGCGCTTCAGGTGCGTGCCGGGCGTTTGCAGGTCGAGGTCTTTGATATAAGCCTGGTTGTTCGCATACAGCAGGTCGCCCTGAAGCGAGTTGAGCACGAAGCCGCTTTTCTCGCGCAGCGAGCCGCGGGTGATGCGGCCGGCGATGGAGTCTTTATTAAGCACCAGGTTCTGGATGGCGAGGTTGAGGTCGGAGCCGTCGAAGTGGGCGAAGTCGATGCCTTGCGGGGTGCGCGGCGTGTTGTCGTTGTCGAAGCGGATGCGGTTGCCGTTGAGCTCGAAATGGTCGACCCGCACGAGGTAGTCCTGCTGCACGGCCGAATCGGCTCCGGCCTCTACCGCGTTGGCGAGATCGCGGGCTGCCTGCTTGCGGCCGAGGCGGATCACGGTGTTATTGTCGTCGATGCGTACCCGCGCCAGGTGGATGCGGTTGCGGTCAAGGTCGAGGTCCTTGCCGTCGAGGAGCAGGTTGCCGAGGTCAAGCTTCGTGTAGAAGGCGGAGGTCTCGTTGCCGTAGTCGACGTGGATGTCGCGGAGGCGCACCTGCCCGATATCGAGCCTGGGCAGCACTGCCTTGGCGGTGGCGGGTGCGGCGTTGATCGCCGGCGCCGTAAGCGGGCGGGTCTGGTAATAACGAACGTGCAACCCGTTAATGGCGAGCGAGGGAATGCCGAAGCGCTGGTTGTTGACGTCGAAGGTGTCCATGCGCGCGGTGAGGTTGCCGATGCGGGCATTCATGTCGTTGCCGGTGAGCACATCCTTGTATACGACGTTGATGTTCTTGAGTCCCAGGTTCTTGACGGCCATCTTCATGACGGGCGCGGCGGCGGTGTCGGGGTTGGCGGCCTGCTGGGTCATGAACGCATCCACCACGAACTGGAAGTTGTACACCGTGTCGGGCAGCACGCGCTTTACCTTGGCCGTCATGTTCTCGATCTGCAGGTCGTTGATGGTGACCTCGTTGTTGAACAACTTCAAGAGCTCTACATTGGCGCGAACGGTACCGCCATAGAGCAGGGTGTCCTTCGTGCGGTCTTCGACGTAGATGTTCTCGAGCACCACCTTGCGGGGCAGGCCGATGCGGATGGACCCGATCTCGACGCGGGTCTTGAGCTTGTTCTCGAGGAAGCGCTCCACGCGGTTGGTGGCGAACTGCTGGCCGGGCGGCGTGAGCAGGAACAGGATCACCAGCACCACGAACAGGAGCAGGAAGAGCACGGTCTTGAGGAGCACGCGCGCCACGCGCTGCACCACGGTGCGCCGGGGGCGGGGGGCAGGAGCCGGGGCGGAGGAAAGGGTTTCTGTCGACATCGGAAGGTGCTTCTGGGTTGCCCCATCCCCGCAAATAACAGACCCGGCAAGAGCGCCGGTACGAAGCCCGCGGGGGCGCTGCATCGGCGGATGAGCGGGCGCCATGTGTAGAAAATGCTACACGGCCGGGCTGATGCGGCGGCGCGCGCCTGCCGGGTGCTGATTCCCGAAGAAGCCCATCCGGAGCGGAGCGGGGGCCTGTGGCTTAACGAAAGATTATTAATGGAAAGAATTCAGCGCGTTTATAAACACCTATCTTTACATCGTTATTTGAGTGCCTCGCAGTAAGTAAGTGATCAATTTCGTCCAGTTAAACTGCCTTTTTTGTTCATCTTTACTCCCTTGCCTCACGCTCAAGATTTTTTTTATCGTTCAAAAAGTAAAAGATGAACATTTACGTTTCCAACCTGAGCTTCAATGTTCAGGACGAAGACCTCCGGTCTTTTTTCACCGAGTACGGTGAAGTATCCTCCGCTAAAGTGATCACCGACAAGTTCACCGGCAAGAGCCGCGGCTTCGGCTTCGTTGAGATGCCCGATAACGCAGCTGCCCAGAAGGCAATCGCCGAGCTGGACAACGGTGTGGTTGAAGGTCGCACCATCCGCGTGATGGAAGCCCGTCCGAAAGAAGATCGTCCCGAGCGCAGCAACGGCGGCGGCGGTTACGGTGGTGGCAACCGCGGTGGCGGTGGCTACGGCGGCGGCAACTCCGGCGGCGGCGGCTATAACAAGAACCGTTATTAATTAACGATAGCCTCTTGACAAAAGACCCTCCTTCGCGGAGGGTTTTTTTATGCCCCTGCGGCAGCGGCGGTAACTCCCGTGTGCCGTTGTTGCCTGCCGCCGGCAGCCGCAACGGGGCGGCGTCTTCAACCCGTGGTACCTCGCACCGATCCGAGTATCCGGTAATAAAGAAAAGGCTACCTGGAAAGGTGGCCTTGGTACATACTGCTTATGATCCGAACACTAACTCTTTATCGCTGAAGGCGATCTTATACGGTAACGGGCGTTGCGGCCCCGATGATTTCTGCCATATGGCTCTCGCAGAGCGCGAGGGTAGGATAGCGGGCAAATTCCTCCGACAGCTCCCGTGCCTTTGCGGCGTAGCTGCTGTCGGCCAGCACGGTCTCCACCGCCTTCCGTATTTGTACGGGATTGGGCGTTTCGGTCTTCAGGTTGATGCCGAGGCCGAAGTAGCCGATGCGGGCGTTGATCTCGTTCTTGCCTTCGTGCACGCCGGCCACCACCATCGGGAGCGCATGCTCGAGGCCCAGCATCACCCCGCCGTAGCCGCCATTGCTGACGTACACATCGGCATAGGGCATCACGTCGCCGAAGGGAATGAAATCTTCGATGATCAGGTTGGCTGCCGGGAAGCGGTCGCGGAGCGCGTGGGTGCCGGAGCCGCCGGTAGTGGCCACTACGAGGTATTCGCTGTTCTGGAAGGCGGCCAGCACGGGTGCGAGCAGCTTTTCGATGTCCTTCTCCACGGTGCCCTGCGTCACCAGCACCACCTTCTCGAAGCGGTTGAGTCGCTCGTCGAACCAGGGCGTGCGTACGCTTTCGCTGCGGTGCGGCAGGAGCGCGCCTACGAAGCGGATGTTGCGGCCCATGTCGGAGCGGCGGTATTCAAAGCCCGGGGTGCCGCTCTGGAAAACGAGGGTAGCCTTGCGGGTCATGATGTCGAAGATGTTGGAGCCGGGCGCGCTGATGCCGTGCCGGGCAAGCAGGTGGCGCAGCACCTTGTTCGGCTTTGCGAACAGGAAGTTGTCGGCCACGAAGCGCATGACGTCCTGCCGGCGGCGACCGAGGAACGAGGCCGAGGGCGTAAGCCCGAGGCCAGCGGGCGGCAGGTCGCGCGAGGTTTCGGTGAGCGGGATGATGCCCATCGCGAAGCAGGGAATGCCCATCTTGTCGGTGACGAAGGGAATGGCACCGAAAGTGATGTCACAGACCAGGGCCTCGAATTCGAAGTCGGTGCGGATCGCCTTCAGGTCGTCGTAATACTCCGGTGCCCGCAGCGTGAACACGTGGATCAGGTCGAAGACCAGCTTCTTCAGCTGCGAGCGGTGCTGCGCCCGCTCGGGAAACAGCTCCTCGGGGTTTTGCGAAGCGGCGATGTCGAAGGCCGCATGCAGCGGGTAATGCGGGATGCCGAGCGCCCGCAGCTTGGGCGCATAGTGCACCGAGGTGTACCAGCGCACGTCGCAGCCACGGTTGGCGAGGTAGCGCGCAAGCCCGGTGAGCGGGTTGAAGTGGCCATCGGCCGGCACGCAGGCAAAGAGCACCTTCGTGCCGGGCTTCAGGCTTTTGAGCGAAGAAAATTGGTTTCTCATACAGGAAAGGGTGTATTGTATTTCTACTTATTTGGCGGCTGTGGGCGGCGCGGCGGCGGGCACTACGTTGGCTACGGGCTGCGTCGACTTCAGGAAGCTGAAGATGGCGCGCAGGTCCTCGTCGGTGGCCTGTGCAAACTGCTGCCAGGGCATGGGCGGCAACAGCGGGCGGCCATTCGGCAGACCCTTGTACTTGCCTTCGCGCATGGCGCGGAAGAACTGCTCTTCGCTCCAGTTGCCGATGCCCGATTCGTCGGACGAGATATTGGCGGCATACGAAACGCCCCAGGGACCGGCGTAGGCGGTGAGGGTGGGGGAGAAGAGCACCCAGGATTTGAGGGCTTCCTGGTTGGGCGCCGGCACCGACAGCTGCGCCGGGTGACCGCCGAGCAGGTGCGCCGTGTCGGGAGCCGGCCCCTGGGCCGTCATGATCTTGGGAGTGTGGCAGTCGCCGCAGCCCATGATGGTGACGAGGTAGCGGCCGCGGGCGATCATTTCGTCGGCGCTGGGCGTCGTGGCGCCGGCCACTACGAGCCCTTCGGTCTTTTCAGAAGGCTTTTGATCGGCATTGCAGGCTACGAGGGCACCGAGCGTTACGAAAGCGATAGCGCCGAGGCTGAGTAAGGTCTTTTTCATGTTCGTGGTTTTGGAGTAGGGTTATGCGGCTACCGGCGCAGCGGCCAGTGCCTGGTGAAGCGCCACGGCCCGTGTGGGCGGCAGCACGGTGGCGGCTTTCCGCAGCAGCTGCTCCAGCACGGCGGCGGGAGCAAGAGCGGCAACGGCGCGGAACCACCGGAGGGTGTCGGGATGGTTGTTGCCCTGCAGCATCCAGCGCCAATACAGGTCGGCGGTCCAGGGCTCCTGGCTGAGCACGATGCGCTGCTGGATGGCGAGGATCTCGGTGTCGCTGTAGTAACGCCACAGCAGCTCGTTGAGCAGGCGCTCCTCGCACGCCATGTGCTTCAGGTTGAAGACAACGAACTCCGCGAACGCAACGTTGAGCGCAGTGCCTGCTTCGGTTCGTGCGGCCGCGTCGGGCAGCAGGAAGAAGGTGTCGGCTGTGGCGCTGAGCTCCGCGGCGAGCTGCGCGTCGGTGTCGTGCTCCTGCCCGAAGCAGTCGGCCACCGAGGGCTCATAGGCGGCAACGGCAGGCAGGATGTGCATGTCCTCGTGGCGGGCATGCTCTTCGAAAAGGAACAAGGCTTCGCGCAGGTGATCGAGGGCGGCTTCCGTTTCGGCGTCGTGGGTGAAGTCCGTTTGTTGCAGGCAGCTGGCCGTCTCGTACAACAGTGTACGCAGGCCTTTGTGAATGAGGGTGAAGATATTGACGCGTGGCATGAGGTTCCGGGTTTGGCTTTATAGGATATTGGACTTCGGTGGTGGATTCAATAGGTTGCTGAGGTCTTGGTTTCGTTGCACAAAAATGCAGCGGCGGGAGGGCGGCGGCAAGGCCCGCGTGCATGAACCGGTGAAAAAGAGGAATGGGCTGTGGGCCGCTTCCAGCGCGGGTTTTGACGTGTTTTCCTCCGCCGCCGCGCGTGAATTGAGCGGCTCCGTGCATGAATTGCGGGAAGGCGTTACCGGGCCGTTGTCGTTGTTGGAACATGGTTCGGGAAGTGCGCATGTAACAATGGAAGCGTTGCGTTTACAGGAGTACAGGAACTGTGTTTCTACGGACCGGTTGGTGGCTTCTCTCTGTAAAAATCGGCCGTGCCTAAAAGCCTGTTTAGCTTAGCTGACGGGCCGGCAAGGCCGCAAGCAGCCTGTTTCACACGGCGGCACAGCGGCGCGGCGACGCAGCGAAGTAGCAATCCGCCGAGAGTTCCTCGTTGCATTTCATCGTCGCGTCGTTGCGTCTCCCGAAGCATCGGGGGCGCGCCGGGGCCGCCCCGGCTTCCCCGCCATAGGCTACGGCCGACGGCGTGCGGCCGATCATTTCAACATCCCGGAAGGCACCCCAACTAAGGGCAGGAGACGATCGGCCGGTCTTTATCGATGCGATCTCCGCCATCGGCGAAAAGCTGAGCTTCACGGGTGCCGGTATCGCCGGAGGACCTACCTTTGACCTACCGAAATTCCGAACTGCGTGCGCCGTCCCTTCCTACTGCTCCTGTTGTTGCTCCTGTGCGGCATCGCCGGCCTCCGGGCGCAGCGTACCCGCCAGTATTCCTTTCAGCATTTCACCACGGCGCAGGGCCTCGGCTCCAACTTCATCACCAGCATCGTCCAGGATGCCGACCGCTTTATCTGGGTGGCCACCAAGAACGGCCTGCAGCGCTACGACGGCAACGTGTTCCTGAAAGCGCAGATCCATCCCGAGTCGTCGCGCGATGGCCTTATCGACAAGGTGGAGGCGCTCTGGCGCGATGCGCGCGGCCGCATCTGGATCCTCGGCACCAACAACCGCGTGGCCCTGCTCGATACCCGCCGTTTCCGCTACCGCGAGGCCCGGGTGCTGCCCGCACGCACGCACAGCACCTTCGCCAACAAATACCTCTTCGAAGGCGACGGCGGCCAGCTGCTGCTCCACGAAGCCTTCGGGCCGCTCTATCGCTTCGACAGCGCCTCCTTCTCGTTCCGCAGCGTCGACAATATGCCCTTCCTGAAATCGGGTCGCGGCACGACCATGATGGCCTGGGACCCCTGGGAACGCAAGTACTGGATGGCCTCCGACACCGGGCTCACCACGTACCATCCGCGTACCGGCCACTATAACCTGTATGGAAACAATCCCGGCAAGGATCCCCACATCGAGGCCGCCGGCGGGCAGGTGCGGGTATACCAGGTATATGTCACCGAGCAGTATCTCTATTACTGGTACTGGCTGCTGAACGTCGGCAATCCCGTGGTGGTGCGGATGGACAAGCGTACGGGCCAGAAGTCGAGCCACGTGCTCTCGTCGGAGATGCCGCTCGGCTACCACGAGGTGACGGGCTTCCTGCGCCAGCGCTCAGGGCGGATGTGGGTGTATGGCAGCCCCTTCCTGGGGGAGTGGACCGATGGCGCGCGCCCGTTCCAGCAGGTATCTTCGCACAATGTGCAGAACGAGCAGGGCCTCCGCTTCGACCGTATGTATACGGCCTACGAAGACGCGGAGCGCAACCTCTGGCTCGGCACCGACAACGGCCTCTACCTCTTCAACCCCGACGCCCAGCTGTTCAATACCTACAGCCTCGTGCGCCCCGGCGGCGACCCCGTGGAAGCACCCGTGATGGTGCTGTGCCAGCTTACCGACTCCTCCTTCTTCGTGGGCACCTGGTCGAAGGGCATCTTCTATTTCGACAAGGACTTCAACCCGCTGCCCCTGCCGCCCGACCTCGCTGCGCTGAAGCTGCCTTCATACTGGGATATGGGCATCAATCGCCGTACGCGCGAGGTGTGGATGGGCCTGCAACCCGGTGGCCTCATCGTGTATAATCAAACGAGCAAAGCCGCACGGCATTACAAGCCGGCCATCCTGCGGGGTGTTACCGTGCGGCAGGTGGTATCCGACTACGAGGGCAATATGTGGATCGGCCTGCACGACGGCCGCGTGTTGAAGTGGGACATTCACCTCTCCGGCGGCGATCCCGCGAAGGGCTACATTCCGATCATGCGCACGGGCCCCGTCAACAAGATCCACCTCGACCGCCACGGCTATCTCTGGGTCGCGGGCGAAAAGCGCGGGCTCTATAAGATCCACCCCGTGTCGGGCCGCGTGGTGCAGGAGTGGCATGCCGAAGGGCCAGAGGGCTTCCGGCTGTTCAGCAACGAGGTCACCGACATGACACAGTTCAACGATACGACCCTGCTCGCTACCGCGGGCGCCGTCAACATCGTGAACCTGCGCACGGGCGCCGTCACCTTTTTCAGCAGTGCCGACGGCCTTCCTTCCGACAATGCGATGTCGCTGCAGCGCGACTTCCAGGACATCGTCTGGATCGGGCTCAACAACGGTCTCTGCCGCCTCAACCTGAAGAAGCGCACCGCGGTGTTCTACGACCGCCGCGACGGCATGATCCACGACAACTTCATCACCGCCGGCGTGGAGCGCCTTTCGAGCGGGCGCATCATCTTTTACACAGCCCACAACATGCTGATGTTCGACCCGAAGCGCTTCTCGCAAACAACCCCGCCGCCACCGCCGGTGATCACCGGCATGACGCTGCAGGGCGAGCCGCTGCCACTTGACTCGCTGGCGCAGGAAGGCTCGCTGATGCTGCGCTACGACCGCAACGCGCTCACGTTCGAGTTTAGCGGACTCACCTATATCCGGCAGAAGAAATTCCATTATTTCTACAAGCTTGAAGGCCTCGACAAGGAGTGGCTGCACCTCGAAAACGACAACCGCGCGATCTATAATTACCTGCCGCCGGGTCACTATACCTTCCAGGTAAAGAGCGAGGACGCCGACGGCCTCACGAGCACCGCGGCCTTCTCGATCCCGATCCGCGTGCGGCCACCGGTGTGGCAAACCTGGTGGTTCTACGGGCTTATGATCCTCATCGGCGCCTTTGGCCTCTACATCATCGACCGCGAGCGCCTGCGCCGCCTCCGCTCGCTGCAGCAGGTGCGCACCCAGATCGCGGGCAACCTGCACCAGGAAGTGGAAACGACGCTCAGCGACATTCACGTGCTCTCCGAGATCGCCAAGATCCGCGCCGGCACCAACGTGGAGCAGTCGAAGGCCTTCATCGACCAGATCTCCCGCAAGAGCCACAACATGATGGAAGCGATGGACGACGTACTCTGGAGCATCGACCCCAAGAACGATTCGATGGAGCGCACGCTGATGCGCATCCGCGAGTTCACCGACGGCATCAAGAGCAACCACACGATGGATATCGACCTCATCGTGGACCGCAAGATCGAGCAACTGGAGCTGAGCATGGTCCTGCGCCACGAGCTCTTTTTCTTTTACAAGGAAACGCTCCAGTTCCTGCTCCAGCATGTCATCTGCGACCAGGTGTTCATCAACCTGAAGCTGAAACGCTCGACTCTGCTGGTGGAGATCATTACCGCCTGCGAGGAAGAAGTGCCCGACTTCCGCAACCGCTTCCACGCCGCCATCGGCAAGCGCGTCCAGTCCATGGGCGGCCTGCTCGAGATCACGCCCGACAGGAGCAGCCTGTCCGTGGTATTGCGGGTACCCTTGTGACGATCTCAGATGTGTGATCTTGGATCTCAGATCTGTTTTAGGTCGAATATTCTTTACTGAATTCAACTGTACTTCTGGTGCGGCGGCACCCCTGTCCCCAGAGGGGGACTTAGGCCGGAGTTGTACTTACAGGTTCAAGCTTCCCTTGTTGTTTGAAGAAGAATACTTGAGCAATAGAATACATGAGCAAATGAATACATGAAGGAAGGGAAGATGTAGTGAAGAGTGAAGTTTTTTTCTTCGCCCTCTTAACTGCCCTCGAATGTTCATATGCTCATGTATTCTATTGCTCATTTGTTCGTTGATGTAGAAAGCCCCGACGGTGTCGGGGCTTTCGTATAAACAACTTTGAGACAAGTCAGAGCAATAAATGAATAGTCCACCTAAGTTCCCCCTTCGGGGGACAGGGGGCCGGGTCCGATCTATTTCCCCAGCCAGGTTTTGAACTCCGATACTTTCTCGCGGCTCACGATGGCTTCCTTGTCGACCTCGGGCTTCAGCTCGAGGAGGAGGCGGTTGCCGAAGTAGTCGTGGATCTGGTGCACGCTGCTGACCGACACGAGGAAGGAGCGGGAGATGCGGAAGAAGGAATCGGGGCGCAGCATGTCGCCTAATTCGTCCATCGTATAATCCACCACGAACTTGCGGTTGTCGAAGGTCTTGAAGAAGTTGAGGCGGCCGTCGGAGAAGAAATAGGCGATGTCGTCCACCTCGATCGACACGAGCTTCTGACCGAGCTTCACGAGGAAGCGCTTGCGGTAGTCCTTCGTCTGTAGCTTTTGCTGCAGCTCCTTTACGATCTCCTCGATCGAGAGCTTTGGGGCCTCCGACTCGGATTGCTTGTAGAAGCCGCGCACCTGGCGGAACTTTTCAAGGGCCTGCTGCAGGTCCTCTTTCTGCACCGGCTTCAGCAGGTAGTCGATCGAGTTCACCTTGAAGGCCTTCAGGGCGTACTCGTCGTAGGAGGTGATGAAGATGACGGGGCTCTTCACCGGCGTGTGGTTGAAGATCTCGAAGCTCTGTCCGTCGGCAAGCTCGATGTCCATGAGAATAAGGTCGGGCGCGGGGTTGGCCTCGAGCCAGGTGACGGTGCCCTTGATGCTGTCCGACTCGCCCACCACCACGGCGCTTTCGTCCACGGAGGCAAGGGTCTTTTTGAGTTTTTTGATGGCGAGCTCTTCGTCTTCAACGATCAGGATATTCATAAGCGAAGGTTTTAAAGTGTGTTGGCAGTAGTTGTGGGAATAAAAGTTTTATCCATGCTCTTGCTCCAGATAAGGGGCAGTACGACGCAGAAGTTCTTCTCGTCTTCCAAGATATGAAATCCGGGCTGGTTCAGCAATTGGTACTTGTGCTCGATGTTTTTGAGGCCGACCTTGTTGGAGAACTTCTGCGCGTTGCGGCGCTGCAGGTTGTTGTTGACCACGAGGCGGTTGCCGGCGGTGGTGAAGATGTCGATCACGAGCGGCTGGTCGCGCGAGAGGATGTTGTGCTTGACGGCATTCTCCACCAGCAGCTGCAGGCTCAGCGAGGGCAGGAGGTAGGCCTCGTACTTGCGGTCGACCTCCACGCGGAGCTGCACCGAGGCGCCGTGCCGCGTCTGCAGCAGGCGGAAGTACGATTCGATGAAGCGCAGCTCCGTGCGCAGCGTGCTGAGGCCGTCCTGGTTGTTCTTCAGCAGGTACCGGTACACATGACTGAGCTCGTTGAGGAAGGCCTCGGCGCCCTTGCGGTCTTCGGAGATGAGCGAGGAGAGCGTATTGAAGCAGTTGAACAGGAAGTGCGGGTTGACCTGGCTCTTCAGCGTATTGAACTCCTGCTGCAGGTGCAGCTGCTCGAGGAGCTCCTTTTCCTTCAGGGTGCTTTTGAGCTGGAAGAAGAAATAGTCCGACTCCCAGAGCGCCGTCGCCATCATGATGAGGGCAAGCCCCATCACGAGTGCGAAGATGAAATTGCCCTGGTGAAACCGGAAGCCCAGGATGCCGAGGGCGTCGTAGCCGTGAAAGAGCAGCAGGAAGCCGACCGTAGTGATCCCGAGGTGGGCCACCGCCAGCACCCCGAGGCGCTTTACCGTTTGCGACACGAGCGGGTAGCGTTGCCGCAGCCAGTGCATCACGAGGATGAGCACATACCAGCCCACAAAGCCACCGGCGTACACGAGGGGCACCGAGATGAGCCACACCGACAGGTTGTGCAGCAGTTGCGACCCGAAGAGAATGCTGTTGACCATGATCGACAGGAAGGGCATGGCGATCAGGAACGAAAGCCACTCCGTACGGTTCGGGCGCGTCCAGGTCATGCGGTGGGGCTCCATACGGCGGCTTCGGCTTCAATGAGGGGAATGATGATATGGCGCTCGCTGCCCTGCTCCTCGATGAGGAGGTCCTTGCCGGCGAGCAGGCGGTACTTGGCACGCAGGTTCTCGAGCCCGGCCTCGCCGGTAAGCTCGCGGCCGGAGGCGTGGCGCTCCTGCCGGTTGTGCGCGAGCACCAGGGCCTTGCCCATGCTGCATACCGAGATCAGTAGCGGGGCCTCGCGGCTGAAGGAGTTCTGCTCCAGGATGTCTTCCAGGATGAACTGCAACGTCAGCGGCGGCACCTGCAGATCGGCCACGTCGTCGGTGTCGGCGATGGTGAGCTGAAAGGCAGCGCCATGCCGCTCGCGGAGGAGGTAGGCGTAGGAGCGGAGAAAGGACAGCTCCTGCTGCAGCACCACGAGGTAGTCCTCGTTGTTGCGGAGGAGGTAGCGGTACACCTTGCTGAGCTCGTCGAGGAAGCGCTCGGCCGCAGCATCCTGCTCGTCGGAGATGAGCGAGGAGAGCGTATTGAGCGAGTTGAACAGGAAGTGCGGGTTGACCTGGCTTTTAAGGCCGAGCAGCTGGCTCTGCATATAGGCCTGGCGCAGCTCTTCCGTTTCGCGCAGTGTGCGGCGATAGGAGGCATAGCGCGCAATGCCTTCGTTGAGGAAGGTGAGGAAGACCGTGAGGATGGCGCAGAAGCAGAACACGATCACGAGGTCGTATTCCTGGTAGCGGTAGTTGAGGAATCCGGCGTAGTCGTAGCCCCGCAGCAGCAGGGAGAGGATCACGAAATCGGAAAGCAGGAAGATGAAAAGGACGATCAGCAGGCGGCGCGTGGTGCGCTTTGACCCGGGAAAGCGGTGCGCGAGCAGCAGGGCCACATGCGTAAAGTAGAGGTAGGCGGCGCCGAGCACCGCAAAGGTGATCCCGGTGGCAGCGAGGAAGGAACCGGGTCGCGCCACGTAGCGGGGGCCGAACAGGAAGAAGTTCAGCAGCAGCGCAAGGGGCAGCATGCTTGCAAGAAGAATGCTGCCGTCCTTGCCGGTATAGCGCGGTATGCTCAGGATACGCAAGCTCATGTACGGGGGTACAAGTTATTGTGTTTCTGGGGAATAGGGGGCCGCAGGGCGCCGGATTGGTAAATTCCGGTCATGAACCGGGTAAATAGGCGCCTCAACAGCCGGACGCGCGCTGGAGCCGGCGACGGGCATCCGGTTCCCGACGCCCAAAACCCGCGCCCTGCCTATTTTGGCTTTTCTTCGTCCACCCGGCTTCGGATATTCGTCGTTCCAAAATATCCGCTATGAACAACCCCACCTCTTTCGATAATAATGCGCCCATCCTGCCCGTCTGGGAGCAGGGCGTGTTCCTCGCCGAGCGCCGCGAGGGCTTTCATCGCTTCCGCCTCTACGAGCTCGACGGCAACTATGTGGAGGTGATCCAGCACAGCCATTTCAACGTGGTGCTCCGCGTTGCTTCCTTCCGCGATCCGAAGCACCTGGATCCCTACCTCGATGCGATCTCCCTCGACGGCCTGCTGGGCTGTTAAGTGTGGTCCTGGGGCCGTAATTCTACTTGTACACCCCCTTTTTGTGGACTCCCGTGATGCATACGTCTCAATTCCCCTGAACAAAATGAGGACGCGCGAGGTCAATTCGGGAAAAGGTGGATACACCCTTTTTAAATGCCCCTTCGGGGGCTTCTTTCGTTAAAAACTGGCATAATCCTTCGATAGTATATACTCGAAGATGCAGGCCGCGTGTGTGTTTCGGCGGTAAGTGATGAATGGGACGGCCGCTTCTTCAACCTTATTTGGTTCCGTACTTAGCGGAACGGTTGCTAACCTATCCTAAACACAGCGGTTCCCTCGGGAACCGCATTTTTTTGCGCCTGCCTCAGAATGCTGGTCCCGCTTCCCGCTCCCTGAGACGCATATGGATGCGTCTTTACAATGCGTCTTACCGATCGAGCTAAAGTAGCGCCGGCATAGTGTGCCGTTCCCTGTTCTCTATTCCCGGTTCTTTATTCCTTGTTCTTTGTTCCCGGTTCCCTGTTCTGTATTGCCTCCCTTATCCAGCGTGATCAGGAAGGCCGTGCCGGTGCCGGGCACCGACTGTACCTGGATGGTGCCTTTATGGAGCAGCACGATCTGCTTGCAGAGGCTCAGCCCGATGCCGGAGCCGGTCTTACGCGTGCTGAAGAAGGGCACGAAGATCTTGTCGAGGATCTCTTCCGGGATGCCGGGCCCGTTGTCGGCGAGCCGGAGTTGCACCCTGCCGTTAGCGGTGGGCTCTGCCGAAAGCACGATCCGCGGCGCGGGCCGCTCCTTCACCGCCTCGATGGCGTTCACCAAGAGGTTGATGAGCACCTGCTCCAGCAGGCTGGCATCGGCCTCCAGGGCCAGCTCGGGGTCGCGGAGGATGATCTCGAGCTCGATGCCCTTTTGCTCGAAGGTGGGCTGCATGAGCCCGTGCAGATTACCGAAGAGCTCCCGTAGATATACGTGCCGGCGGTTGAGCGTGGTGATGCGGTTGAGGTGGCGGTAGGTCTCGGCAAACTGCAGGAGGCCCTCGCTGCGCCTCCGGATCGTATCGATGCCGAGCTCGAGGTCTTCGAAAATACTGTCGTCTTTCTGCTGCAGCCGATGCTTCAGGGTCTCTGCCAGCGACGAGATCGGGGCAATCGAGTTCATGATCTCGTGCGTAAGCACCGAAAGCAGCTTTTCCCAGGCCTTCGACTCGGTTTCGTCGAGGGCCTCATTGGCATTCTGGAAGGCGATGAGCTTATAGCGCTTGCCCTCTGTCTGAAACAGCGTGGCGGAAAGGAGGAGCCGGAAGCGCCCGCGCTCGAGGTGGGCCGTAACGATGCGGACCTCGCCGGGGCGGATCGCTGTGACCTCCTCCGCCAGTGACGCGTCGCGGCGGCCCAGCGAGGTGATGTTGCGCAGGTAGGGAAGCTGGAGCATACGGCGCAACGCGTCGTTCATCCACACCACGTCGCCCGAGTCGAGCTCGTAGGAGAGGATGCCCGTGTCCACGAGCTCCAGGATCTTCTGCAGGTACTGGTACTGGGTCTCCTTCTCTTTCGAGATGACCTTGAAGGCCGACGTGATCTCGTTGAAGCCGCGGCGAAGCGACTGCAGGTCGGCGGGCGCATGACGCACGTCGAACTGGCGCGAGAAGTCGCGGTAGTGGATCGATTCGATGAACTGGTCGAGCTCCTCGCGGGTCTTGGCCTGGTAGCGCACAAACTCCCAGAGCTGCCAGGCGATGAGCGGCGCGATCAGGGCTGCCAGGATAAAAAGCCCCTTTGCCAGCGCAACGGCGGCTGCCAGCAGCGACACGAAGAGCAGCAGGGTGCGCAGGAGGATGCGCGCCGGGTATTGGCTAAAGGTCATACTTGTTGAGGCGGCGGTAGAGTGCCGTGCGCGTGATGCCGAGGTCACGGGCGGCTTTGGAGATATTTCCGTTGTGTTTCTCGATCACCCGCAGGATCGTATTCTTCTCGAGGTTGCCGAGGTGGGTATCGTCGGTGCCGGCGGGCAGGGCCGTCTCGATGGGGGAGAAGAGGAGGTCGCGCGCGGAGAGCACCGGCCCTTCGGCCATGATCACGGCCCGCTCGATGGCGTACTGCAGCTCGCGCACGTTACCTGGGAAGGGATAGGCCCGCAGCTTCTCCTCCCCGGTCTCGTCGAGCTCCAGCACCGGCTTCAGGTACTTGGCGCAATAGGTGCGGATGAAATGACGGGCAAGCAGCCCTATGTCGCTCCCCCGATGCCGCAGCGGCGGCACCGTGATCTCCACCGTATTTATGCGGTACACAAGGTCTTTGCGGAAATGCGCCTCGTTGGCGAGTTCGCTAAGCGGGCAGTTGGTAGCGCACACGAGGCGGATGTCGACGGGGATCGCCTCGTTGGAGCCGAGCCGCGTTACCTGCCGGTTCTGGAGCACGCTCAGGAGCTTGGCCTGCAGGTGCAGCGGGATGTTGCCGATCTCGTCGAGGAACAGCGTGCCGGTGTGGGCTTCCTCGAAGCGGCCGCGGCGGTCTTCGCGCGCGTCGGTGAAGGCGCCCTTGCGGTGGCCGAATAGTTCGCTTTCGAACAGCGATTCGGTGAGCGCGCCTACGTCCACTTTAACAAAGGGGCGTTGCGCGCGGAGCGAGCACTGGTGGATGGCGCGGGCGATGAGTTCCTTGCCGGTGCCGTTCTCGCCGAGAATGAGGATGTTGGCGTCGGTGGGCGCCACCTTCTGGATCTTGTAAAAGATGTCCTGCATCACGTCGGAGGCGCCGAGCAGCTCGCTTTCGAAGGGGGTAGCGCCCGTATTCTTACGGGGCCCGCGCTCCGACGAGCGCCGGTCCATGGCCTCGCGCAGCGTTTCGAGCAGCCGCTCGTTGTGCCAGGGCTTAACCATGAAGTCGAAGGCGCCTTCCTTGAGCGAGCGGATGGCCAGGTCGATGGCGCCATAGGCGGTGATCATGATCACCGCCGCCCCGGAGCGGTATTCCTCCTTGATCTTCTTCAGCCAGTAGATGCCTTCATTCCCGGTATTGATGGAGGAGTTGAAGTTCATGTCGAGCAGGATGAGGTCGTACTCCTGCTTCGACAGGTGGTGGCGGATCTCTTCGGGATTCTTTTCGATCGTGATGCTCTTCACTTCGGGCTTCAGCAGGAGGCGCACGGCCGTGAGCACGTCCACGTCATCATCGATCACCAGCACGGAGGCATTTTTCAGGGACATAAGCAGTTATTATTGGGGATTGCGATCAGCTGTCGGTTCGGGAAAAGGCGGTGCGGGCGGATAGCTCACCCAGCGCTCACCGGTATCGGCATACCCGGCGCGGATCCAGCTTTCAAGGCCGAATGCCTTGTCGCCAACGGGAGCGGCTGTGATGTCGGGGTACAGGTGGAACAGCGCATGGTACACCTTGTTGTGTTCACCGTCGCTCATGCGCACGCGCAAACCTGCGATCTCCATACAGTAGATATAATAGGGCACAAAACGAAACCCGGGATAGGTGCTTTCCGCGGCGCGCATCAGGGCCCGGAAGCCGTCTTCGTATTCGGCAAACGGACTCACCACCATACAGTTTGTAACAGCAACCTTTTCTTCCGGCCAGGTGATCACCGAATGGTCGAAGCCTACGATCGTGTAGTATGGCCCGATCAGGCTTACACTCATATGAAGCTCCTTGGTGCGGGTGAGGTTGCCGGTGCGCTGCGTGGCCAGTACGGCGCAAATGCTGATGCTGGGCGAGTAGCCGTACGTGGTGCCGTACACCCTTCGCTTTATTGCTGCCCGGACGTTTTTCATGATTTCAGCCAAAAGCTTGCTGTATTGCCGCCGGTTGTACAACGGCGCCATCGCTGCCTCGAGCTTCGCGCTTTCCGGAGCGGTGGCCGGTGCCGGGCCGTCGAGGAAGGTACCCAGCGGGTAGTGCTCCTTGATGACCCCGTAGAGTGGCCACAGGTCGAACTTTTCTTCATCGAAGGCAAATCGGGGGATGAGCGTATGCATGTAAGCAGTTGGTCATACGAAACTAAGAATTATGCCGGTCCTGTAACTGCCTGATAATGAGGGGCGGCAGGCGCGCCGCTCATCACGTCACTGTACGGATCCGGACACTTTTTGTGCGGAAGCGTACAGTTGCTTCCAACGGCCGGGTTGTAATCGTTTGAAAATCAGCGCTTTTTAATTCTGGCATTCCTTTCCTTACAAAGTGTTCGACACTGAACCCGTACCGGCGCCTGCCGGACACCACCAAAACAGCAACCACGTGGACCGTAAGATCGAAAAGAAGACATGGACGAAAAAGCGGATCCTGGCCATTGCCGGGGTCGTTGCCCTCATCGGCCTCATCACCGCCTCCTTCGCCCTGGGCGGCGGCGGCAGCAAACTGAATGTGCAAAGCGAGCGCATCACCGTATCCGAGGTGAAGCAAGGCGCCTTCCAGGAGTTCATCCCCGTCAATGGCGTCATCATGCCGCTCACCACCATCTACCTCGATGCGGTGGAAGGCGGAAGGGTGGAGGAGAAGCTCGTGGAGGACGGCGCCGTGGTGCGCAAGGGCCAGCCCATTCTGCGCCTCTCCAACACCGACCTCGAGCTGAGCCTCGTGAACCAGCAGACATCGGTGTATAACCTGATCACGCAGATGCAGATTGCCCGCAACGCCGCGCAGCAGAACACCACTACCAAGCTGAACCAGATGACCGACGTGGAGAGCACCCTCAAGGAAGCAAAGCGCGTGTACGAGCTGAATAAAACGCTGTACGAGCAAAAGGCCATCGGGCTCCAGGAGTTCAAACAGTCGGAGAACAACTACCAGTACCAGCTCGAAAAGAAAAAGCTCACCGAGCAGATACTCGCGCAGGACAAGACCTCCAACGCCCAGCAGGTAGCGCAGGCGCAGACCTCCTTCCGCGGCGCCGCCACGGCCCTCGACGTGATGAAGCGCAAGGTGGGCGACCTCATCGTGCGTGCCCCGGTCGACGGTCAGCTGACCTCGCTCGAAGCCGAGATCGGGCAGAGCAAGAACAAGGGCGAGCGCCTCGGCCAGATCGATGTGCTCAACGGCTACAAAGTGCGCGTGGACATCGACGAGCACTACCTGCCGCGCGTGTTCAACGGGCTGCAGGGCGAGGCCACCCTGGCCGGCAAGACCTACACCCTCACGATCACCAAGATCTATACCCAGGTGGCCAACAACCGCTTCCAGGTAGACATGCGCTTCGAGGGCGCCGTGCCCGACGGCATCCGCCGCGGACAGACGCTGCAGATCCGCCTTGCACTGAGCGACGAGACGCAGGCGCTGCTCCTTCCGAAGGGCGGCTTCTACCAGCAATCCGGCGGCAACTGGGTATTCCGCGTGAGCCCCGACGGCAGCACCGCCTACAAGGTGGACGTGCAGCTGGGCCGGCAGAACCCCGATTATTACGAGGTGATGAGCGGACTTAAGCCGGGCGACAAGGTGATCACCTCGAGCTACGAGACCTACACCAACATGCAGGAGCTCACAATCAAAAAGTAACCGCGGGCCCTCCGCGCCAAACCAACGCCATGAAGGTATTGCTGCTGTTCTGCCTCCTGAGTTGCGCCACCTGCGGCCGTTCGCGCGTAGAGCCACCGGCGGAGCCTGGTGCCGCCGATGTCGGATGCCCGCTGAACCCGATCACGCTTTCTTTCTACTAGCAATTTTTTATAAACGATACCAACGCTGACCGCCGAAGCCCCCGCTGACCGCCGGAAGCCGATCCTCAAAACTTCAAACATGATCAAGATCAAAGACCTCGAAAAGATCTACCGCACCGAAGACGTGGAGACCGTCGCCCTCAACAAGCTTTCCTTCGAGGTGAAGGAAGGAGAATTCATTTCGGTGATGGGCCCCTCGGGCTGCGGCAAGAGTACGCTGCTCAACATCCTCGGCCTGCTCGACGATCCCGATTCCGGCTCCTTCCTGTTCAACGGAACGGAGGTGGCGCACTTCAACGAGCGCAAGCGCGCCGAGCTGCGCAAGCGCAACATCGGCTTCGTGTTCCAGAACTTCAACCTCATCGACGAGCTGTCGGTGTTCGAGAACGTGGAGCTCCCACTCATCTACCTGGGTGTAAAAGGCGGCGAGCGCAAGAAGCGCGTGGAAGACGTGCTCGACAAGATGCAGATCATGCACCGCCGCAACCACTACCCGCAGCAACTCTCCGGTGGTCAGCAGCAGCGCGTGGCCGTGGCCCGCGCCGTGGTCAACAACCCGAAGCTGATTCTCGCCGACGAGCCCACGGGCAACCTCGACTCGTCCAACGGCAACGAGGTGATGCAGCTGCTCACCGACCTCAACGAGCAAGGCACCACCATCGTAATGGTGACGCACTCCGAGCACGACGCCCGCTACAGCCACCGCATCATCCGCATGCTCGACGGCCAGGCCGTGCTCGAGAATTTGATGGTGTGACCGGAAATCGGGAATCGGCAATCGGGAATCGGGAAAGATCAGATTGTGCTGCACTCCTGCACTGATTGCTTTTTGCCGAACCTTATACAACGGGAAGTCATTGCCGATTCCCGATTGCCGATTGCCGGCTCCTTTCATGCATCTCCCACTAAAGAAACCACCTCCCATGCTCCGCAATTACCTGAAGATCGCCTGGCGCAACCTGATGCGCCACAAGCTCACCTCCGGCATCAACCTGTTCGGGCTCGCCGTGGGCCTTACCTGCTGCCTGCTCATCGGGCTTTACATCACCCACGAATTGAGCTACGACCGCCAGCACCCGCAGGCAAAGAATACCTATCGCCTCGAGCGCACCTTCCTGAACTTCAACGACGGTTCGGTGTCGCTGCAGCTTTCGGCGGTGGCGCCTCCGTTCGCCGGCCTGGTGCAGAACGACTTTCCCGAGGTCAAGACCATCACGCGCCTGCTGCCCAACGGGCAAACGGCCTTCCGCTTCGGCGAAAAGATGTTCTATGAGCCCAACGTCTATTTCGCCGACGAGCACCTGCCCAAGGTGTTCGACTTCACCCTGCTGCGCGGCAACCCGGCGAAGGCGCTGCAGGACCCCTTCAGCGTGGTGCTGTCGGAGGAAGTGGCAAAGAAATATTTCGGCGACACCGACCCGCTCAACCAGCTCGTACAGCTCGATAACAACCTGCCCTGCAAGGTCACCGGCGTATACAAAGCGTTTGCCCCCAACACCCACTTGCACCCGGCGGCGCTCATCTCCTTCAACACGCTGCGCGACTCCAGTATCTACGGCGAGCAGAACCTGCGCACCAACTTCGGGAACAACGCCTTCTTTACCTACCTCGTACTGCCCGCGGGCTACGACCCAGCGCGCCTGCAGGCCCAGTTCCCGGCCTTCCAGGATCGTCACCTGCCCTCCGACGACAATGGCTCCATCAAGCCCTCCAAGTATTCGCGCCTGTCGCTCCGCGCGCTCACCGACATTCACCTGCATTCGCACCTCGACGACGAGGCGGAGCCCAACGGCGACATCAAGCGGGTATATATCTTCTCGGTGATCGCACTCTTCATCCTGCTCATCGCCTGCATCAACTACATGAACCTGTCGACGGCGCGCTCGCTGCTGCGGGCCCGAGAAATCGGGGTGCGCAAGGTGATCGGCGCGCAGCGGAAGGAACTCATCGCCCAGTTCCTGATGGAGTCGGTACTCATCACCCTGCTGGCTACGGTCATCGCCGTGGCCGCTACCGTGCTGCTGCTGCCCTGGATCAACCGCACGGCGGGCACCGACCTCTCCGTGACCACCCTGCTGCGTCCGGCCTTCCTGCTGCCGTTGCTGCTCGTGCCTTTTATCGTGGGCGGCCTCGCCGGCATCTACCCGGCCCTGTTCCTCTCCAACTTCCAGCCGATCCAGGTGCTCAAGGGCTTCCTGCGCGTGGGCAGCGGCAGCCTCTCGCTCCGCAAGGCGCTGGTGGTGCTGCAGTTCTCGGTGTCCATCATCCTCATCATCGCCACGGCCGTCGTGTTCCGTCAGCTGTCTTACCTGCAGCAAAAGAACCTGGGCTACGACCGCGAGCAGGTGGTGACGCTGTTCAACAACAGCGGGCTCGATGGTCGCTTCGCTGCGTTCCGCAACGACCTGATGGCGAGCCGCAACATCACCGGCGTGGCCCGGTCTACCCGTATTCCTACGGGCCGCCTGCTCGACTCGCGCGGCTCCATGCTCCGCAGCGGCGACTCGCTCGCGCCCACCGGCGCCGACATCAAGTATGTGCTGGCCGACGAGGACTTCATTCCCGTATACAATATGCAGATGGCCGCCGGCCGCAACTTCGACCGGGCACGCGGCAGCGACTCGACAGGGTTCGTGCTCAACGAAGCCGCTACCCGGGTGCTTGGTGTCAAACGTCCCGCGGATATCGTGGGGCAGGTCTTCCAGTACGGCGGCGTCCAGGGTACGGTGATCGGGGTCATGCGCGACTTCCATTTCGAATCGCTGCACCAGCGCATCATCCCGCTCGTACTGGCCAAGGCGCCTCCCGGTAATGGCTACGGCCGCCTCTCGATAAAGGTCTCGGGCGACGTACGGGCAGCGCTGGCGCACCTCGAGTCGACCTGGAAGAAATACCTGCCGCAGGCGCCCTTCGACTACAGTTTCCTGGACGCGAGCTATGCCGCCCTTTATGCCTCGGAGCAGCGCCAGGCAAAGCTCTTTACGACCTTTGCTGCCGTTGCCCTGTTCATCGCCTGCCTCGGGCTGCTTGGCCTGTCGGTGTTCGCCATCAGCCAGCGCATCAAGGAGATCGGTATCCGCAAGGTGCTGGGTGCCGATGCGGGAAGCATCGTATTTCTACTGAGCCGCGACTTCCTGCGCCCGGTGCTGCTGGCCACCTGTATCTCCTTCCCGGTAGCCTGGTTCGTGATGAGCCGCTGGCTGCAGGACTTCGCCTACCGCATCGATATGCCCTGGTGGGTGTTCCTGGTAGCCGGAGCAGTAGCGGCGCTCGTCGCCTTCTGCACCGTGTCGCTCCAGGCCCTGCGGGCAGCATCGGCCAACCCCGTCAAGAACCTGCGCACCGAGTAATTCCCTTCCGACACGCGTGGCGGCGCCTGCATACGGGCGCCGCCTGAAAATGAACACCCATGATCCGTAATTATCTGCTTACCGCCATCCGCAATTTGCTGCGCTACAAGGGCTTCTCGGCCATCAATATCGCGAGCCTCTCCATCGGCATCGCCGGCTGCCTGCTCCTCGGCCTCTTCGTATGGGACGAGCGCAGCTACGACCGCTTTCCGGGCGCCGACCGCACCTACCGCTTCTACGACGACCGCATCGACCCCGACGGCAATATCCGCATGGCCCTCATGCCGCCCACCTTCGGTCCCTATGCGCAGGCCCAGTTTCCCGAGGTCGAAGTAACGGCGCGTGTGATGGCCGTCAACGGCCGCTACCTGGTGGAGGCCGGCAACAAAAAGGGCTACGAAGAGGGCGGCCTTATGGCCGACTCGAGCTTCTTCCGCATCCTGCCGCTGCCGCTGCGGCAGGGCGACGCGGCCACAGCGCTCAATGGCCGCACCGACATCGTGCTGAGCGCGGAGCTCGCCAAAAAATACTTCGGCAACAGCGACCCGATGGGGCAGACCGTGCTGTATTCGAAGGAGCCCTACCAGGTCACGGGCGTGCTGGAGGAGCTGCCGGAGCGTACCCACCTGAAGTTCAGCTACCTGCTGCCCCTCTCGGCGCTCGACGTGCCCGCGGAGCGGATGCAGCGCTGGGGCTGGAACCAGTTCTTCACCTACCTGCGCCTGCGGCCGGGAGCCGATGCCAACGCCTTTATCGAAAAGTTCCGTAAGGCCGTCGATCCCTTCGTGAACGCCCCCGACGAGGTGTCCGACGAGCGGCACGTGGCCCGCCTGCAGCCCCTGCGCGACGTGCACCTCGGCTCGGCCGATTTCCAGTACGAGGTGGCGGAGCGCGGCAACGGAACCTACGTGAACGCCCTTTCGCTCATCGCCGTATTTGTATTGCTGATCGCCGGCTTCAACTTCGTGAACCTGGCCACGGCACGCTCGATGCGCCGGGCCCGCGAGGTAGGAGTGCGCAAGGTCGTCGGCGCCGGCCGCGGGCAACTGCTCGCGCAGTTTACGGTAGAGACCGTCTTCCTGTCTTTTATCGCGGTGCTCCTGGCATCGGGGATCACGGCGCTGGTGCTACCGGCACTGAACCAATTCACCGGGAAGGAGCTTTCTTTCAATCCTTTCCGTACACCGCTCCTGGGCCTCGGTCTGTTGCTCGGCGCCGTCGTCGTCGGGGTGCTCGCGGGCCTTTACCCTTCGCTCGTGCTCGCGCGCTTCCGCCCCGTGCAGGTGCTCAAGGGCAGCAAGGGCAACGGCGGCTCCGGCCGCCTCGGCCTGCTGCGCCAGGGGCTCGTAGTAATACAGTTCTCGCTTTCGGCCCTGCTCATCGTGTGCGCCCTCAGCGTCTTCCGGCAGGTGCAGTACCTCCAGCAAAAGGAGCTGGGCTTCCGGAAAGAGCAGGTGCTCACCTTCCAGCTGCCCGACTCCTTTGCCCATAATGTTGAAGCCCTGAAGGCGGAGCTCCTCCGCTCGCCCGACGTGGTGTCGGCGACGGCGGGCTATGGCCTTCCCGGCGACATCTATGCCACCGATGCCGTTACCGTATTGCGCAACGGCGGCGAAAGCAAGACCACCGTGCTGTTCAACGGCGACGAGGACTTTGTGAAGACGCTGGGCCTGCGGATCGTAGCCGGCCGCGACTTCTCGAAAGCCATCGCCACCGACCGGGCCGAGGGCTTCCTGATCAATGAGTCGGCCGCGCGCGAGTTCGGTTTCGGCAGCGCACAGGCGGCCGTGGGGCAGCCCCTGCACTGGGAAACCTGGAGCAACGAGAACCCGCGCCCGGTCAAGAAGGGCCGCATCCTCGGCGTGGTGAAGGACTTTCATTACCGGAGCCTGCACGATAAGGTGGGCGCGCTCACGCTGCAATACTGGCCCGAATACTATAAGATGGCCGTGAAGGTGCGCACCGGCGATATGGAACGCACCCTCGCCCACGTGCGGGCCGCCTGGGCCCGCTTCGTGCCCGACCCGCTCGATCCCGCCTTCCTCGACGATTCCTTTGGTGCCATGTACCGGGCCGAGGAAAAGCTGGCGAGCCTGCTCTGGATCTTTACCGCCATGGCCATCTTCATCGGCTGCATGGGCCTCTTCGGCCTCGCCGCCTACGCCGCCGAGCAGCGCGTGAAGGAGATCGGCATCCGCAAGGTGCTGGGCGCCTCGCTCTTCGACCTGGCCGCACTGCTTTCGCGCAGCTTTTTAGGCCTCGTGGCGCTGGCAACGCTGCTGGCCTTCCCGGTCGCCTGGTGGGCCATGAGCCGCTGGCTCGCCGACTTCCCCTACCGGGTGGGCCTCAGCCCCTGGATCTTCGCCCTTGCTGCCGGCGGTGTGCTGCTGGTGGCGCTGCTTACCGTAAGCTTCCAGACCCTGAAGGCCGCACTCGGCAATCCCGTCAAGACTCTTCGTACCGAATAAATACAGTACCATGTTCCGCAACCACCTCAAGGTCGCCTTTCGCTACCTGCTGCGTCATAAAAGCTATACGGCCACGAACCTGCTCGGGCTCTCGGTAGGCATCGCCTGCTGCCTGCTGCTCGCCCTGTTCGTGCGCAGCGAGTGGAGCTTCGACCGCTTCCACGAAAAGTCCGGTCGCATTTACCGCGCGTGGCTGCAGGAGCACTACAAGGGCGAGGTATTCACCAACACGGTCACGCCGATCCCGCTCGGGCCGGTGGTGAAGGAAGGCGTGCCCGATGTGGCAGCCTACTGCCGCGTAGCGGCCCTGCGGCCCTTCGTGCGCAACGGCGCCACGGTGCTGAGCGGCGACGTCAACATGGTCGACTCCAACTTCTTCGACCTGTTCGACTTCCCTTTCGTTGAGGGCAACCCGCGCGCGCTCCATGCGCCGCAGGCGATCCTGCTCACGCAGTCGGCCGCAAAGCGCTTCTTCGGCGCCACCCCGCCGATGGGCAAGGAACTGGAGCTGCGGCTGGGCGAGGATACGGTGCTCTTCACGGTGGCAGGCTTGCTGAAAGACCCGCCGCTGGAGTCGAGCATCCGCTTCGAGATGCTGATCTCCTTTGCGCAGGCCCCGCATCTCTGGAGCGCCAACACGCGCACGTCGGCCTGGTCGAACGTGGCCGTGGAAACCTACTTCCTGTTGCCGCCCGGCGCCACACCGGAGCCCGTGCAGGCCCGTATTGCCTCGGTGCTGAACCCGCTGGTGAAGGCCACCTACAAGCCGGGCGAGTACAACGTGCGGCTGCAGCGCCTCACCGACATTCACCTCGACAACAGCCTGCCGGAGGGCAACCAGCCGGTGAGCGATCCGAAGTATGCCTATATCCTCGCCACCATCGGGCTTCTGGTGTTGCTCATCGCCTGCATCAACTTCGTGACCCTCGCCATCGGGCGCTCCGCGACGCGGGCGCTGGAGGTCGGTGTGCGCAAGGTGCTGGGTGCCGCGCGCCCGCAGCTGCTCGCGCAATACTGGGGCGAGGCCCTGCTGCTGACGCTGATGGCCTTCGTGCTAGGCGCAGGCCTGGCGGCGGTCGCGTTGAAGCCGTTCAGCGCACTCGCCAACCGCGCGCTGGTGCCCCGGCTGGATGCCACCACGCTCGCATTGTGCGGGGGCATCATCGCCGTGATCGCGCTGATCGCGGGCGTGTACCCTGCCCTCGTGCTTTCGCGCTTCCGGCCCATTCAGGTGCTGAAGGGGCGCCTGCAGGCCGGCGGCAACGTGGGGCTCTTTCGCAAGGCGCTGATCACCGGTCAGTTCCTGGCTTCCATCGTCATGATCATCTGCACCGTGGTGGTGGGCCGGCAACTGCAATACCTGCGCAGCAAGGACCTTGGCTTCAACCGGGAGCAATTGGTCGTATTACCCACCAACCAGCCGCGGCTCGAAGGCAACGCACTGGCCGCCCGCTACCGGGTCGAGCTCGAAAAGCTCCCGTTCGTGCAGCAAACGAGTGTCTCGCTCTACTCGATGGCCGAGGCCGGCTGGATGTCGCTGGGCTACAGTGAGGAAGGCGGCCGCTTCCGCAGCTTCTCGTTCAACGCCGTGGACGCCGACTTCGTGGCCGCGCATGGGGTGCAGCTCGTGGCCGGCCGCAACTTCTCGAAGACGAACCCCGCCGACTCCGGCTTCGTGCTCGTGAACGAGGCCTTCGTGAAGGCCTTCGGGCTGAAGGACCCGGTGGGAGCGAAGCTTCCGTATAAATACGGGGAACGCATCCTCGGCGTGGTAAAAGACTTTCACTTCGAGTCGCTGCATACGGCCATCGGGCCGGCGGTGATGGCCCTGCGTCCCGACAGCATCTTCCGGGCTTCTTCGGACGTGAGCTATGCCACCCCGCCGCGGCCCCGCCTCACGGTGCGCCTTGGCGCCGGCGACCACGGTGCCCACCTGGCTGCCCTGCAGGCGGCCTGGAAGCGCGTGGCCGGCGACCAGGAGTTTGCATACCGCTTTCTCGACGAGGCCCTCAACAGCGCCTACGAGCAGGAGGGACGCCTCGGCACGGTGGTGCGCTGGGCCTCGGGGCTCTCGGTGTTCATCGCCTGCATGGGGCTCTTCGGGCTGGCCACGCTGGTGGTGGTGCGCCGTACCCGCGAGATCGGCATCCGCAAGGTGCTGGGCGCGGAGGTGGGCTCCATCGTGACGCTGCTCTCGAAAGATTTCGTGCTGCTGGTGGGCCTTGCCGCGCTCGGGGGCTTCCCGCTCGCGTGGTGGATGCTCTCCAAATGGCTGCAGGACTTCGCCTACCGCATCGACATCCCGCTCTGGGTGTTCGGCGCCGCGGCCGGGGCCACGATCGTCATAGCCCTCGCCACCGTGTGCCTGCAAACCGTGCGCGCTGCCCTCGCCAACCCCGTGCGCAGCCTGCGGTCGGAGTAGGGACGGCAATCGGGAATCGGGAATCGGCAATCGATAATCGGGAATCGGGAATCCGTGCTCCCTTGATCACCCCGAACCTTACTGAGCCCTCCAACCTTTCAGAACCTTTCAAAACCACCAAAACCTTTCAAAACCTATTTAAAGATGATTTCCCTCGAACATATATCGAAATGGTACGACGTCGGCGGCAGGCCCTCGTTCGTACTTAAAGACATCAACCTCGACGTGCGGGAGGGCGAGTTCCTTTCCATCATGGGCCCGTCGGGCTCGGGCAAGAGCACGCTCCTCAACATTATCGGCACGCTCGACAAGCCCAACGAGGGCCGCTACACCTTCGCCGGCCACGACGTGTTCGGGCTGAAAGAGAAGCAGCGGCACGAGCTCTATAAGAAGAACGTCGGCTTCATCTTCCAGGCCTACCACCTCATCGACGAGCTCACCGTGTACGAGAACATCGAGACGCCGCTGCTGTACCAGGATGTCAAAAGCTCCGAGCGGAAGGCCATCGTGGCCGACCTGCTCGACCGCTTCGGCATCGTGGGCAAGAAGGACCTCTTCCCGCACCAGCTCTCCGGCGGGCAGCAGCAGCTGGTCGGCATCGTGCGCGCCATCGTGGCCCGCCCGCGCCTCCTGCTGGCCGACGAGCCCACGGGCAACCTGTCGTCGCAGCAAGGGGAGGAGATCATGCAGCTGTTCCGCCGCCTCAACGAGGAGGACGGCGTCACCATTATCCAGGTCACGCACTCCGAGCGCAACGCCGCCTGGGGCGGGCGTATCGTCCACCTCCTCGACGGGCGCGTGTCCGCCATTTCCCAACCGCAATCCCAACCGGTATGACCCTGCACCGTGTATTTCTACTGATCGTATTTGTACTGGCCGCCCGCCTGGCCGGCGCCCAGACCCTCACCCTGCAGCAATGCATCGACACCGCGCTGGCGCGTAACCTCGACGTGGCCCGCACCGCCCTAGGTGCCGAGAGCGCCGAAGTGCAGCTGCAGCAGGCCCGCGGCGCCCGCCTGCCCAACCTGACCGGCGATCTGTACCATGCCTTCAACCAGGGGCGGGGCATCGACCCTACCTCCAACGGGTACGTGAACCAGAGCCTCAACTTCGCCAACTACCAGCTCAATTCGGGGGTGGTGCTGTTCAACGGCGGCGCCCTCCGCCAGACGCAGCTGCAGCGGGCTGCTGCCTGGGAGGCCGCACGCCTCGAGGTGCAGCAGGCAAAAGACTTCCTGGCCATCAACGTGATCACCGCCTACCTGCAGCTTCTGATCAACGAGGACCTGCTGCAGGCCGTGACGCGCCAGGCCGAATTGAGCCGCCAGCAATACGAGCGGCTGGAGCTGATGCACCGGCAGGGCGCCATCCGGCCCTCCGAACTGTCTGACATGAAAGGGCAGTGGATGGCCGACCAGCTTGCCATCAGCAATGCCCGCAACGCCCTGGAAACGGCGCGCCTGGTGCTGGCCCAGCTCCTGAACAAGCCCTACCACACGGGGCTCACCGTAGCCCGGATCGACACCAGTGCCTTCCGCGAGCCGTACGGCGCCACGGTGGCCCAGGTGCTGGAGGAGGCGTCGGGGCAGTTCCCGAGCCTGAAGGCGGCGGGGCTGCGCACGGAAAGCGCGCGGCACGGCATCCTCTCGGCCCGCGGTTCCCGCGCCCCGGTGCTGTCTGTAGGTGGGGGGCTCGCTACAGCCTATTCCAGCGCCGCGCGCGACGGCAGCGGCAAGCTCTCGTACAACAGCCAGTTGCGGAACAACTTCTCGACCACGGTAGGCGTGGGTCTCACGGTGCCGCTGTTCAACCGGCTGCAGGGGAGAAGCCGGGTGCGGCTCGCCGAGATCGAATGGAAGGCCACCCGGGTGCAGGAGGCGCTCGTGACCCAGCAGCTGCGGCAGCAGGTAGAGGCCGCCTGGCTCAACCTGACCAACGCGGGAGACCGGCTCGGGCTCCTCGAGACGCAGGCCGACGCCTATGCCGAATCCTATGCCGCCGCCGAAGTCCGCTACAAGGCCGGCGTGGGCACCTCGGTCGATTACCTGATCGCCAAAGACCGGATGGACCGGGCGCGGATCGGACTGATCATGGCCCGGTACGACTTCGTGCTCCGGAAGCAGGTGCTTGACTACTTCCGTGGAGCGGGAAGACGGTAAAAGCGTCCAAGTTTTCCACAATTTTTCAGGTGGGCCCGACGGGCCCGCCTTTTTCGCCTGCAGGCGGGCGGGTGGGGTAGGGATTTGTCACATAGCGCTTTCCACGGATGAGCCTGCGTAGTTTTACGAAGGGTGTCGCAAATACACTATGCCCCTTCTATTAAGTATAAATGCTTAAATTCACCCTATAGATAGGGGGATTAGAGAGGAATTAGTGTTAATAAAACCAAACTCTAATCTTAAAGAAGTCTGAAATTTCGGTAGATTGCGCAGTCTTTTTTAACGAATACTCCTATCCGAACAAGAGACCGGCTGACCGGAAAGAATTACCGAGACTGACCTAGAGAACCGACCGAAGCGACCGAATAGTGCACACTAGCTAAGTACGAGAGAAAGAAACAAAACCGGATGGCCCCCCGCCAGCGACCGTCTTTTTGCCGGTTATGCGCCGACCCCTTTTCCCCCGTTGTAAATAACGGACGTAACTATTGCTTGAAACGCTTTTTATACTTGATCTATACCGACATGGCTATGAGAAAATGTCTACCTGTCTTCGTGAAACGAAGCTTTTTCCTGATGATGGTTCTGCTGGGCAGCCTTGCCCGACTGGGTGCCCAGACCGATATCCAGATCGGTACGGGCGCAGCCGGTAACGGGCCGACCACCTACCCGACGCCCATCGCCGACTATTTCGAGGGGATGCGTGCCCAGTACCTGTACCGGGCCTCTGAGCTCATTGCTGCCGGTATGTCGCCGGGCAACATCACATCCCTGAAATGGAACGTGCTGACGGTGAACACGGATGTGGACCCGGGCGCGCCGCCGATCGAGAACTTCACGATCCGGATCGGCACCACCGCAACCGCGTCCCTCACCAACAACACCTGGGAGACGGTCACGAACACGGTGTATACCAATGCTTCCTACACCAACACCACTACCGGCTGGAATGCCTTTAACTTCAGCGCACCGTTCTTCTGGAATGGTGTTGACAATATTGTAGTGGAGGTCTGCCATGGCGACCCGGGCAACGCCGGGGCCGACTTCTGGACCAGCAATACCATCGTTGCCTGGACCACGGGCCTCGCCTTCAACGGCTCCCACACCCGCGTTGCCGACAACCTCGGTAACCTTTGCGGCACTACCGTTACCACCAACACCGGGACGCAGACGACGCGTCCCAACATCATTTTCACCTATACCCCAGCCGCCGCCTGCGCCGGCGCTCCCACGGGCGGTACCGCCACTTCCAGTACCGCGGTGGTTTGCCTGGGCACCCCCTTCACGCTGACGCCCTCGGGTACCTCGCTCGCTACCGGCCTTACTTACCAGTGGCAGTCCTCGCCCAATAACATGGATCCCTGGACCGACATCGCCGGTGGCGACGTCTACAGCTTCACCACTACGCAGTTGACCACGACCTACTACCGCCTCAAGGTGACCTGTACCAACGCCGGCGGCAGCTCCAGCTTCTCGTCGAGCGTGCTGGTGACGAGCCCTGCGGCCGTATCGGGTACCTTCACCATCAACAACGCCCTGCCTACCGGCGGCACCAACTTCACCAGCTTCAACGATGCCTATAACTATATCAAGTGCGGCATCAGCGACGACGTGATCTTCAACGTGGCTCCCGGCAGCGGTCCGTACAACGAGCGCCTGGAGATGATCGCCGTGCCCGGCGCCTCCAGCGTCAACACCGTGACCTTTAACGGTAACGGCGCCACCATCCAGTCGATCGGCACGGGCGCGTCCCGCGCGGTGATCCGCCTCGACGGCGCCGACCACATCACGTTCAACAACCTCGTGATCACGGCCACCAGCACCGCAGCGGCCGACTTCGGCTATGGCGTGCAGCTGCTTAACAACGCCGACTCCAACACGGTGGCCAACTGTACGATCAACATCAACACCACCAACACCAACACCAACTACGCGGGTATCGTCATGAGCGGCTCGGCCACCTCGGCTACCGCCACCGGCGCCACGCAGTGCGACTTCAACACCTTCCGTAACAATACCATCATCGGCGGCTACTATGGCATTACGATCGTAGGTAGCGCTACCGAGGCGGTGATGAACAACCGTGTGCTGAACAACCGGATCCAGGACTTCTACTTCTATGGCGTGTACCTGAACGGCAACTTCAACACGCAGGTGGACTCCAACGTGATCAGCCGCCCGACCCGTGCCACGGTTTCGACCTTCAACGGGGTATATATGACGGGCCTCAGCACGAGCGTCGACATCACGCGCAACACCTTCACCAATCCCTACGGCGGCGCCCCCGCCAGCACGGGCACTTCCTACGCAGTATTCATGACCGGCGTGGACGCGCTCGGCACCCTGGAGAACGTGATCGCCAACAACCTTGTATACAATATCACCGGCACGGGCGATGCGTACGGCTTCTACAACACGAGCTCCGACAACGTCTTCTATTACCACAACACCATCGTGCTCGACGGCACCGGCAGCAACACCGCGGTGACGCGTGGCTTCTACCAGACCACGAGCGCTGCCGGCATCGAGTTCCGCAACAACATCGTGGCCATCAGCCGCGGCGGCAACGGCACCAAGACGGCCATCTTCTTCAACACGGCGGCCAGCACCATCGTGTCGAACCGCAACGACTTCTACATCACTTCGACCGGCGGCATCAACCAGGTCGGCAGCGTGGGCACCACGGGCGCCGCTACGCTCGCTGCCTGGCAGGCCCTTTCCACGCAGGATGCCAACTCGGTAACGACGAACCCCGTGTTCACGGATCCGCTGAACGGCAACTTCAAGCCTACGAGCGCTTCGGTGAACGACCTGGGCACGCCCGTCGGCATTACGAACGACATCCTCGGCGTGACCCGCGATCCGAACTTCCCCGATATCGGTGCGTACGAGTTTGCGCCGCTGCCCTGTACCACACCGCCCACGCCCGGCGTCGCCGCCGTGTCGACTACCCCGGTGTGCGTGAACAACTCCGTGCAGCTGTCCCTCTCGGGCAACTCCACCGGCCTCACACAAACGTATACCTGGCAGACCTCGCCCACCGGCGACCCCGCCTCCTTCGTGTCGATCGGTAACGCGCTGACGAACCCCGACACGACGATCCTTTCTTCCACGACGCTGTACTACCGCGTGGCCGTGACCTGCGGACCGAGCACGACCTTCTCCACGGCGGTGCTGCTGACGGTGAACCCTGCCCTGCCTGCCGGTACCTATACCATCAACTCGGCCGCGCCTACGGTGCCCCTGGTGAACTACACCAGCTTTGCCGATGCGAAGGCCGCCTTGGCCTGCGGCATTACAGGTTCCGTTGTCTTCAACGTGCTCCCGGGCGCCAATGCCGGCATCTACAACGAGCAACTCGTGCTCAACGCGGTGCCCGGTACCTCGGCTACCAGCACGATCACGTTCAACGGCAACGGCAACACGCTGCAGTTCCTCTCCACCACGAACGACGAGCGCGCCACCATCAAGCTGAACGGCACCGACTACACGACCTTCAACAACCTCGTGATCCGCGCCCTCGGCACCGCCACCACCGAATACGGCTACGGTGTGCAGCTGATGAACAATGCCGACTCGAACACGTTCAACGGTTGCCAGATCTTCGTGAACCCCACATCGACCTCGCTCAACTTCGCCGGCATCGTGATGAGCAACTCCGCCACCTCGGCCACCACCACGGGGGCTACGCTGTGCGACGGCAACAAGTTCAACAACAATACGGTAACGGGGGGCTACTACGGCATCACGCTCGTGGGCAGCACCACCGACGCGGTGCAGCACAACGAGGTGACCAATAACCGCTTCGTGAACTTCTACGCCTACGGTGCTTATCTGACAGGTAACTCCAATACGCTGATCCGGAGCAACGACTTCAGCAACCCGGGCCGCACCACGGTGACCACCACCTACGGCATCTACGCCACGGGCCTGAACACCAGGCTCCTGATCGACAAGAACCGCATCCACGACATCATGAAGGGCGCTCCCACGAGCACCTCGGTCACCTACGGTATCTACTTCACCGGGGTGGATGCCCTCGCCGGCCTCGAGAACATCGTGAGCAACAACGCCATCTACGAGTTCTACGGCAACAGCGACCAATACGGTATCTATAATACATCGTCCGACAACGTGTGGTACTACCACAACACCATCGCGCTGAACGACCAGACCGCCAGCTACTCCACCGCCGACTGGACCCGTGGTTTCCACCAGGTGACCACCGCCACCGGCCTTATCTTCAAGAACAACAACATTTCGATCACCCGCTCCGGACAGGGCACCCGCCAGGCGGTCTACCTGTCTACAGCGGCCACCACGATTGAGCTCAATAACAACAACTACCACGTCGTAGGCACGCCCACGACGAGCTATGTAGGCTTCAACGGCGCCAACCAGCTGACGCTCGCCAACTGGCAGGCCGCCACCGGCCAGGACGCCGCTTCGTATGCCCTCGACCCGCTCTTCACTTCGCCGGCCACCGGCGACCTGAGCCCGCGCCACCCGGTGCTCGACAACCGAGGCACCCCGATCGCCGGCATCACGCTCGACATCACCAACCAGGCGCGCAGCCTCGTTACCCCGGATATCGGCGCCTTCGAGTTCGCCATCCCGGCATGTACGACTCCGCCCGTTGCCGGCGCTGCCGCCGCCGTGCCCAACACCGGCATCTGCATGGGTGCCCGCATCGCCCTCAGCGTAACGGGTAACTCCTCCGGCTCCGGTCAGACCTACCAGTGGGAATACTCCGTGACCGGCGCTCCCGGCACCTGGCTGCCCCTCGGCTCGTCGATGATGTTCCCCGACACGACCATCGAGGCATCCGTTAGTCAATTCTACAGAGTGGCGGTGACCTGCTCCGGCAACACCACCTATTCGACCTCCGCTCAGGTGACCCTGAACCCGGCCTTCCTGGGTGGGGTGTACACCATCAACCCGGCACTGCCCGCCGCCTTGCCCAACTTCCAGTCGTTTGCCACCGCGGTGGCGGCCATGGAGTGCGGCATCACCGACGACGTGACCTTCCTGGTGGCCCCGGGTACGTACACCGAGCAGATCCGCATCCGCAACATCGCCGGCACCTCGCCCAACGACCGCGTCACCTTCAAGGCGGCCAACGGCATTCCTTCTTCGGTAACCCTGACCAATGCCGGCACGGCCACGGCCAACTATACCCTGCAGCTCGACTCGGCCTCTTACATCACGTTCCGCGATATGACCATCGCCGGTACCAACAGCACCAACGGACGCGTAATCGAGCTGGCCAATACCGCCTCCAACGACAGCCTCCACAACCTGATCATCAGCGCACCGGTGGCAACAGGTACCGGTACCGGCGTGGTCGGTATCTACTCCGGCAACCTGCGCGGCGGTAACCACGTGATCGATTCCAACAGCATCAGCAACGGCGTCTCCGGTATCTATATCGTAGGCGTCACCGGCTTCCAACCGAACGGCATCAAGGTGTCGAACAACACGGTGAACGGCGCCCACTACTATGGCATCTACCTCGGCACCCAGTGGAACACGCAGGTGATCGCCAACACCGTGAACCGCGCCGCGCCGATGAACGCCACCAACTACGCGATCTTCCTCACCAACGTAGACTCCAACTACCAGGTGCAGCGCAACGTCATCAACCTCGACGGCGTTACCGGCACCGGCTATGGCCTCTACCTGACGCTTTGCGACGCCCGCCTGAACGATACGGCCCGCGTCACGTCCAACGTGATCAAGGCCCTCACCGGCAACACGGGCACGCTCTACGGCATGTACCAGAACGCGAGCACCAACAACTACAGCATGAACAACGTGATCGTGCTGAGCACTACCGGCACGACCTCGCATGGCCTGTACAGCACCGGTGGCTCCAACAATCACTATTACAACAACTCGGTACACAACCTGTCGCCCAACGGCACCGCCAACAACGCCGCGTACTTCAACCACAGCGGCGGTACGTTCGGACCCGTCGACATCCGCAACAACGTGTTCGCGCACAGCGGTGGCGGCCGTGCGATGGAAGTGGCCAACGGCAACAACATCTACTCCGATTACAACCTGCTTTATACCTCCGGCGCAACGCTGGTGCGCGCCGGTGCCAACAACCGCGCCACCCTCGCCGACTGGCAGGGCAACGAATACTGGGACCTCACGTCGATCGTGATCAAGCCGGAGTTCGTTTCGAACACCGACCTGCGTCCGGACGTGAACGTGGCCAACGTATGGGCCATGCACGGCCGCGGCGTACAGATCCCGGCCAGCTGGTATGACTTCAACGGCGCTCCGCGCCCGACCACCCTCACGACGGGTGTGCCGGACCTCGGCGCCTACGAGTTCTTCCCGGCCGTGGCGCCCCCGGCCCTGACGCCGACGCCCGCCGTGGCTGCCCCCGGCACGAGCCAGTACTTTATGTTCGGTACCGACACGGTATCGCGTGTGACCTGGAACGCCAACTCCACGGTGCCCACCACGATGACCCTGCGCCGCTACTCGGGCGTGCTGCCCACGGGCCTCGCACCCACCGACCGCAGCATGTATTATTACAACCAGATGGAGACGACCGGTGGCGGTACCTCCAACTTCAACCTGAAGAACTTCTATGTAGAATCCTGGCTTGGTTTCATCCCCGCCGAAGGCTTTATCCGCACCGGCCGCACCAACAATACCGGCACCTGGATCATGGAAGAGCGCACCACGCTCGATACCCTGACCAACTGGTACAACCGCGATTCGCTGTCTTATATGGACCGCTTCACGGGCCTCATGGGCAATGCGCTCATCGCCAACCCCGGCGGCATCTACCAGGTGCAGGTGGACTCCTCGAACCGCGGCAAGCGCTTCTGGGTAGCCTACCAGCGTGGCTATGACTTCTTCTCCGGCAGCAACAACCAGAACATGCTGCTGTACCTCGGCACCGATGCCCAGCCGGCCACGGTTACCGTGAAGGTGAAGGGTACGAGCTGGGTACGTACGTACAACATCCCGGCATTCACCGCGATCACTTCCGACCGGATCCCGAAAGGCGGCATGATCGACGCCCGCCTCCTGGCCGAAGGCCTCTACGGACGCGGCATCTCCATCGAGAGCGACGTTCCCATCACGGCCTATGCGCACATCTACAACGGCTCCAACTCCGGCGCCTCGATGCTGCTGCCGGTGGGCACCTACGGCTACGAATACTATACGCTGAGCTCCCGCCAGTACTATTCGTCCGACAACAACAGCGTGTTCTACGTGATCGCCGACCGCGACAACACTACGATCGAAATCACCCCGGCCAACCCCACCACCACGGGCCGCCCCGCAGGCGTTCCCTTCACGGTAACGCTGAACGCGGGTGACGTGTACCAGGTGCTCGGTGCTACCATCGATGGCTCCAACGGCTACGACATGACCGGCTCCAAGGTGAAGTCGCTCCCCAACGCCGACGGCAAGTGCTGGCCGATCGCCGTATTCGCCGGTTCTACCCGTACGGCCATCTCCTGCGGCAACAGCACGGGCTCCAACGGCGACGTGATCATGCAGCAGGTGTTCCCCTACCAGGCCTGGGGCAAGAGCTTCCTGACGGCGCCCACTTCGCAGGGCACTGCCGCCTCGAGCTTCATGACCAATATCTACCGCATCCTCGTCAAAGACGCCACCACGCAGGTACAGGTTAACGGTGCGCCGATCGCGGTGCCGCTGCAGAACGGCCGCTTCTACCAGCTGGAGAGCGCAGACGCACTGCAGATCACCACCGACAAGCCGGTACTCCTGGCCCAGTTCATGGCCTCTTCGGGTTCTACCTGCCCCGGTAACACCGGCGACGGCGACCCCGAGATGTTCTACCTGAGCCCCGTGGAGCAGGCTGTTAAGTACGCCGCCTTCTACCGCAACGACGAATTCAACATCGACCAGAACTACCTCACGCTCGTAATCCCGAACGGCGGCCTCGCCACCCTGTCGATCGACGGTGTGCTGCACAGCGCCGGCGGCTTCGACCACACCTATGCGCACTTCCGCCCCGGCTACTCCGTGGTGATCAAGCGCTGGGCAGGTACGGCCGGCCAGAGCATCGTCCGCTCCGACTCCGCCTTCACCGGTATCGTGTACGGTACGGGCTCCGTAGAGAGCTATGGCTACAACGTAGGTACGCTCGTCAAGAACCTTAATGGCGTGCCCTCCATCACCAATACGCTGGCGAGCATCCCGGGCAACAGCCCCTACACCTGCGCACGCGCTCCGTTCCAGTTCACGATCCAGGTACCGGTACAGCCGACTTCGATCACCTGGCAGTTCAGCGCCGTTCCGGGCATGCAGCCCAACCAGGACGTAGTGCAGAACAACCCGATCCCCTCCGGCACCGTGATGATCGGCGGCCAGATGTTCTACCAGTACACCGTGCCGACCAACTACGTAGTGAACAACGCCGGTACCTACCTGGTTCCGATCCGTTACACGCACCCCGAGATCGAAGGTTGTAACAATACGGCCGAGACGACCTACCCGCTCTCCGTTCGCGAAGCACCCCAGGTCGACTTCAACAACAACCAGGCAATCTGCGCCGGCTCGCCCATCACCATGACGGGTGCGGTGCTGACCTCGGCGACCCCGGCCAACACCTGGGCCTGGACGATCAACAACGGTACGCCTGCCACGGCCACCACGCAGACCGTGACGGCCAACTTCCCGGCTGCCGGTACCTATAACGTCAGCCTCCGCGTAACGTCCACCGACGGTTGCGTGGGCGACACGACGAAGCAGGTGACGATTAGCCCGCTGCCGACCCTGGCCATCACGGTAGACACCGTGCAGGTGTGCGCTCCGGCCCCGGCAGTGTTCACGATCCAGAACCCCGATGCGGGCCTCACCTATAGCTGGTATACTACGCTCAGCGGCGGCACGGCCATCGCTACGGGCACCACCTTCACGGCACCCGCCGGCACCGGTTCGGTATACTACTACGTAGAGGCTTCCAACGGCGTTTGTACCTCGCAGCGTAAGATTGTGAAAGCGGAACAGAATACGGCTCCTGTGGTAACGGTGGCCAACGCCAACCTGTCGGTCTGCTCCGGCACCCCGGCGACCTTTACGATCCAGAACCCGGTTGCCGGTGCTACCTACAGCTGGTTCAGCGCCGCTACCGGTGGCACGGCCCTCGCTACGGGTACGGCCTATACGCCCACGGTCACCACGGGTACGTCGACCTTCTATGTAGAGGGTACCAGCAATGGCTGTACGAGCTCGCCCCGCGTACCGGTAACGGTAGCGGTGACGGCAGCCCCGGCAGTGACCCTCGTGGAAGACACGATCGGTGTATGCGCCGGCACGGCCGCTATATTCCAGATCCAGAACCCGGCAGCGGGCGCCACCTATACCTGGTACAGCGCTGCCACCGGCGGCACAGTCCTCAGCACCGGCACCTCGTTCACCGCGCCGGCCACCACGGGCAGTGTGACCTACTACGTGGAGTCCTCGCTCAACGGTTGCACCAGCAACCCGCGCACCCCGATCGTTGCCCGCCTCACCGTACCGCTGCCGACGCCGGTAGTAACGGCCCAGAACATCGGCGTGGATTCGATCCGCTTCAAATGGAACCCAGTTCCGGGCGCGGCCTCGTATGAGGTATCGCTCAACAACAGCGGTGTATGGACGGTTCCCTCGACGGGCCCGACCGGCCTCTCGCACCTCGTGACCGGCCTGACGCCGCTGCAACTCGTAACGCTGAACGTGCGTGCCCTCGGCACCACGGCCTGCGAAACGAGCGGCATCGGGAACTTCGCCGAGCGTACGCTGGGTGACAATATCTTCATCCCGAACTCCTTCACACCCAACGGCGACGGACTCAACGATGTGCTGCGCGTATATGGCGGCGGCATCCGCGAGATGAGGTTCTATGTCTTCAACCAGTGGGGTGAGAAAGTGCATGAATCCACCGACCCGACCCGCGCCTGGGATGGTACCGTCAAAGGCAAGGCCCAGCCCTCGGGTGTGTATATGTATGTGAGCCGTATTGTGCTGGCCAACGGCAATGTGCTTGAACGGAAAGGTTCCATCAACCTCATTCGCTAATAACCGGTAAGAAAAACACGATGACCCAATTGTTCCGGCTCGTACTGAGCGTCCTTTTTCTAGTGGCAGGATTCCGTAGCACCGCCCAGAACGTTACCAACCGCGGTAAAGAGTTCTGGGTGGGCTATGGCCACCACCAGTATATGGAGCCGGGTTTTCAGAACGACCAGGACATGGTCCTCTACTTTAGCGCAGAAGCGCAGGCAGCACAAGTCAAGGTAACGATCCGTGGCCGTGGCGCTACTACTGTCAATACCTATAACGTAGCGGCGAACACGGTCGTTGCTACTCCGGTGATGCCCAAATCAGGCACGAACGATGTACGCCTTTACGACGTCCCGCCGTCCTTCGGCGGAAACGGGGGAGAGGGCCTCTACAACATGTCAATCCATATTGAGAGCAACGTTCCCATTGTGGCCTATGCGCACATTTATGCCTCCGTGTCGTCGGGTGCTACGATGCTGCTCCCGGTAGATGCCTGGGGCTATCAGTACACCTCCATCAACAGCCAGCAGATCAACGCAGGCGGTCCGGGCTTTTCCTGGGTGTATGTGATCGCGAAAGAGGACAACACCGTTATCGAGATCAATCCCAAGGTGGCGACCCGACTTGGTAAGCCGGCGAACGTACCGTTCCGCATTACGATGAACAAGGGACAGATCTACCAGTTCATCGGGCAGTCCGACGCGCAAGGCAACGGCAACCAGTTCACCGGCACTACGGTAAAGTCGATCGCGAACGGTGCCGGCGTATGTAATCCCATCGCAGTATTCAGTGGCAGCAGCCGTACGCAGGGGGAACAGATTCCCTGTGCTAACGTCGCCGGGCGCGACAATGACATGCAGCAGGCCTTCCCGGCACACGCCTGGGGAAAGCGCTATCTGACCGCGCCGTTTGTTGCTGCCAACAATACCTCGGCAAACCAGACCTGCTATTACAAGATCGTCGCGCGGGATCCCGGTACAACGGTGCGCAGGAACACGAACATTATCACCCCGAATGCTGCTGGTTATTGGGAATTTTCCAGCAACCAAGGTGAGCTTATCGAAGCCGATAAGCCGATTATGGTCGCCCAGTTCATGGCCGGCTCGGGCTCGTCCACCTGTAATCCTTCGAGCGGGCAAGGCGACCCGGAGATGGTTTTTCTAAGCCCGGTGGAGCAAGCGATCAAATCAGTAGGCTTTTATCGAAATACCAAGCAGTCCATCACCAGTAATTTTGTAACCGTAATCATACCGGCCACCGGAGTTGCGTCATTGGTGATCGACGGCGTACAGGCGAGCACGCTTCCCCAATACACCCATCCGCGGGATGCCAACTATAAAGTGGTAACCCGCAGGTGGACCGCCGCCCCGGCCCAGGCACTGATGTCCAGTTCGGAACCCTTCAACGCCATCACGTACGGTATGGGGTCCGCCGAGAGCTATGCCTACAACGCCGGTACCTTCCTCAAGAACCTCAACGCCGTAGCCGACATCCACAACGAGCTCGACACCTCGGTGAAGACGCACGCGTACACCTGCCCGAACACACCGGTGGAGCTGTCGGCCCTCATGGCCTACAAGCCCACGATGATGGTGTGGAAGCTCAGCACCCTGGCCGGCATCATCGACCCGAGCGCCGATGTGGCCATGGCCAACCCGACGCCGATCGATTCCACCACCATCAACAACGTCAAGTATTACAAATACCGCCTGCCCGGCACCTACAAATTCAACCGCGCCGGTACCTTCCTCATCCCGATCGACGCCACCAACAACATGATCGCGAACTGCGCGCACACCGAGCCGCTGTTCATCGAGGTGACGGTGAACCCGGGACCGGTGGCTGCCTACAATTTCAACCATACCGGCTGTACCACCGACACGATCCGCTTTGCGGCCGTGCCGCCCCCCGGCTTCAACATGGGCAAGTACGTGTGGAGCTTCAACCCGGGCGACTCCACGCGCCCGAACCGCGATACCCTGTTTGCGCCCGGCACCTACGACATCAAGCTCACCGTGGTGACCAACGAAGGTTGCGTCGACGACACGACCCGTACCGTAGTGGTGGGCGGCCGCCCCTCGGCCGATTTTACCATGGCCCCTTCACCGGTTTGCGAAGGCGGCTCGGTGACCTTCACCAACCCCACCGGCGGCACGCCCCCGGCCGGCGCCAGCTGGTACTGGGATTTCGGAAACGGCAGCACCCCGGTAACGCTGAATGCCAACACGCCTCAAACGATCAACTATCCTTCCTACGGCACGTATACCGTGCGCCACGTGTATAAGGCCACGGCCAACTGTTTGAGCGATACGGTGAGCAAGGTGCTCACGGTGTATGCGAAGCCACGGCCCAACTTCACCTATTCGCCTACGGGCTGCCTGCCTGCCGACAGCATCGTGACCTTCACGAGCACCACGACCATCCCCGACGGCCAGGCCGCTACCAGCTACTACTGGGACTTTGGCGATCCCGCCGCCACGGCACAGAACCCCAACACGTCGACCCTTGCCAACCCGTCGCACAAATTCGGCATCGGCACCTACAATATCAAGTTCTCGGTAACCACTGCACAAGGCTGTATCAAGGATACGACGATCATCCTCACCTTCCAGACCGGCGCCGCGATCTCGTGGCCTCCCTTACCCGCGGTTTGCTCCAACGCCTCGGGTACGGTCTCGATCGCCACGGCCGTAGTGACCAACGGCGTTCCGGGCTCCGGTACCTATGGCGGACCGGGCGTGTCTCCCGACGGTACGTTCAACCCCGCAGTAGCTGGCCCAGGCACCCACACGGTTACCTACTCCTATCTTCCCTCGGGTGGCGGCTGTGCCACCGGCGCCTCCAATACCATCACCGTGGCGGCGCGTCCCCGGCCGGCCTTTACCATCCCCGCCGGCGGCTGCCTCGTGAACGATACCGTGACGCTGACCAACACGTCGACCGTTTCGGACGGGGCCACGCTGACCTACCTCTGGAACTTCGGCGACCCCGCGGCTACCGCCACGAACCCGAACACTTCCACGGCACAGCACCCGACGCACGTTTTCGGCACCGGTACCTACAACATCAAGCTCACCGTCACCTCGTCGAGCGGCTGCGTTGCCGACACCACCATTACGGCTGAATTCAAGATCCAGCCCGATGCCCAGTTCCCGGCGCTCCCGGCAGTATGCGAGAACGGCGCCGCCTTCTCCGTGGCTACCGCCTCCGTTACCAACGGCGTTCCCGGCACGGGCGTCTACTCGGGCCCCGGCACCGATGCCGCGGGCAACTTCAACCCCGCCGCCGCCGCCATTGGCCCCAACACGATCACCTACATCTTTACCTCCACCGCCGGCTGCGCCGACACCGTCACGAGCATCGTAAACGTGAAGCCGCGCCCGCGCCCGACCTTTACCGGGCCTGCAGGCGGCTGCTTCACCGACGGCGTGGTGACCTTCGCCAACGGCACCACCATCGCCGATGGCTCGGCCCTGACCTACAGCTGGAACTTCGGCGACCCCGCGGCCACCGGCGCCAACCCTAACACGTCTACAGCCACCAACGGCACGCATACCTTCGGCACCGGTACCTATAACGTGCAGCTTTCTGCTACGTCGGCCAACGGCTGCTCCGCCGATACCACCATCACCTTCACATTCAGCATTGCTCCGGCGGCTACCTACCCGGCCCTCGCTGCTGTGTGCGAGAACATGACCGGCACCGTGTCGGTGGCTACAGCCTCCGTCACCAACGGTGTGCCCGGAACCGGTGTGTACAGCGGCCCGGGCGTGGACGCCGCCGGCAACTTCACCCCTTCGGCCGTAGGAGCAGGCACCTACACCATCACCTACATCTTCACCGCGCCTTCGGGCTGCGCCGATACCGTGACCAGCCAGATCCAGGTGAAGCCGCGCCCCCGGCCCAACTTCACCGTACCGGGCGGCGGCTGTCTCGACAACGGCCTCGTGACCTTCCCCAACACGACCACGATCGCCGACGGCTCCGCGATGACCTATTCCTGGAACTTCGGCGATCCGGCGGCCACGGGCTCCAACCCCAACACCTCGACCGCCGTGAACGGATCGCACAACTTCGCGACCGGCACCTATAACATCCAGCTGACCGCTACATCCGCTAACGGTTGCTCCGCCGACACGACGATCACCGCCACCTTCAGCATCAAGCCGCAACTCGCCTGGACGAACCTTGCCGATGTATGCGTCAATGGAAGCCCGGTATCCGTGGCCACGGCCTTGGTCACTAACAACGTGCCCGGCGCAGGTACCTACAGCGGAACCGGCGTTAATGCCGCCGGCCAGTTCGACCCGGCCATGGCCGGCGTCGGCACCCACGAGCTCACGTATACCTTCGTTTCCGCCGCCAACTGCACGGTGACCATCACCCGTAACATTACGGTGAAGCCGCGTCCCTTCGTCAACTTCACCTATCCTCCCGGCGGCTGTCTTACCGACGGCACGGTCACCTTTACCAACACGACCACCATCAACCCGGCTTCGCCCATGACCTACGTGTGGGACTTCGGTGATGCCGCCGCTACACCGGGCAACCCGAATACATCAACCGCCACCAACGGCACGCACGTATTCGGTAACGGGACCTACAACATCAAGCTCACGGCCACAGCTGCCAACGGCTGCGCCGCCGACACCACGATCACCGCTACGTTCAGCATCAAGCCCCAGCTGGCCTGGCCGCAGCCTGCGGACCTGTGCGTGAACGGAGCCGCTGCTTCCTACGCCACCGCGAGCGTCACCAACGGCGTAACCGGCACCGGCGTGTACAGCGGCACCGGCATCGATGCCAACGGCAACTTCAACCCGGCTACTGCCGGCGTGGGTCCGCATACGCTGACCTACACCTTCACTTCGTCGACCGGTTGCCAGGAGACCATCACCCGCACCGTAACCGTGAAGCCGCGTCCGTTTGTCAACTTTACCTATCCTGCCGGCGGCTGCCTCGTGGATGGCACAGTGACCTTTACCAACACAACGACCATTAGCCCTGCATCTGCACTTACCTATGCCTGGGACTTTGGTGACGCTGCCGCAACGCCCGGTAATCCCAATACGTCGACGGCGACCAATGGCACGCACGTATTCGGGAATGGCACGTATAACATCAAGCTGACGGCAACCGCCGCCAACGGCTGCGTTGCCGACACGACCATCGCGGCCACCTTCAGCATCAAGCCCCAGCTCGCCTGGCCCCAGCCCGCCGACCTGTGCGTGAACGGAACGGCCACGTCCTTCGCAACGGCCACCGTTACCAACAGCGTCGCCGGAACCGGAACCTACAGCGGTATAGGCATCGATGCGAGCGGCAACTTCAATCCGGCCACGGCAGGAGTAGGCCCGCATACGCTCACCTACACGTACACTTCGAATGCCGGCTGTATCGAGACGATTACCCGCACGGTGACCGTGAAGCCGCGTCCCTTCGTGAACTTCACCTATCCTCCCGGCGGCTGTCTCGTAGACGGTACGGTGACCTTTACCAACACGACCACGATCAACCCGGCCTCCCCGATGACCTGGGCCTGGGACTTTGGTGACGCCGCTGCCACGCCTTCGAACCCGAACACGTCGACTGCCCAGAACGGCTCACACGTATTCGGCAACGGCACCTACAATATCAAGCTCACCGCGAATGCGGCCAACGGCTGTTCCGCCTATACGACCATCACGGCTACCTTCAGCATCCAGCCGCAGCTGGCTTGGGCGCAGCCGGCCGATCTTTGCGTAAATGAAGCCGCTACCTCGTTCGCCACGGCTACCGTCACCAACAGTGTGACCGGCACCGGGGTGTACAGCGGCACCGGCATCGACGCGGCAGGCAATTTCAACCCGGCTACCGCCGGCGTAGGTCCGCACACGCTCACCTATACCTTCACTTCGACTGCAGGATGTGTGGAGACCATCACCCGCACTGTAAATGTGAAGGCCCGTCCCTTCGCCAACTTCAGCAGCAGCGCCGGCTCCTGCCTCGTGGACGGCACGGTGACCTTCACGAACAGCACCACCCCGGTTGCCGGCAGCACCCTCAGCTACGCCTGGAACTTCGGTGACGCGATGGCCACTCCGTCGAACCCCAATACTTCAACTGCCGCCAACCCGACGCACGTGTTCGGTACCGGCTCCTATAACATCCAATTGACCGCAACCGCCTCGAACGGCTGCTCGGGCGACACCACGATCACGATGCCGTTCAGCATCAAGCCGCAACTGAGCTTCGGTCCGCTGACGGCCGTGTGCGCCAACGCCACCGGCACCTACTCGGTAGCCTATGCCACGGTCACGAACGGCGTTGCGGGTACGGGCGTTTACTCCGGACCCGGCACCGATGCCGCCGGCAATTTCAATCCCGCCGCTGCCAACGTAGGACCCAACACCATCAGCTACACCTTTACGTCGGCCGCAGGCTGCCAGGAAACCATCACGAGCACGATCACGGTGCATCCGAAGCCGACCGCCCTCTTTACCGCCTCGGCCGATATCTGTATCGACGGCGTGGCCACCGTAACGGATGCCTCCACGATCAGCTCCGGCGCCATCGCTACCTGGAACTGGGACCTCGGCAACGGCAACACGCCTTCCAACAGCACGGGCGGCACCTTCACCGTACCGTACCCCAGCACCGGCCCCGCTACGATCCGCCTGACGGTGGTAAGCGACCAGGGCTGCGTGAGCGATCCCTACACCCGCACCCTCACCGTACACCCGCTGCCGGTGGCCGACTTCAGCCTGCCCGCCTCGGTATGTATGCCGGGCGGCGTGGCGTCGATGGCCAGCACGTCGACGGTAGGGGATGGCTCGACCCTCAGCTACGTCTGGAACTTCGGCGATGCCTCGCCGAACGCGACCGGCGCGAGCGTCAGCCATGTATATGCCGCTACCGGCTCCTATACCATTACCCTGACGGCCACTTCGGCCTGGGGTTGCGTGAGCGATACCAGCAAAGTGCTTTCTGCCTTCTACGACAAGCCGGTGGTTGACTTCACCATGAACGCCGCCGAGCTCTGCCAGGGTGTGGAAAGCGTCTTCACCGACATCAGCACCGCTCCCAACAGCACGATTGCGAGCCGCCAGTGGACCTTCGCCAACGGCAAGACCGATACGGCCGCCATCGCCCGCACTACGTTTGCCACGCCCGGTACCTACCAGGTACGCCTCCGCGTCACGAACGGCGTGGGCTGCACCGCCGACACGGTGAAGCCGGTGATCGTGCACCTCCAACCGAAAGTTGACGCGGGCCCGTCCTTCGTAGTACCGGTAGGCACCCAGGTGCGCTTCAATCCGACCGTAAACTCTTCGACGCTGAACTTCCAGTGGACGCCGGGTGGCGGTCTTTCCGGCGCCAACACGCTGCGCCCGACGATGCTGGCCCAGCGCAACGCCACCTATTACCTGACGGCCACGGGCGCTGGCGGTTGCACCGCCAGCGACTCGCTTACCGTGAAGATCCTGCTGCCGGTGAAGATCCCGAACGCCTTCTCGCCCAACGGCGACGGCCAGCACGATACCTGGGCGATCGAAAGCCTGAAAGACTACCCCGGCGCAACGGTGGAAGTGTTCAACCGCTATGGCCAGCGCGTGTACTTCTCCAACGGCTACTCCGTACCCTGGGACGGCCGGTACAACGGCTCCCTGCTGCCCTTCGCCACGTATTATTACGTGATCGTGCTGCAGAACGGCTTCGCACCCATCACCGGCACCATCACCATCATCAAATAACCGCGACACACTAACCATCTACTTTACATCAAAACGAATGAATATGAGCGCATCGAATAAAACCCTTTTGCTGGTCCTGCTTGCAGGCTCTTTTTGCCAGCAGGCACAGGCGCAAGTGGATCCGCACTTTTCCCAGTATTATGTGTATCCGTCCTTTCTCAACCCTGCCCTGACCGGCGCCTTCGACGGCAACTACCGCGTAGCCGGCATCTACCGCTCGCAGTGGGGCAATATCAGCAGCCCCTTCGCCACCAAGGGACTCGCCTTCGACATGACCTCGGAGCGCAACATCAACTTTGGCGCCTCGGTGCTGAACCAGACCGCGGGCAACGGCGGCTATAACTACACCACCGGCTACGCCAACTTCGCCTATACCGGCGTGCGCCTCGGTGCCGCCCAAACGCACCGCATCGTGTTCGGCCTGCAGGCCGGTGTCATCGACCGCCGCTGGAACACGTCGAAGATGACCTTCGGCGACCAATGGAACGCCGCCACCGGGTATGTGCCCACCAACCCCACCGGTGAAGCCACGGGCAACCGCAAAAACACCTCGTTCGACGCAGGCGCCGGCGTACTCTATTTCGACGCCACACCGGGCAAGAAGGCCAATGTGTATGGTGGTGTCTCGTTCGCGCACCTCACCCGGCCCACCGACAACTTCGGCGGAACCGGCGACGTAAAGCTTCCCGTGCGCACGACGGTGCATGCTGGTGTGCGCATCTCCATCGCCGACAACTTCACGCTGACCCCCAACGCGCTCTACCTGCGCCAGGGCACGGCCGAGGAAAAGATGATCGGCGCCTATGGCCAGTATAAGGTGACGCCCGAGACCGACCTGCTGCTCGGCGTTAACTACCGCTTCCAGGACGCCGTATCGCCCTATGCCGGCTTCGGCTACAAGAACCTGGTGGTGGGCCTCAGCTACGACGTGAACACCTCCGACCTGAGCCGGATGGTGCGCGGCGCCAACGCCTTCGAGCTGTCGCTGACCTATATCGGCCGCCGCAAGGCCAAGACCCCCGAGGTAGAGTTCGTCTGCCCGACCCTGTAAGCCATTACCTGAACCGACAACCGCTACTTTACCCGGGACCCCGATCCCGACCAAAATACAGAACGACATGAGAACCCTCGCCGTTATAGCGACTGCCACCCTCCTCAGCACGGCTGCCCAGGCACAATTCACGTTTGATTACCTCCGGGCTGCCGACGACTATTACCGTAAAGGCGACTTCTTTTCCGCCGCACAGTACTACGAGAAGTACCTCGCCAACAAGAAAGGCAAGCACGCCGGTGGCGGCCAGAACCCCTACGTGGTGCAGGCGGCCAGCAAGAAGACCGCCGGCGCGCGCCCGTCTTCCGATGCCGAAGCCGTTTACAACACGGCAGAGAGCTACCGCCAGCTGAACTACCACGTGAAGGCGGAGCCCTTCTACAAGCAGGCCTCGGAGCAATATGCCGCGCAGTTCCCGCTTGCGAAATACCACTACGCCACCACGCTGCGCGCCCTCGAGCGCTATGCCGAGGCGGAAGCCGCATTCAAGTCGTTCATGGAAGGCTATGGCCAGACGGATACCTATAGCGCGGCCGCACAGCGCGAGATCCAGAACCTCCAGTTCATCCAGCAGCAGCTGGGGCGTAAGGACATGCGCCTCTTCACGGTGAACAAGGCCACTTCCGGACTCAACGACACCGGCGCCGCCTATGCCCCCGTTTGGATCGGTGAGAATAGCCTCCTGTTTACCTCCACGCGCCCCGTACCCAACGACAAAAGCAAATCCTATATCAACCGCGTATACGAGGCCACGATGTCGGGCGGCGTGCCTTCCGGTGTGGTACCCGTAGGCCTTGCCCAGGAGGGGGAGACCCACCAGGGCGTGGTAGCCGCCACCCCCGACGGTAACACGATGTTCCTTACCCGCTGGACCATCGGCAAAGGCAGCAAGAACGCTTCCATCTACAGCGCCCGCAAGAGCGGTGGTGCCTGGAGCAACCCCGAGCCCCTCGCTTCCCTCAACGTGGACGGCGCCAACACGCAGCAGCCCTTCGTGATGCCCGGCGGCCAGCAGCTCCTTTTCTCGAGCAACCGCGCCGGCGGCTCGGGCGGCTACGACCTTTATATGGCCGACCTCGGCGCTGACGGCTCTGTGAGCAATATCCGCAACCTCGGTCCCTCCATCAACACGGCCTTCGACGAGCAGGCACCGTACTATCATGCCGCCTCCGGCTCGCTGGTATTTGCGTCCAACGGCCGCGTGGGCATGGGGGAGTTCGACCTGTACTGGAGCAAGGGCACGGCCGGTAACTGGAGCGAGCCCCAGAACTTCGGCTACCCGGTGAACTCGGTGAAGGACGATATCTACTTCGCTTCCAAAGGCACCGCCCGCAACATCCTCGAGGATGTGCTCTTCTCCTCCGACCGCTCCTCGGCCTGCTGTCTCGAACTGTTCTCGCTCCAGAAGAAACGCCCGCTGAAGATGATCTCCGGTACCGTGATGTCCTGCGACAACCGCACCCCGATCGCCGGCGCCCAGGTGAACATCATGGACACCGTGAACAACCGCACCGTGGCCACGCTCACCACCGATGCGAGCGGCCGCTACTCCTTTACGCTGGAGGAGTTCCAGCCGCTGAAGGCCGTGGCTTCGAACAATAACTACTACGCCAACTTCCTCTCGTTCAACACGCCGGCCAATACCGACGAAGACGAGCTGACCAACCCCGAGCTGTGCCTCACGGCCATCAAGTACGACGAACCGGTAGTGGTCGACAACGTGTATTATGATTTCGGAAAGGCCGACCTGAAAGAGGAGTCCTTCCCCGAGCTCGACAAGCTGGTGAAGCTGATGCAGGATAACCCGAACATCAAGGCCGAGATCAGCGCCCACACCGATGCCGTCGGCTCCGATGCCGCCAACATGAAGCTTTCCGAGGCACGTGCCCAGAGCGTCGTGAATTATATGATCAGCAAAGGCATTACCACCGACCGCTTCGTGGTGAAAGGCTATGGCGAGACGCAACCGCTGGAGCCCAACAAGAACCCCGACGGCACGGACAACCCGGCAGGACGTGAGAAGAACAGGAGAACGGAATTTAAGGTGATCAAGAACTGACGAACCTTTTCACAACTCATAGAAAACACCCATGAAAAAGATCTTAACGGGACTTCTGTTGTGCAGCACGCTCGCCGTATCGGCGCAGCAGAAGCCCCATTACACCCAGTATGTCCTGAACCAGTACATCGTGAACCCCGCCGTAACGGGCATCGAGAACTACACGGACGTTAAGATCAGCCACCGCCAGCAGTGGACGGGCATCCAGGATGCGCCGACCACGACCTACCTGACGATCCATGCCCCGATCGGCAAGAGCGACTACCGCAGTACGGCCACCTCGCTGGGCATGATCGGGGAGAACCTGCGCGGCTCCTCTTACTGGGAGAACTACGAGGCGGCAAAGCCGCACCACGGCATCGGCCTGCAGCTGATTCAGGACCGCACCGGTCCGATCAGCCAGGTGACCGCCGCGGTGACCTATGCCTACCACCTCGGTCTTACGCAGAAGATCTCTCTTTCGGGTGGTGTGGGCCTTGGCGTCAACCGCCTGCAGCTCGATCCCAGCAAGCTGGATTTCGGTAATGGGCAGGCCGACCCCGCCGTAGGTGGCAATACCGCGTTTCAGAAGCTGAAGCCCGATATCAGCGCCGGCCTTTACCTGTACTCCTCCGACTTCTTCGTGGGGCTTTCGGCCCAGCAGATCGCGCCGGTGGACTACACGTTTTCCGAGAATGGTACGCCCATGACGGGTGGCAACAAGCAGGTGCCGCACCTGTTCGGCACGGCCGGCTATCGCTTCCTGATCGGCGAGAACTTCAACCTGATGCCCTCGGTGCTGGTGAAGTACATCTCCCCGGTGCCGATGCAGTTCGACGCCAACCTGAAACTGCAGTACCTCGACCGCGCCTGGATCGGTGCTTCGATGCGGATGCGCGACGGCTTCGCCGGCATGGCAGGCCTCAACATCTCGAACGTGTTCAACGTATCGTATGCCTACGACTACACCACGTCGGGCCTGCGCAACTACAGCAGGGGCACGCACGAGGTGATGATCGGCTTCCTGCTGGGCAACAAGTACGGCGATACCTGCCCCCGCAACCTTTGGTAAATCCTTGAAAAGCGAATAGAAAGGGCCCCGTAAGGGGCCTTTTTGCTGCAGTAGAGAGAAGGAACGCAGATGGTACAGATGCGGCGGATGCACGCGGATCTGTTTTTATCCGTACCACCCGTGCAATCCGTGTTCTTTCTCTTTTAAAAAGTGGATACGTCCACCAGCGCTCCTCTCCACAACGAAGCATTCACGATTCACGTTTGACGATTCCCGAATGCACCCAGCACCTCGTTCATCCGCGCGCGGATGTCTTCTGTGCCCAGGTTGCCCAGGCTGCCCTCGTGGGTATGATGGAGCCCTTTGGAAAGATCCCAGCCGAAGGTGCCGGCCTCGATGTCGTTGCCGACCTGCCGATAGGCTTCCCGGAACGGGATTCCCTGGTTCACCAGCGCATTCACGGCTTCTACGCTGAATACGTATTTGTATTTCTCCTCTTCCAGGATGCCGCCCCGTATTTCTACGTTCGAGAGCATCAGGTGGGCCATCTGCAGGCACTGCTTCAGTTCGTCCAGCGCAGGGAAGAGAATCTCCTTCGTCAGCTGCAGGTCGCGGTGATAGCCGGAGGGGAGGTTGGTGAGCAGCAACGCGAGCTCGTTGGGCAGGGCTTGCAGGCGATTGCCCTTGGCGCGGATCAGCTCGAATACGTCGGGGTTCTTCTTATGCGGCATGATGCTGCTGCCGGTGGTGAGCTCCGGCGGGAAGGAGATAAAGCCGAAGTTCTGGCTCAGGTACAGGCAGCAGTCCATCGACAGGCGGGCGAGCGTGGCGCCGATGCCGGCAAGGGCCATAGCTACCGTGCGTTCCGTTTTACCCCGGCTCATCTGCGCATATACGGCGTTGTGGTGCAGCCCGTCGAAGCCGAGGAGCTCCGTGGTGCGCGTGCGGCTGAGCGGGAAGGAGGAGCCGTAGCCGGCGCCGGAGCCCAGCGGGTTGCGGTTGCAGAGGCGGTAGGCGGTGGCGAGCAGGTCGAGGTCGTCGGTGAGGCTCTCGGCATAAGCCCCGAACCAAAGGCCGAACGAGGAAGGCATGGCCACTTGCAGGTGGGTGTAGCCGGGCAGCAGCTTGTCTTTTAAGCGCTCGCTCTGCTCTAGCAACAGGTCGAAAAGGGTACGCGCTTCATCGCGTAGTTCCAGCAACTGTGCACGGAGAAACAGCTTGATATCGACAGCCACCTGGTCGTTGCGGCTGCGGCCGCTGTGGATCTTCTTGCCGGTGTCGCCGATGCGCTGCGTGAGCAGTAGTTCTACCTGTGAGTGCACGTCTTCCACGCCGGGTTCGATCCCAAACGTGCCGGCCTCGATCTCCTGAGCGATCGTCTGCAGCGCAGCCACGGCGGTCGCCGATTCCTCCGGTGTCATCAGTCCTACCTCACCGAGCATCGTGACGTGCGCGATCGATCCCTGCACGTCGTAGCGGGCCAGCAGCCCATCGAACTCGGTGTCGCGGCCCACGGTAAAGCGCTCGATGCGCTGGGCTACCTCGGTATTGTCTTTTTGCCAGAGCTTCATGCGGTATGCTTTAGGAGTTCGATATACAATTCGATGCCTTCGCGGATCTCGTGGAGGTGGATGTATTCGTCGGCGGTGTGGCTGCGGGCCGAGTCGCCGGGTCCGATCTTGAGCGCCGGGAAGGGCATCAGCGCCTTGTCGGAGGAAGTAGGAGAGCCATAGGTGCTGCGGCCCAGCGCGAGCCCCGCCTGCACCAGCGGGTGGCTTTCCGCGATCAGCGTGGAGCGGAGGCGGCAGCTGCGCGGCGTCAGGGTGCTTTGCACGCGGGATTGCAGCAGCGCCAGCACTTCCTCGTGGGTGTAGCATTCATTCAGGCGCACGTCCACCACGAAGCGACAGGTGTCGGGCACTACGTTGTGCGCCTTGTTCTCCGTTTCGATCACGGTCACGTTCAGCGACACCGGGCCAAGAAAGGGGGAGACCTTATCGAACGAAGTGGCGTACAGAGCCTGGATATCGGCGACGGCTTTTACCAGGGCATTGTCGCCCTCGTTGCGCGCGGCATGGCCGGCCCGGCCGGTTGCTTCGGCGTCGATCACCAGCAGGCCGCGCTCGGCGATGGCGAGTTGCATTTGCGTGGGCTCGCCCACCAGCGCGCCATCGACCGGGCCCAGCAGCGGGAGTACCGACTCGATCCCGCCGGTTCCCGAGATCTCTTCTTCGGCCGTGGCCGCGAGCACCAGGTTGAACGGGAGGTCCGGCTCCTCGTAGAAATACAGGAAGGCGGCGATCAGCGATACGAGGGGGCCGCCGGCATCGTTGCTGCCGAGACCATAGAGCTTGCCGTCGATCTCCGCGGGCACGAAGGGGGCGCGGGTGTAGCCCGGGTTGGGCTTAACGGTGTCGTGGTGGGAGTTGAGCAGCCAGGTCGGCAGCCCGGGGCGGTAGTGCCTGTTGCGGGCGAGCACATTGTGCCCGTATCGCTTCACGGATACGCCGCGCGCCTGCAGGAATCCGGCGATGTGCTGCGCGGTACCCGCTTCTTCCCGGCTCAGCGAGGGGATGGCGATGAGGCCGCGCAGGAGCGTGCCGGCATCTTCGGTGACGGTATGGAGGCGTTCCTTATTCATGTACGATGCGGGTGCCGGTTCGTCCCTGCACCAGTTGCGGCAGGTCTTCCGCCTTGCCGATCAGCACTTCGCGTACGCCGCTGCGCAGCGCGGCGAAGGCGTTATCCAGCTTGGGGATCATGCCGGAGTGCACGGATCCGTCGGTTTTCAGTTGGTCATAGGAAGCGGGCGTGATGGAAGCGATAAGCGAGGCATCGTCATCGGCATCGCGGAGCACGCCGCTTTTTTCAAAGGAATACACGAGGTGTACGTCGAAGCGCGCAGCGAGGGCTTTCGCCGTTTCCTGCGCGATGGTGTCGGCATTGGTGTTGAGCAATTGTCCGTTTCCGTCGTGCGTGATCGGGGCCAGCACCACTGAAAGCCCGCTATCGAGCTGCGTTGACAGCAGGTCCAGGTTCACGGCGTCCACGTCGCCGGCAAAGCCGTAATCGACCGCGCCTTTGGCCGCCCGCTTGTGCGCGCGGATCGCGTCGCCGTCGGTGCCGGAGAGCCCGATCGCCGGGCAGCCCGCGGCGTACAGGCCCGCTACGATGTTCTTGTTGATATAGCCGGCATACACCATGGTCACCACCTTCAGCGTCTCAGGGTCGGTGATGCGGCGGCCGTCGACGAGCTGTTGCGGAATACCGAGGGCGTCGCCGATGCGGGTGGCGAGCTTTCCACCGCCGTGCACGAGCACTTTCTTGCCCGGCAGGGCGGCGAAGGCCTCGAGGAAGGCCGCCAGCTTTTGCGCGTCGTCGATGATGTTGCCGCCGATCTTGATGACGTATACCGGTTCCATTATGCTTGCTTCAGGATTTCCGAAAGTACGGCCTGGGCGGCCCATACGCGGTTGGCTGCCTGTTGGGTCACGAGGCTGTGGGGCGAGTCGAGTACTTCGTCGGACAGCTCCACGTTGCGGCGCACGGGCAGGCAGTGCATCACCCCGGCGTTGTTGGTGGCTTTCAGCTTGTCGAGCGTCAGCATCCAGTTGCCGGATGCGGGCGGCATCTTCCCATAGTCTTCATAGGCGCTCCAGTTCTTGACGTAGACGTAATCGGCGCCTTCCAATGCTTCGTCCTGGCTGGAGGTGAGTGTGGCTCCGGTTATGAATTCCTCTTTCAGCGCGTAGCCTTCGGGGTGCGTGACCACGAAGTCGGCGGCGCCCCAGGCGGTCATCCATTGCGCGAAGGAGTTGGCCACGCATTGGGGCAGGGGTTTTACGTGGGGCGCCCAGGTGAGTACCACCCTGGGCTTGCGCTGCTCTTTAAATGTTTCGGTGATGGTGAGTACGTCGGTGAGGCTTTGCAGCGGGTGCAGGGTGGCGCTCTCGAGGCTGACCACCGGAATGCCGGAGTAGCGCACAAAGGCGTTGAGGGTGCGTTCGCTGTAATCGGCCGCGCGGTCCTGCAACGAAGGAAAGGTGCGCAGCGCGAGGATGTCGAAATATTGCCCGAGGATCGGCGCGGCGTCCTTGACGTGCTCCACGGTGCTGCCGTTCATGACAGCGCCGTCGGCGAACTCGAGGGCCCAGCCTTCGGCGCCTACGTTGAATACGATGGCTTCCATGCCGAGGTGCTGCGCGGCCACCTGGGTGGAGAGGCGCGTGCGCAGGCTCGGGTTGAGGAAGAGGAGGCCGATGCGCCTGCCGGCGCCGAGGCCCTTGTCGCGGAAGCGGTCTGCCTTGTAGGCGAGCCCGGTAGCTACGAGTGCGTCGATGTCGAAAACGTCGTGAGCGGAAAGGAACTGTTTCACGGTAGTATTACGGTTGAAGTGATGCGTTGGTGGAGGTTGCCGTCAGTGCGTGCACGCTGCCTGCGAGCGCGGCGAGGAACTCGTCGATCTCGGCGCGGGTGATGTTGAGGGCCGGCAACAGGCGCACCACATTCGGTTTCGCTTCACCGGTGAAAATGTGCTGCTCCATCAGGAGGTGCTTGCGCAGGTCTTTGAGGGGCGCCGGCAGGTCGAAGCCGATCATGAGGCCCTTGCCACGTACGTTCTCGAAGTGTCCCATTGCCTGCAGGCGTTCCACCAGGTAGGCGCCGTTTTCTGCCGCCTGCTGCAGGAGGTCCTCCTGCGCGATCACTTCGAGTACGCCAAGGCCCGCGGCGCAGGCGAGGTGGTTGCCGCCGAAGGTGGTGCCCAGCATGCCGTGCTTCGGGGCGATGTGCGGCGCCACGAGGATGCCGCCCACCGGGAAGCCGTTGCCCATGCCCTTGGCCATCGTATAGATGTCGGCATCGACGCCCGCCCAGTCCGTCGTAAAGAATTTGCCGCTGCGCCCGTAGCCGCACTGCACTTCGTCGGCAATGAAGAGGGCGCCGCTTTCCGTGCAGTGGCGGCGGATCGCCTGAAGAAAGGAGTCGCTGGCCACGGTGATGCCGCCTACGCCTTGTATGGCCTCGATGATCACGGCGGCCGTGTCGGCACCGTGTTCCCGGAAGTAGGCATCCAGCGCGGCTTCGTCGTTGAACGGCAGGAACGTGACGTGCTCCGTCTCGTTTACAGGGGCCACGATCGCGGGGTTGTCGGTGGCGGCTACGGCGAGCGACGTGCGGCCGTGAAAGGCTTTTTGGAAGGCTACGATCTTTTTGCGGCCGGTATGGAAGGAGGCGAGCTTGAGCGCGTTCTCGTTGGCTTCGGCGCCTGAGTTGATCAGGAAGAGTTGGTAGTGGGGGCGGCCGCTCACTTCCCCGAGCTTGTCGGCCAGCGCCTGCTGGATGGGGATGCGGACCGAGTTGGAGTAGAAGGCGATCTGGCGGAGCTGCTCCTCGATGCGCCGCACCCAATGCGGGTGCGTGTGGCCGATGGAGATCACGGCATGGCCGCCATAGAGATCGAGGTAGCGCTGGCCTTGATCGTCCCATACCCGGGAGCCTTCGGCACACACGATATTGATGTCGTTGATGGGGTATACGTCGAACAGCTTCATTTCTGGTAGAGTTGACCGGCGATGTTCGCCGAGAGTTTGATGCCTTTGATCATGGCGGAGGAAAGCCCCTGGTGCTCCATCTCGTTGAGGCCGGCGATGGTGCAGCCTTTTGGAGAGGTCACCTTGTCGATCTCTTCCTCGGGGTGGGCGCCTTCCGCCAGCAATTGCGCGGCGCCGAGCGCGGTCTGTGCGGCGATGCGGATGGCCTCGTGCGCATGGAAGCCGATCTCCACGCCGCCCTGCGCCGCGGCGCGGATGGAGCGGAGGAAGAAGGCGATGCCGCAGGCGCAGAGGGCCGTAGCCGCGCTCATGAGCTCCTCGTTGATGACGATGGAGGATCCCATGGTATCGAATAGTCCTTGTACGAACTGCAGGTCTTCCGGTGTAGCGCCGGCTGCGGCGAGGCAGGTCATCGAAGCCTTCACGCGGAGCGCGGTGTTGGGCATCGCGCGTACGGCGCGCAGGCCGTCGCCCAGGGCGGCGCGCAGGTCCTGCAGCGGCACGCCGGTGACCACCGACACCACGAGCTGCTGCTCCGTGTTCAGCGCCGGCGCGATCTCGGCGAGCACGCCTTTCAGCTGCTGCGGGAGCACGCAGAGGAACACGACGTCGGCTTCTTCGATGGCAGCCGCGTTATCGGTGCTTACGGAGTATCCCTGCTCCCGAAGGGCTACGAGTGCGGCTTCATTGCGGCGCGTCAGCGTGATGTCGGCGGCGCTGCAGCGGCCCGAGTTGCGGAGGCCTTCGGCGAGGGCCATCCCGATATTTCCGGCCCCGAGGATGGTTGCTTTCATATTAAAATCCGGTTGGTTTGAGTCCGAGTCCTGCCCGCTCATCGAGGCCGAAGAGCAGGTTCATATTTTGTACGGCTTGCCCCGACGCGCCTTTGAGCAGGTTGTCGATGGCGCTGTGCACCACGAGGTGATCGCCTTCCTGCTCGAGCTGGAGCACGCACTTGTTGGTGTTCACCACCTGCTTCAGGTGAATGGGATCCTGGCTGAGGGCTACGAACGGGTGACCGTAATAATACTGTTCAAACAGCGCCTGTACTTCTTCGGGGGAGCGATCGCAGCGGACCGTCGACGAAACGAAGATGCCGCGCGTGAAATCGCCCCGCCAGGGCACGAAGTGCAGGTGGAAGTCCGCGGCGCCGAGCTGCGCTACGGAGCGGCCGATCTCGCCGCCGTGCTGGTGCGTCAGTGTTTTGTAGGCACCGATGTTGTTGGCCCGCCAGCTGAAGTGCGACGTGGCGCTGAGGCTTTGGCCGGCGCCGGTTGAGCCGGTGATGCCGGTGGTGTATACATCACCCAGCAGTCCTGCTTTCGCTAGTGGCAGCAGTCCTAATTGAATGGCCGTAGCAAAGCAGCCTGGGTTGGCGATGTTGACCGCGGTGCGGATCGCCTCGCGGTTCAGTTCGGGCAACCCGTAGGTGAAGGTGCGGTCGCCAAACACGGCGTTCGCTTCGAGGCGGAAGTCCTGGGAGAGGTCGACGATCCTTACCGAAGGCGCGATCGCGTTTGCCTCCAGGAACTTTTTCGATTCGCCATGGCCCACGCAGAGAAAGAGCACGTCGACGTCGGAGTGGAACTCCGATGCAAACAGGAGCTCCGTGTCGCCGAGGAGGTCGCTGTGCACGGAGTACACGGGCTTGCCGGCGGTGCTGCGGCTGTGCGCGAAGGCAATTTCGACCTGCGGATGGTGGAGCAGCAGGCGCAGGAGCTCGCCGCCGGTGTACCCCGCCGCGCCGATGATGCCGGCCTTAATCGTTGCCATCGGCCGCGTCTTTTACCTGGTGATAGATGGATACCTGGTTGCCGAAGATCTTCGTGAAGCCGCGCACGTCGGCGCCGGTCCAGCCCGTGTTCATCTCGCCGTACTTGCCGAACCGGGCGCTCATGAGGTCGTAGGCGGATTCGATGCCGGTGACCTGGAAGCGGTAGGGCAGGAGCTGTACGAACACGTCGCCCGTAACCTGCTGCTGGGAGGCTGTAAAGAAGGCTTCGATATCGCGCATCACGGGGTCGAGGATCTGGCCTTCGTGGAGCCAGTTGCCGTAGAAGAGCGCGAGCTGGTCTTTCCAGTTCAGCTGCCACTTGGTGAGCACGTGCTTCTCGAGCGCGTGGTGGGCTTTGAGGATGATGAGGGGAGCGGCGGCTTCGAAGCCTACGCGGCCCTTGATGCCGATGATGGTGTCGCCCACGTGGATGTCGCGGCCGATGCCGTAGGGCGCGGCGATGTCTTGCAGGTGTTTGATCGCCTCCGTGGGATGAGCGAAGGGGTGGCCGTTGACGGCGGTGAGCTCGCCTTTTTCGAAGTGCAGGCGCAGCGCCTCGGTACCGGTCTTCGTTACCGGCGTGGGCCAGGCTTCCTCCGGCAGCATGCCGTTGGAGTGCAGTGTTTCGCGGCCGCCCACGGAGGTGCCCCAGAGGCCTTTATTGATGGAGTATTGCGCCTTTTCGAAATTCATTTGCACGCCTTTCTCCGTGAGGTAGGCGATCTCCTGCTCGCGGCTCAGCTGCCCGTCGCGGATGGGGGTCAGGATGGGGAGGCCGGGCACCAGGATCTGGAAGATCATATCGAAGCGCACCTGGTCGTTGCCGGCGCCGGTGGAGCCGTGGGCTACTGCTTCGGCGCCTACCGCCTTCGCATGCTCCGCGATGTGGAGGGCCTGCACGAGGCGCTCGGCGCTCACGCTGAGGGGATAGGTATTGTTCTTGAGCACGTTGCCGTACACGAGGTAGCGGATGATGCGGTCGTAGTAGGACTTCACCGCGTCGACGGTGGTATGCGTCGTGACGCCGAGGCGCTTTGCGTGTGCTTCGATGCCCGCGAGCTCCTCATCCGAAAAGCCGCCGGTGTTCACGATGATGCTGTGCACTTCGTAGCCCTGCTCCGCGAGGTAGAGGGCGCAGTAGGTGGTGTCGAGGCCGCCACTGAATCCGAGGACGATTTTTTTCATGGTGGTAGTTTCCGTGGTTGGTCGGGAATCGGCAATCGGGAATCGGCAATGGTTTCAAGGGATTCGGAGAGCATCTCTATACAAACACCCCATTGTCGATTCCCGTTTATGTCGAATTTGCGATTGCCGATTGCCGATTCCGTTTATATCGAATTTGCGATTGCCGATTGCCGATTCCCGATTGCCGTTTATGTCGAATTTGCTATTGCCGATTCCCGATTGCCGTTATTAATGCATCAGGTTAAAGAAGAACAGCTTCAGCTTGCGGCCGGAGTTGCGGTCGATCTGGAGGCGCTTCAGGAAGCGGTGCTGCTTGAGGCGGAGGAGGCGCTCGAACACGGGACTGCGCTTTTCGAAGTCGGCCTTCAGCTCCTGCGGCGGCACATGGTCCTTCGGGTCGAAGAGCATGGCCGTGCAGAGGCAGTTCTTGCGCTCCTTGCTCATCAGGATCTCGTAGTTGACGCAGCTCTTGCAGCCGGCCCAGAACTTCTCGTCGGGCGTCAGCTCCGAGTAGGTGACGGGTTCGTAGCCGAGCTCGCTGTTGATCTTCATCACGGCGAGGCCGGTGGTGAGGCCGAAGATCTTGGCGTCGGGGTATTTCTCCCGGCTCAACTGGAAGATCCGCTCCTTGATGCGCTTGGCCACACCGCTCTTGCGGAAGTTGGGGGATACGATAAGCCCGGAGTTGGCCACGTACTCGCCCTCCCAGGTTTCGATGTAGCAGAAGCCGACCCAGTCGCCCGATTCGGTAAGGGCGATCACGGATTTGCCTTCGGCCATCTTCTGGGCCACGTATTCGGGGCTGCGCTTGGCGATGCCGGTGCCGCGGGCCCTGGCCGAAGCTTCCATCTCGTCGGTGATGGTGCTGGCATAGACCGCATCGGCAGGGGTGGCTACCCTGATGATGATCTGATTTTCCACGATGTCGTAAAAAGAATTTGGTACGGGACAACCAATCCCATGAATTAACCGGTGCGGAAGGCGTTCACTGATAGGGGCCTTGGTCGCGGGCTCGGCCTATCAGATTCCGCGTCGCGAGAGGTAGCGGAACAGGTCGAAGCACACGTCGTACATCCGGGTGGCCCCGGGTGTATGGAAGATGAAGTGTTTGTTATGTGTGCTCGTGTTCATTTTGAGGGTGCAAATATATAGGGAATCCGGTGCATATCCGTCCGGCCCCTTGTAAAGCAAAAATAAGACCCTGTGCGGTAGCGGTTCGTTAAAAAATCTCTGCCTTCGCTAAAGCTATGGCGGGCCGGCCTCGCCTTCACGTAAAAGCCGTTTGCGTTACCGGCGCCTCCGAAAACGCTGAAATGGTCGGCCGCAAGCGGCCTGTTTCACACGGCGGCACAGCGGAGCGGCGATGTGCTGAAGCTTCTTTCCTGCATTTCATCGTCGCGCCGTCGCGTCTCCCGAAGCTTTGGGGGCGTGCTAAGAGGCTGTTTGACTTATTCGATCAGGGCTCATCGGACCGCGCAAGCGCGGGGAGCGGGGCTGACGCCCCTGTCACGACGGCACGACGGCGCAAAGGCACGACGCAAAGTGGAAAGAACAGATTGTTTTCCTACGTCGCGCCGTTGCGCCGTCGTGCATCGAGGCCGCTTGCGGCCGTCTTTTTCTCCTGATGTCCCCAAACTTTGCTTAATGAACTTCCAAGCGCGCACGCTAGGGGTTATCGGTTAGGCGCCCCGTAAAAATACGGTCGCTATCCCCGGGAGTCCTAACTTTGAAAGAACCCACCCGCGTGCTTCGCCAAAACTCCTATTCTTGAAAACGACTGCTTCCCTTTTGTATACCCTGCTGTCGTACGGACCGGCCCTGTTCAACATCGCCATCGCGGTCTACCTGTTCTTTTTCCGGCCGCCCAACCGCACCCTGCGCCTCTTCGGCTACTTCGTGCTGGCCCTTGCCGTGTGGCAGGTGCAGGACGCGCTGTTCCTGAGCGCCGCCACCCTGGAAGAGGCGAACCGGCTCGACAACCTCCTCTGCATCGGCTGGATCGCGACGGCGCCCCTGGGCTTTCACTTTGCCTGCCGCTACGCGGGGCTGCGCATCGCCGACCACCGCTTCTTTGTGCCCGCCGTATACCTTCCCTTTGCCATCGGCTACCGCGTGTATATCTCCGGCCACCAGACGCTTTATCGCTACAGCGCCACCTGGGGCTGGGTAACGGCTCCCGAAACGGGGCTCGTGGACGCACTCCTGCGCACGGCCGTTTCGATCGTGACGCTGGCCGCTGTGGTGGTGATCGTACGCTATGCCTACCAGGTGCGCCACGACCGCGAGCGCAAGCTCCAGGCCTTTTTCGTGGCCCTCGGCATCCTGCTGCCGGCATTGGGCGGGTTGCTGTTCCAGGTGTTGCTGCCCATTGTGCTGCGGCAGGAGGAGATCCCCGTGACGGCGCGGATGCTCACCCTCTTTTCGCTCGCGGTGCTGGTATCGCTGCGGCGCTACCGCCTTTTCGACATTGCCGAGTCGGTGAACGTGGAGGAGCTGCTGCAGCACCTGACCAGCATCGTGCTGGTGGCCGCCCCCGACGGCCGCCTCCTGTACGGCAACCCCTACGCGCAGGAGCGCCTGCCTTGGATCGCCCGCCGCATGGGATGCCCGCTGCCCGAGGAGCTGCTGCCCGACGCCGATGCCGCGCAACGCTTCCGCGCCACCGTGCTGGCGCCCGCCGCCGCCGGGGAGTCGGTGCGCCACGTGCCGGTGCGGCTGCAGCCCCCGGCCGGCGGCCCCGCCATCGACGTGCTGCTGACCGCCGATCCGATCCTGTACCATGGGCGGCCACAGGGCATCCTGCTGGTGGCCTCCGACGTAACGGAGCAGGTGCAGCTGCTGGAGGAGCTCCAGAAAAGTAAGGAGCGCTACGACCTCGTGAGCCGCGTCACCAACGACATGGTGTGGGACTGGGACCTGCGCACGGGCAGCATCTACCGCAACCGCGAGGGCTGGCGCAGGCTCTTTCACGACGTGCCGGAGTCGGCGGCCAGCGACCTCAATGCCTGGAAGCAGCGCCTGCACCCCGACGACCACTGGACGCTGTACTACATGGAGGAGCAGCGCGCCAAGGGCTTCCCCGACGACTTCATCGAGCTCGAGTTCCGGGTGCTGCGCGACGACGGCTCGGTGGTGCACCTGCTCGACCGCGGGTACGTGCTGCGCGACGCCGCGGGTACGGCGGTGCGCATCATCGGCGCGGCCCAGGACATCACGGCGCGCAAAGAAACGGAGCGGCTGCTGCAGGAGGCGGAACAGCGCCGCCACCAGGAGCTGACCGACGCCATGGTGGAGGGCCAGGAGAACGAACGCCGCCTCATCGGCGCCGAGCTGCACGACAACGTGAACCAGATCCTGACGAGTGCGGCGCTCTACCTCAACCTCGCCCGCAGCGCCGACGGCCCCGCGGCCGGCTTCCTCGACCGGAGCGCCGCCATCATCCGGAAGGCGATGCAGGAGGTGCGGAAGCTCAGTCATACGCTCATTCCGCCCTCGCTGAGCGGCGAAACCCTCGAGGAGGCGCTGCGGCACCTGCTCGACGCCGCCGAGCAGGCGGGCGCCTTCCGGGTGCAGCTGTCGTTCCGCGACCTCAACGAGGCGGAGCTGCCGCAGAAGCTGAAGCTGACCGTGTACCGCATCGTGCAGGAGCAGCTGAACAACATCGTGCACCATGCCCGCGCGCGCCAGGTGCGGGTGTTCCTGGGCCGGACGGAGGAGGGCGTGCTGCTGCGCGTGCAGGACGACGGCGTGGGCTTCGACCCGGCGCGGCACTCCACGGGCGTGGGGCTCAAGAACATCGGGACGCGCGCGTTGCTGCACCACGGGTCGGTGCGCATCGACGCTTCGCCCGGCGGCGGCTGCCGGCTGGAAGTGCGGTTCCCGCTGAGTGTGCTGGAGGCGGCGGGCTGAGTAGCTGATGGGAGTATGCGGCCGCAAGCGGCCTGTTTCACACGGCGGCCCGGCGGCACAGCGAATCGGAAATATGTTACCTATTTCTCCTTACATTTTATCGTCGCCGCGCCGCCTCCCGCCGCGCCGCCGCGTGCTGAGGCTGCTTGCGGCCTCCGCTGAAGTTAAGGCGCACGTAGGGGATTCACTGGAGGTCTTCCTGAATGATTTTCCCTTTGTAAGCCGGGAGCAATCGGTAGGGCTGCTTGAGATCGCTAATCGCCTTCTGACCTCCAGGAATGTGTTGCAGCTCTATGAAATTGCTGCTTGACGAGCATCTGCCCAAGCGGCTTGAACTCGACTTTCCCGATCATGAAGTATACACCGTTCGTGACAAAGGCTGGAACGGTATTAAGAACGGCCAACAGATGCAGCTAATGATCGCGGACGGCTTCGATGCGCTACTTCGCCTTCGATAAAACCTGCCGCATCAGCAGCATTCTCAGAAGTATACCATTGCGGTCTTTATACTTACCGGCTTCAATAATACCTATGCAGAGTTGAGCACGCTTTCACCGCTAGTCCACGAACATTTACTGAAAGAGTTATTGCCGGCAGGACCGATTGTGATAGCCTCCGCCTGATCTGCAGCGGCCAACATGGGCTAGTGCGCCAGGCTCGGTCGTTCACAGTAAAACGCTAATTTAGTTGGGGCCATAGTACAAAGCCCTGGTCGTTATGCGCCACCTGCAATTCCTATAGTTCATGAAAGCAAATTTTGAGATAGAACTCTTCAGAGACATTCGTTTTGAGAATAGGCATATTGATCTTCATAACAATTTCCTTTTTGAGGGGTTCAACTATGACCTGGCAAAAGCACAGGTCACTCTTCATTGGGTAAAAGACACCGGTGACTGGATTTCATCGGACGAACTTGCGGCCATCGCAATTACCCATTTTGACGTGACTTTCTTTAAAGTTCAGCCTATGTCAGAAACAGTTCCTCTTATCGACTCTCAGACCTTATCCGAAGTGACGTTTTACCCATCCGATGAGCGCAATGAAGACGAACGATTTTTGGATCAATCTGTTCCGGATGTAGATGACGACATTATATACTCCTTTCTAGGCGGGCAGATCATTCGGATTGGTTGTTCGGTGGCTACTCTTCAAAGCATCACCGGCGGCGCATAACAGGCGCTATTGCACTATGGCCTCCGGGCACTCCCAAACTTCCTTCATTCATCCTCGGCCACAGCGCAAAGCCCTGTTCGTTGTGCGCTACTAGGGTTCTCCGGCCGATTGGGTTTGTTTGTTCCCTCTTTCCAAAGAAACTAATATGCAAATAGCTAGACCATCATACAATTCGAAGCCACCATATTTACTTGGATTACTTGGATTGATTCCATTTGTAGGCGCTTTCGTAGGACTGGGGCTTCTGCTATATGGGATTTTCAGATATAAGGACAAGTGGCTCATACTAATTGGGATTTTCGGAATAGTATTTACCGTCGCAGTCTATTCCGCCATGTTTTCAATTACCATGAGAACTGCAAGATCTGGATCTGCCTTTGTTGGAATGGCTCAAATGCAACTAAACGATCTTGTCGAAAGCATAGAGTTTCATAAGTTACAATATGGACAGTATCCGGACAGCTTGCAACAATTACCCAAGGATCAGCATGTGCGAATAATTGACATAACTCAGACTGGTTTACGGTGTGCCAATGTGCCTTTTTTCTATAAAAAGTTGGGCAGCCAGTATCAGTTATGTTCGAAGGGGATAGATAAGGTATTGGGCACCAAAGACGATTTATACCCTAAGTTCTTTGTCAGCGATAGTTCAAGAATTGGCTTTATTCGTCCGAAATGACCTTAAGGTCGTTTCAGAGCGTCCCCTAACTATGCGGCAGCGCACCACATGGGCTGCTGCGCTATAGCCTGCGAACAGCGTGACAATTCGTACTTTCATTCTCGGCCAGAGCGCAAAGCCTTCGCTCTTAGCGGCTATCCTGAGCCAAGCATAAAAGCCAGTATGATCTCACTTCTTCGTGCAGCATATTTCGTATTGATAGTTATAGCCTGCTACAGCTGCACTTCAATTGATCGAATGGTTGGGACGGTCCAGTTGGACGCCGACAGCCTTGTGATGGTAACTTACCAGCGTTATGGATCCCTGGATACCCCGAAGTGGAATGTCGACATCGCTCAGGGGCTGATAATAGACAGGGCAGGGCGCAGCTTCATCATTGATATGCCTGAGTTCGGACTGGCTTCCGAACCCGACACAGTGTACCGGAATAGCGTGCCGGACCCGGCAATGGAAACTATAAACAGGTTTATTAGGGATTCCGCGCGACCGGTGGGTGACCTGACAGGCGACCTCGATTTGGCTTATGATGGGTATTCAACCCTGATCTATACCAAGGGCGCTGCGGGACAACAGCTGGTAAGGTTCTACAGTTCCCGTGTGCCAGACGATATAAAAAGCTTTTACAGTGGACTTGGCGGCATTGTAAGAAGAAGGGGAGAAGTCGTAACGGGTGAGCAAGCTGACTCGGTTCAGGGAGAGCTAAAGCGGGTCATTGACCTTCTGCCGGCAGGGCCGCCTCCGGTTATGGACACCACTCCCTTCATTCCCCCTCGTATCAAACGCGGCAGCCGCTAATAAGCGCTGTTGCGCTATGGCCTGCAAACAGGTCACAATTCGTACATTCATTCTTGGCCGCAGCGCAAAGCCCTGGCCGTTGGCCGCAACCGATACCCCTACAATGCAAAATCACCGACCGAATGTCTTAGTCATTTGCGGACGCAACAAAAAGCGGAGCCGGACGGCCGAGCATATCTTCAAGAACGATGATCGGTTTTCTGTCCGTTCCGCCGGCATTTCGCCGTCGAGCGACCGCGTTGTTACAGAAAAGGACATCAATTGGGCCGATATAGTATTTGTGATGGAGCGCCGCCAGGCCAGCCGGATCTCCAGCGCGTTTGCTCACCTGGATCTTCCGCGCATCGAAGTGCTGGATATTGATGACGTCTACGAGTTTATGGACGAAGAGCTGATCGATTTGCTCCAGGACCGCATTAACGGTGCATTGAAACTGGTATTTGAAATCTAGTTTGTGAGGTGGCAGGCTGCAGGCCTTACGGACCATTGGGCGGGCAGCGGCCGACATCGGCTATTGCGCTATGGGGTACCGCACTTCCCGTAACTTATGCGTTATCCTGGAACACCGGTCACATTCCTGGGCGTCGTGCATCTTCCGCCCGCACCAAAATGTTCGGCAGCCAGGCCTGTGCCCCGGTATCAACCGGTTCATTGAGTAGCCTGTGGAAACCTCGAAGCGAGTAACCATACACCACAACGCCGCCAACCGGGGTAAAAAGAAGCCCGGCTTTGTGAGCCGGGCGCCGTGCTTTCCGAATATTACCGTGCCTTCCGCTGTGCTTTTGCTTTCTTCTGTGCGGAGCTTTTCTTTTGCGTGGGCTTATTCTTGCGGGGGTGGGCTGTCTTTTTTGCCATACAATAAATTTTAAAGTGCGTGAATGAGGTACTTAGGGTTGCAGCGTATCTGTTTTTGCCGGTTCCCGTCCGTTACGGGCGTTGAGGCGACCGGCAACAGGCCGGTAAAGATAGGCCGGTACGCATGAATACAATGCACCGTCCAGGAGCGCCGCCCTCGCGGCAGGTCTTTTTGGAGCCATCGCAGGGTTACCCGTTACGCCATTCGTCGGCATTGACAAGGTCTTGCCGGAGCCACAAAGGACCGGCTGCGCACGATAGGGGCTGTTCGGCTACAGCCTCAGCGCATTCCGAAACTTTATAGTTTCATCCTTTGCCACACTGCAAGCCTTTGCCGTTATGCGCCACTATAGACCTGAAATCATGAGATGCTTCATTTTTACTTTACTTACGTTTTTTGGTCTTGTGACGGAGTCAATAGGGCAAGATCGAGTATCCCCTTTTCAGGCCTTGGAGAATAATTTATTTTTCAGCTTTTTAGACCATTCACCTGATTCAGCCATGCTGCCCTTCTTTAAGCGATGCTTTCCGGCATTTACGAAGCCGAGGATCAGTGGAGGATGGACGTCCTACCCGCCCGGTCCTATGCCGGTCTATGAAAAGACAGCGCATTCGATATTCTTTACTGAGCATCCATTTTTCAAAAGGAGATTTCGGGGGGTAGGTTGGAGGTCTTTTCACAGGAACATGATTCTGCGGGGCGGGGAATCACGGATTTTCAGCTTTGGTTTTTATTCGATTCAAGAGCGGATGCGGTTGCTGGATTTGAATGGCTGTGCCATGCTTTTGATCGGGTAAGCACCAAGCGTAAAAAAAGAGTTGTTGGAGCAGTGCAGGCTGCCGGTTACTCCGACAAGACGGAGGCCGAAGAATTGGAGTATAATCAGATTGCCTTATCACCTGACGAGTTTCATCCCGGGAAGTATAAGATGCTATTCCGATTGTGGCCTTCCCGGTAATGGCACAACGGCGCCTCGTAGGGGCTGAAGCGCTATGCCTCCGCATACTCCAAAACCTTTAATTTCATTCCGGGATCGATAGCAAGCCCTGGTCGTTATACCTAGTATTATGAAGCCAATCGTTAACACTGCCTTTAGAGCGACCAGAGCTGTAATGCTGCCAAGAAGAATCCGACTGCCTCGCTTCTATTATTACTTCTTTTATGCGATCAGAACTGTTGTAGCCAGGGTCGATAAAGATCCGGATAGTGTTTCCGCTTCCGGGGTTTGTTATGTCGCCGTATGTATGCAATTGAACATACTTGTTCCAGTCATCAAGTCGCAGGCAAACTTTTCAATTAGTGAAGGTGGAGCGACACTGCTTTCGTTATTTTCTCTTTTTCCGCTCATGTACATCAACTATTTGTTGCTGGTGAGAGGAGGTAAAGACAGGGTGATAGACCGTTACTTTAGAATTCGAAAGGCACAGGGTATCAGTACTGCGAAAAACACCTTCCTTGTGGTGATCTACATAACAGCAACAGTGACAGCTCTTTTTTTGTAAGCATACACAAGGGTAAGTGAAAGCAATCCTGTTTCGCTATGGCGTTGAACTGGTATTCAGGCTGCCCTGCCTGTTTTCTGCTCCACTTTCAGTCGTGGTCTAATCTTCCAGGATCCTGGGGAGATACCGGAGTATATTCCTGGAGATAGGACCATGTCTCCCTTGCACATACCCAAGTACCGTCGCGTCAACTTCCTTTTTCAGGTTGGCGTACCCGGGCGTTTTTTTGAACGCTTCCCGTTGTTGCTCCACAAAGACGCGGAACTCCGGAAACGTAAAGCATTTTTCCTTGCGGTAATCACCTTTGTCGATTTCCAGGACCAGGTAGTATTGGTAATAGAAGTAGGGGTCAGGGTCACCCTTTTCTTCAAAAAGCCGTGCTCCGAAAGAGAGGTCGAGCAAGCCGGTGAACCAATCCACTTTAACGCGCGCTGCTCCGGGGAATACTGTTTTCAGGGCACTCACCCATGTAAATTCGGCAGCACCGATCAGATTAGGCCGGTACTTCTGTACCTGGATGTCTGTAAGGAATAATTGTCCCTCGATGATCTCATAGGTGGCGATGTAGCCCCGGGCAAGGCCCGAATTCGAAATGGTGTCAGGCAGCCTTTTTTCCGGGTGTTGGTGGAAGTACTCCTCAAGCGGATAAATGTCAAGGCTGTATTCCGTCCCTTCGTGAATAAAACGATCCGGGTACTGCCCCGTGGCGAAGGCATTAAGACTAAACAGAACGACAACAAACGAAGTAAGCCAGGGCTTCATGTGTAAATGAGTTGGGGAGAACAATGACGCGGGCTCCCTAAACTTACAACCTCTTGCTGATCTTTTGACTACCGGCCAACTCCCGGTGCGCCCCGGAAGTATGCTAACCCCTTGCCTCCGGGCAGCGCTTCAATCTGTTCGATGCCTTTGGGCAGATCCCGGGTCCGGTTGACGCCCGCAGCGTTCCTTTGCGTGCAGGGCCTTCCGTTAAGCCCGCTTTATTCGACTCCCGGCCCGGGCCCCCGAAGTCCCCTGCTTTTACCAGGCATCCTTTCGTAATTTCAGGCACCGGCATAAACGCCTGGGCAGTACCCGCAATCCCTTTCCCCATGTTGTACCGATTTGCTTTATGTTGTTTGATCGTGGTTGGCTGCACTTCCGGGAGAACCGCTTTGCAAGTCACTTGCGAGGTGCGCCCTTTCGGAGCGTCGGACCATCGCTTACAGATCGAGCCGGAGGTGGCCTTCGATACGACCGCGGCCGGCGTGAGCGTGATTGTTACCGACCTGGAAACGAAGGTGCCTTTATTATCGCAGATGCTCCTGATCCGGGGCGGCGATACGCTGGTCGGGTGGTCAGACAAGATCGGTGTGCTATCGGTCATGCAGGAGCAAATCGACGGCAACTGGGACCTTCATGTTTCTTCGGAGGGATACCGCTGCTTCATCGTCAGTGACGTGCCGGTGCGTGGCGGGCGCGGACAAACCCTCCGGGTGCGGATGCGGAAGCTCCAGGCCCGCGTACTCCGGAAAGGGGCTCGGGGCCGGCCCGGGATGCCGCCGCAGGCAGGGCTGATCGCCCGGGTCGTCCGCGCGGGATCGCCTGTAATTTTTTGTCTGTTCCCGGCGCAAAACCCCGATCTTCAAGCGCCGTCAACCAACCCATAATGCAACAACTGCCGACCGTTGGCCAACGCCTTCTTTCCATGCTCCTCGACCACGTAGTGATGTGCTGTATCCTCGGAATCGTTATGACGCCATTCGTTCTTTCCAGCTTCGATTCCGATACCCCGGAGCGAGGCGTGTTTTTCGAAACGAAAGACTGGATCGGGATGATCGGCATGATCACCGTTTATGCCCTGAAAGACAGCTTCGGGGGCAGGAGTGTGGGAAAGCGTGTCCTGAAGCTACAGGTGATCGACCGGAACTCGGGGAACACCGCATCGCCGGTGCAGTGCTTTGTTCGGAATTTACTCGTGCCCCTTTGGATGATCGAAGTCGTCGTTACGTTTTTCAACCCGCAACGCCGGATCGGCGACCGGCTCGCAGGTACGCGGGTGGTAGCTGTACCGGCGTGAGCAGCGTACCGGCAGGACAGTAAAAATACGGGTGCCGCCAAAATGCCCTGGGTGTCGGTATCTTTTTTCGGCAATGCGGCAAGCCCTTGTCGTTTGCGATAAGCCGGTTGCGCAAGTACCAAGGCATCCCGCCACTTTAAACGAATTACGCGTGTCCCTTCTTCTATTGGAAACCCGGATCCAGGCACCGGTGGACCTATGCTTCGACCTCGCCCGGAGCGTGGAGGTGCACCTGGAGTCGACGTCTCATACCCACGAAAGGGCAGTCTCGGGGCGGCTCCGGGGCCTCTGCGAGCTGGGTGACCGGATCACCTGGCGCGCGCGGCACTTCGGCATCTACCAGCACCTAACGGTTGCCATCACGGAAATGAGGCCCTATGCGCATTTCCAGGACCGGATGGTCGAAGGCGCCTTCGCCGGCTTTATCCATGATCATTTCTTTGAAGCGGCCGGAGGCACGACCCTCATGCGGGATCGCTTTGATTATTCGGCACCGTATGGGCTGCTGGGCACGTTTGCCGAATGGGCGTTCCTGGATCGTTATATGCACCGGTTGCTGGAACGGCGCAACTCCGTGATCCGGCAACTGGCGGAGGCGGGCTGGCAACCCCCGGGAAGAGACCGTTACACAGCAGGCGGGCCGCCGCAACCGTAGGTTGCCGGCCAGGGCAGTGCACGGTTGTTGTTGCTCCTGACCAGGGTGGACCCTGTACATTTCAGACACCGCGGATCCGGCCGATCGAGGTGGTATGGAGAAAGACGGCCTTTACCGCCGTTGATCGGTGCCGGTCGTACCGCTTTCGCTATGCCGCGGTGGTAAAAGAAGATAACTTCCCGTTCAACAACTAAAACCGTTTTTATGAAGAAGCTTGTACTCCTGACCCTGATGGCGGGTGCCCTGATGGCCACCACCGCACAGGCGCAAACGGCCCAGGCCGCGGCAGCCGAGCCCGCGAAGGAATCCGCGAAGGCGACCCCGGCCAGCACCGCTAACCCGGGTATGGACCGCGCATCCCTGCTGGAAAAAATGAAAGAAACGTTCAAGGCCGGCATGATCGAGAAAACCGGCCTCAGCGCCGCACAGGTCGACCGTGTGCTGGAGCTCAACCTGGATATGCGCCTTACCGCTTCCCGCGAGCTGCAGGGCCTCAGCGATGCCGACCGCAGCGCACGCCTCGCCGAGCTGAAAGCCGACAAGATGAAAAAGTTCTCCGAATTCCTTACGGCCGACCAGATCAAGTCGGTTGACGCTTTCTACGCGGAGTTTGCGAAGAACAATCCCCCGAAGCAAAGCAACTAACACTACTTTTTTAACGAATGAGCTGCCTCCGGGCAGCTTTTTGTTTTTGGTGCCGGGTATCATCCTTCCGAAGAAGCGAAGGCAGTATCTTGAAGCGATGACCTACCCCGATCTCTTCCTGCCGGATGCTACTGAGCGCTTCATCGTGGACGCGAGTACCGTGCCGGTTCCGAAATGCAACGTGTTGTTCCGGAAGTGGCAAGGGGAGCCGCTTATTCATGATTTCGGCCGGAAGCCGGTCATCGACTACTCCGGGCAGCCCTTGTTCGCCGAGCTGGCGATCCGGCAAAGGTTCGCCGAAGATGGCTGGGAGGCCCGCTGGGTGGAGACCTATGGAACGCGGCCGCCGAAATGCCTGACCGCCTGGAAGGATGATGCGTACCGGAACCAGGAGCATGTGCCCTTTGCCGATGAACCGATCACGCGCCTGCTTGCCGATATTGCCCGTGAAAACGGTAGTTACTCGGGCTGCTGGGACGTGGTGGCGAAAAAGGGAGAGCTGGTCATTTTTGCGGAATCCAAGCGGTCGAAGAAGGACGCTATCCGGGAAAGCCAGCAGGGCTGGCTTCGGGCTGCGCTGCAGTGTGGGCTCCGGCCGGAGCACTTCCTGCTGGTCCAATGGGACTTCGTAGCCTGACCCCGGCCGGGCGGTGCGTTTCCGGTTACAGGGCTTCTGATTTTGCGTGGCTGCATTTTCGAAGATGCTCACGTTACGGCGAGCAGGGGAATGCGAGGGTGCCCGTGTATCCTTCCCGGGAATTTGGTAACTTTCAACTATTACCCGCTTCCGGGCTGTGGTCTGCGCCGGATGGCTGCGCGGGGCACGAACAGCCGCGTGACTGGGACGACTCTTGATCTTTCGCTGAATGACGTGCGCCCGGATGACTGGTGCGGCGGGAGCGGGAAGGAGCTGTTGCCGGGCACCGCGCAACGGCAGGTGGAGCGCGCGTTCGTACCAGCAACTACCAGAACCACAACCCAATCGCTGTCATGAAACAACCTTCCCTCCCGGCAACGTCGCTCCTTACCACACGGGCGGTTGCACTGCTTGTTTCCTTAATCGCCTCTGTGCCCGCTGCCTACAGCCAGGCTGGCCTCCAAACCACCTGGACCTGGGTGAAGGGCCCCAAAGAACCCTACGATGGCGGGAACCCGGGGACGATGGGCGTGGCGGCTCCCGGCAACGTGCCCATGTCGCGCTATTCGGGAAGTACGTTCAAAGACAACAGCGGCAACTTGTGGCTGTTTGGTGGCTTTAACTACCTGCCGGCGCCCATGTATTTTTACTTCAACGACCTGTGGCAGTTCAACCCCGCCACAGGCAACTGGACCTGGATGAAGGGCAGCAGTGCGCCCAATGCAGCCGGGAGCTATGGTTCGATAGGCGTTGCCGCCCCAGCCAACAGCCCCGGTGCGCGCTCGGACGCGGCATCGTGGGTGGATAGCGACGGGAATTTCTGGCTCTTCGGCGGCACAGGGCTGGACGCCTCCGGACAGGAAGGATTCCTGAACGACCTGTGGCAATTCCAGGTCAGCACCGGCAACTGGGTCTGGATGGGCGGTTCCCATTTCCGCGACGCAGCCGGCAATTATGGCCAGCAGGGGGTTGCCTCCGGCAGCAATATGCCGTCGGCAAGAACCAATATGATGTTCTGGCGCGATAACGCCGGCCAGCTTTGGGTGTACGGGGGGTACAACCATTTATCGCAACGGACGAACGACCTGTGGCGGTATTCGATCGCCACCAACACCTGGACCTGGATGAACGGAAGTACTTCCGGCAACGCACCGATTGTCTATGGCGCCATCGGGATCCCCGCCGCCACCAACACACCCGGGGCAAGAGCCTATGGCCACGCCTGGACCGATGCCGCCAACAACCTGTACCTGTTTGGCGGATCGCACGGCTCCTATTCGTACAACGATCTCTGGAAGTATACGCCCCAGAACAACCAGTGGACCTGGATCCATGGCGATTCGCTGCCGCTATCCCCGGCGGTTACGGGCACGCAGGGCGTGGCGCATCCCCAGAACAGGCCGGGTGCCCGGGTGGCTGGCGCGGGCTTTACCGACCTGCAGAGAAACTTCTGGTTGTTCGGCGGCTGGGGCATCGCTCCGAGCTCACCCATCGTTGGCGGACTCAACGACCTGTGGAAGTATTCGCCGGCTACCAACCAGTGGACGTGGATGAAAGGTGCCGAATTGAATGCCTACGGGATTTATGGAACGCAGGGATCGCCCAGCACCGGCAACAATCCCGGAAGCCGGTGGAGCGCCATGTCCTGGTCTGCCCCGGCCAACGATCTCTGGATCTTCGGCGGCCTTGGCTATGGAGAGACGGCGGGCTGGGGGGAGCTGAATGACCTGTGGCGGCTCAACAGCAATGCGCTGACGCTGTCAACAAGTGCCCTTTCGGCGACGCCCGTCCCCCTGACGCTTTATCCCAACCCGGCCCGGTCGCAGCTCCGGTTCGAATTGGCCGCGGCTGCGATGGGCAAGCTCTCCTGCCGCATCGTGGATGCTTCGGGGCGAACGGTGCTGAGCGGGGCGCCCGTGCGGGAAACGGCCGACCGGTATTCGATCGATGTGGCGCACCTGTTGCCTGGAACGTACACCGTGCTGATACAGACCAATGCCGGCACCCGGCAGGCGTCTTTTGTGAAGCAATAAAAGGCATCTTATTGGCGATCACCTTACCGACCCGGGCCCGGAAGCCTGGCGAACCGGAATGCAGCGCGGATATTCGGTGGCAGGCACACGCAACCTGTATCTGATGCAGTTAATATTGTACGATGTGGTATGGGATCGTTTTGACTATCGGACTGATTTTATTCGGGTTCGGTGTAGCTCGTTTCAACAGAAGCCTGGCAACCATCCGGGCTGGTGAGCGCGTTTCAGCCACCGTGGCCGAAGTGGAGTCTTACCGGGACAGTGACAACGACCTGATGTATCGCCCGGTATTCCAGTATCATGCCGGTGGCGAGAAGCGCACGTTTATCTACAAAGTCGGATCCAGCCCTTCTTCCTGGGAGGTGGGTGATCAGGCAACATTGGTCGTTCCGCATGATGACGGCGATATCCTGGTACTTACTTATTTCGGCGCCTTCGGGTGGACGATCGTATCGATCTCGATAGCGCTTCCGATGATCTTTATCGGTGCAGGATATTTCTGGGCTACCAGGTACCTGCAAAAGCTGACCGTACACCTCTAAATCTACCAGCGGCGCCAATATTGGGCGGTAGCGCTAACCCCGGTCGTTTTCGCTCCGATCTTTCCCAAAGAAACCCGGCCAGCGCAACGCCTGGCCGCCAGCGGCAACCTCAACCAGCATGATATTCGACCAGCTTTCTTTTCACGATGCGGCCATTCTTAAAGTAGTCGAAGAGTCGTCGACACAGACGTTGGACTTCTACCTTGATTTCCCCCTGGATTGGGAGCAAGGCATTTTCGAGCACCGGATACTCCGGTTCCGGAACGCGATCTACTATGCCAAGCAGGAGATTCCTTTTTCCGGTGCGCCGACGATTTTGGAAATAAGGGAAAGCCAGCTGGAAAAACATGTGTACCGTCTGGCCGACGGCACTATACTGACGTCGCAATACAAAGTGGAGATGGAAACCAACTGCGGAAGATGGACCATTGAGTACGATTCAGCGGAACTTCTGGGGCCCTAGTCCCTTTGCTGCCGCCACGGGAACCGTGTAAAAAAAACTTTATGATGGGCAACACCTATTGGCGTGCGCATCTTCCGGAACGATCATTCTGTTGGTGGCCCCGTCCAGGATGTGGGTTCCCCCGCTTATGGCTCCTTGTTCCGGAAGGGAATGCCTGTCTCTGGCTGTCGTATCAGGAGGGCTAAATTGATTCCACCACCTTCCATCGGGAGGCCCCGCCAAAGCAGGGCGGGCTGTGAAGCTTGACGCGTCGGAAGGAAATTCACTCATCCCGGGAAGCTCCTACTCACGCTTCACGCCTGACGCCTCACGACACTGCAGGGTGATCGTTATTCTGAGACGACTAGTTCGGGTGCACCGCGATGAGGAACTCGAAGAGGTTCGTTTCCGTGGGCAGCTGCAGCTTCTTGCGCAGCCGGTAGCGCGAGATCTCGACGCCCCGCACCGAGATGTTCATCAGCTGCGCCACCTCTTTGGAGCTCAGGTTCATCCGCAGGTAGGCGCTCAGCTTCAGCTCGTTGGGCGTCAGGGTCGGGTATTGCTTTTTGAGGGCCGTCAGGAAGTTGCCGTGCACCTTGTCGAAGTGGTGGGCGAAGTGGTCCCAGTCCTCGTTCACCTTGTCTTCCTCGTTGAGGATGCGGATGATCTTGCGGAACTCGGCGTCGGCCACGTCGGTGTCGATCTTCTTTTTGATGCGCGTCAGCTCCTCGCGGAGGCGGCCGATGAGCTCGCCCTTCTGCACGAGGTGCATGGCCGAGGAGGCCAGTTCCGTGTTCTTGTGCTCGATCTCGGCCTCCAGCTTCTCGTTGTTGAGCCGCATGATTTCCTTCTCGGTCTTCTCAAGCTCCAGCTGGTGCAGGTACAGGAGGCGGCGCTGCTCCTCCTCGTGGCGCTGCTGCTGCCGCGCGAACTTGCGGCGCTGCCAGCGTACGAGCCAGAGCCCGCCAGCCACAAGCAGCGCGGCATACACCGCGTAGGCCCAGCCCGAGCGGTACCAGGGCGGCAACACCGTGAACGTGAAGGTGCTCATCTCGGAGGCGGTGCCCAGCGTGGTGCGGGCGCGCACCTGGAACGTATAGGTGCCGGCCGGCAGGTAGGGATATTCCTTTTCCACCTTCCCGCTCCATTCCGACCAGGCTTTGTCGTAGCCTTTCAGGTAGTAGCTGTACTCCACGTTCTTCTGCAGGCCGTAGGCCGTGGCCGAAAAGGCGAAGTGCAGCGTGTTGAAGGCGTTGGCCACCTCGGCGCGCGGGGTGGCGCCGTTCGTATACCCGCCAAAAAGCAGCGAGTCGGAAGGGCCGATGGCGCGCACGTCGCGGATCTGCACCTGCAGGAGGGCGCCGGGGCGCTTGTATTTCTCGAAGTTGATGTGCACGAAGCCCTTCTCGGCCCCGATGAGGATATTCTGCGGGTTGATGGGGTAGATGTGCTCAAAGCCATTTACCAGCTTGTTGGTGAGCTCGGGGATGTAGAGGATCCGCGGCTTGTCGGCGCTGAAGTCGATGACACCCACCTGCTTGTCGTGCACGAACCAGATATTGCCTTCCGAGTCCTCGCGCATGAGCCGGATGTTGGCGTGGTCGAAGATGCCCTTGAAGTACTTCGAGGGCAGAAAGCGGTCCGATGGGGCGTCGTACTCGTAGATGCCGCCCTCGGTGGTGGCCACGATGCGGTTGCGCACCTTGAAGATGTAGTTGTTGTTGATGGTGAACAGCCCGTCGCCGGTCGCATAGCGGCGGATGGAGGGCTTCAGCGACCCGTCGAAACGCACCTTGTAGATGCCCTTGTAGGGGTGGGCTACCCAGATGGTGCCGTCGTTATTATCGACCGTGATAAAGCGCGAAGACTCGAAGGGGGCGGTGGCAGCCTCTTTGCCGATCCCGTTGGCCGAGCTGTGAAACAGGCGCACGCCATAGTAGTTGCCGGTAACCATGAGCCCGGCCGGCAGCACGTTGCCATAGGGGAGAAAGGCCCAATAGCCGAAGGAGTTGTCGATGGGCTTTGCGCCACCCGGCTCCACGCCGAAGGCGCCTTCGTGGTGTCCCATCAGCAGGCGGCCGTTCACCTCCGAGAGGTTCCAGACCTGCCCGCGGGTTCCGGGCACCGGGCTGAAGGTTCCCTGGCGGTACGACAGGTCGCCGCCGCCTTCGAGCGGCACCGTGTACAGCCCGTTGGACGTACCTATATAAAGGTGGTCGCGGTAGAGGAGGGAGGTGTAGCCCGAGCCTTCGTTCTGCGGCGAGGTATAGATATGCCGCACCGGCGAGTCGTAGGCAACGAAGTCGATGCCATTGTCGAGAGCGAGCCAGAGGTTCTTTTCCCGGTCGAAGAAAACCGAGAGGATGTTGTTGTTCTGCAGGCCCTCGCTGCGGGTAAAGCGCTGGGTCACAATGCCGCGGCGGTCTACGATATAGGCACCGTCGAGGGTGGTGGCCAGCAGGAAGTGATCGGGGTCGGCCACGGTGGCCGTATAGATGAGCTTGCCGGCGATCTCGCGCAGGGCGGGCGTCTCGAAGGGGAGGAGGCGGTCGCCGCTGAGGAAGAAGGAGCCCTGCCGGAAGGTGGTGAGCAGCATCGAATCGCGGCTCCAGGGCAGGATGGCGGTAACGAGGAAGTTCCGGGGAAGGCTGCCGGGCCGAACCACGGGCTCCCAGAGGCCGTTGCGGAACCGGAGCAGGCCCCGCTCGTTGTCCTGTGCGATGAGGGCGCCGCCGCAGGTATCCAGGTAGCGCCAGTCGGCGCCGTAGGTAACGGTCACCTGGTCGCCGTTGAACTGGAACAGGCGCTGGCTGGTGCGGAAAAAAAGCTGTTTTTCATGAAATACAATGTCCCAGACGTCGGCGAACGAGCGATCCCTGGCCGGAAGCAGGGCTTTCATGGAGTGATAGCGCAGGGCGCCGTTGGGGCCGGGGGCGAAATAACCGAATTCGTCCTGCCCGCCTACATAGATGCGCCCGTCGCGCCCGATGGCCACGGAGCGGACGATGGTGCGGTTGGGGAGGGGGTAGGTCTTCCAGTAGTGCCCGTCGAAGGTGAGCAGCCCCTCGTTGTTGGCGAAGTAGAGGACGCCGCGGGCGTCCTGGCGGATGTCCCAGCTCTGGGTGCCGGCCTTATAACCGTCCTTGGTATAGTTCAGGATATCCGGCAAACCGATGGTGTGCTGCCCTGAGGCAGAGCTGGCGGCGAGCAGAACGAGGAGGAGCAGGAACCGGTGGAAGCGCATGGCAGATCGTCGGAAGTGAAAATAACATTTTTTTAATTGATGTAGTGGTGTTGGGGTGGAAAACCTTTAAAAACAAAGGTTTTATATGGGTTGATGTAGTGGTGATGTAGTACTGTTTGATGGGTTTGACGGCTGGGTAGTCTACTTTTATGGCTGCGTTGGCTCCGGGGGAGAACGCCGAACACTTCTTCCTTTTATCTAACAAAATGCTTGTGTATGAAATTGAAATTTGCACTAGTCTGCGCATTGCTTTCGCCGACCTTCTTTACTGCTTCTGCCCAGGAGCAGCGGGTGACCGGCCGGGTCATCGGGGCGAACAATGAACCCGTCTCGGGTGCAACGGTCTCCGTGAAGGGGACCTCGGTGGCGACGACCACCGACGCCCAGGGCAATTACACCATCACCGTACCGCGCTCCAACTCCGTGCTCCGGGTGTCGCACGTGGGCATGGAAGCCCAGGAGCTGTCGGTAGGCGGTCAGAGCACCGTCAACGTCACCATGTCGGGTTCCGCCGGCACCATGAATGAAGTAGTGGTAGTGGGCTACGGCCAGCAGCGCCGCGGCCAGGTGACCACGGCCGTTTCCTCCGTGAAGGCCGAGCAGCTCCAGAACATTTCCAACACCCGCCTCGAGCAGGCCCTCCAGGGTCGCGTGTCGGGCGTCCAGGTGAGCCCCACCGGCGGTGCTCCGGGCGCCGGGCTCAACATCGCCATCCGCGGTATCGCCTCCAACCGCGGCACCGGACCTATTTATATTATCGACGGGGTGAAAGCCGGCGGCATGGAATCCATCGCCCCGCAGGACATCGCCTCCATCGACATCCTCAAGGACGCGGCCGGCGCCGCCATCTACGGCTCCGAGGCCGCCAACGGCGTCGTATTCATCACCACCAAGATGGGTCGCCGCAATACCGCCCGTATCGAATACTCCGGTCAGTACGTGTCGCAATCGGCCCGTAAGGACTATGTCAAGATGATGAACGCCCAGCAATATGCCCAGTACCTCAACGAGGCGGGCGTGGCCGGGGCGCCCAGCTTCTCCGACGTGGCGGGCATCGGCGCCGGCACCAACTGGCTCGACGCCGTGCTGCAGACCGCTCCCCAGCAGCAGCACACGCTCGCCTTCAGCGGCGGCACCGAGCGCACCACTTACTACCTCAGCGGTAACATCTTTACCCAGGACGGCATCGCCGGCGGCGATGCGGCCCGCTTCAACCGCTACACGGTGCGCTTCAACATGGACAACAAGATCAAGTCCTGGCTGAACACCGGCCTGCGCTTTACCTATTCGCACCACAAGCGCCGCGCCATCTCCGACAACAATGAGTTCGGCTCCATCCTCGGCTCCGCCCTCGTCATGGACCCCACCACGCCGGTAACCTACACCGACAACAACAACCTGCCCGCGCACGTGCAGGCGGCGCTGTCGGCCAACAACCCCCTGCTCAAGGATCCTAACGGCAACTACTACGGCATTTCCCGCTACCTGAAGGGAGAGTACGGCAACCCGCTCGCCCGCATCGAGCATGCCCACGGCGAGAACAAGCAGCACAAGATCATCGGCTCCTTCTTCGCGGAGGCCGAGCCGGTGCAGGGCCTCAAGCTCACCTCGCGCTTCGGCATCGACGGCGCCTTCCAGATGGGCCACGGCTGGACGCCCACCTTCTGGTTCTCCGAGGAGAGCAAGAACGCGGTGGCCAACGGCTACGACTACTCCGATACCTGGTTCAACTGGCTCTGGGAGAACTTCGCGACCTATAACCGCAAGTTCGGCCGCCACAACCTGACCCTCCTCGGCGGCGTCTCGGCCCAGAAGAACTATTACCAGAACATGGGCGGCTCCTACTCGGGCCTGTTCCGCGAGGCCGACCGCTTCTCCTACGGCGCCTTCGTTCCGGACGATCTTGACCGCATCGGCTCCTATGCCTCCACCGTTACGCTGGCTTCTTTCTTCGGCCGCGTTACTTATGACTACGATGGACGCTACCTGCTGCAGGGCGTCATCCGCCGCGACGGCTCCTCCAAGCCCGACCCGAGCAACCTCTGGGAAACCTACCCCGGTGTGTCGGCCGGCTGGGTGTTGAGCAACGAGCGCTTCTTCCCCTCGGCCCTCAAGAACACCCTCAGCTACACCAAGCTCCGCGCCTCCTGGGGCCAGAACGGCAGTGTGAACAACATGGGCCTTGGTGAGTGGATGAACCGCATCGCCACCTCCGGCATCGTTTACCCCGATGCGAACGGCAACCTGCTCGTGGGCGCTGCCCCGAGCGGCCTTGCCAACCCCGAGCTGAGCTGGGAGACCTCCGAGCAGCTCAACATCGGTACCGACCTCGGCTTCCTCAACAACCGACTCAACATCAGCATCGACTGGTACAAGAAGCAGACGAAAGGCCTGCTCACCTCCGGCGTGGTGCCGCTGTACGTAGGTAACTTCATTTCTACGGTGAACGCCGGTACGGTCCAGAACAAGGGCTGGGACTTCGAAGCCACCTACCGCAACCCCGCCCGCAAGGCCAGCGGCTTTACCTGGGAGATCAGTGCCAACCTGAGCACCGTGAACAACGAGGTGACCTACCTCGACCCGAACACGCCGCTCATCCCGGGCGCCGGCGTCGGTACGGGCTGGACCGCCACCGCCATGGAAGTGGGCAAGCCGATCTGGTATTTCCAGGGCTACCGCACCGACGGCATCTTCCAGACCCAGGCCGAGATCAACAACTACATCAGCAAGAACGGCCTCACGGGCTATGCCCCGAAGCCGGGTGAGCCCATCGTGGTGGACGTGAACGGCGACAAGATCATCTCGCCCGCCGACATGACCCAGATCGGATCGGCACTGCCCGACTTTACCTTCGGCGCCCGCATGCAGGCAAGCTACAAGGGCTTCGACTTCCTCGTGCTCGCACAGGGACAGAAAGGCAACGACATCCTCATGGGCTTCAACCGACTCGACCGCGCCACGGCCAACAAGCCCGAGTTCTTCTACTCCAACCGCTGGACGGGCCCCGGCAGCACCAACACCTGGTTCGCGCCCAACGCCTCCAACCCGTATATCTACAACAGCGACCTGATGGTGTTCGATGGCTCCTTCGTCCGCATCCGCCAGCTGCAGCTCGGGTACACGCTCCCGCAGAGCATCCTGAGCCGCGCACGCCTCACTTCCTTCCGTGTGTTCGTGTCGCTGGATGATTTCTTCACCTTCACCAAGTATCCCGGTGTGGATCCCGAAGGCGGCAACAACGGTGGCAACAGCCAGGGCATCGACCGCGGCGGCTATCCCATCCCCCGCAAGGCAGTTGTTGGTCTGAACCTTTCCTTCTAATCGCTTAAACCTGATTCAATGAAACATCTTATTATAAAGACCTCGCTCGTTTGCTTCACTACCCTCGCACTCACGAGCGGCTGTAAGAAATTCCTCGACCAGGAAGTGCCCAACTCGTTCACCGAGGCCGACTTCTACAAGACCGATGCCGATGCCGTGCAGGCCGTGACCGGCGTCTACGACATGATGCAGGCGCACTACAACAGCAACTGGGCCAGCATCTACATGGTCAAGACGATGCTCTCCGACGAAAGCAACGCGGGCGGCAACGACGCCGGCGACCAGCCGGGCTACCAGACCCTCGACAACTTTACCTTCGACGCCACCAACGACAAGGTGCGCGACGCCTGGCGCATGATGTATTACACGATCAACCGCGCCAACAAGGTGGTCAACCTCGTGGCGCCGGAGACCGACCTGCGCCGCCGCCTCATCGCGGAGTCGAAGGTGATCCGCGCCTACAACTACATGGAGCTCGTGACCCTCTGGGGCGACGTGCCGCTGGTGCTCGGCGATATCCCGCCCTCCGGCTTCACCAACACCCCGCGCGCGCCGAAGGCCCAGGTATGGGCCCAGATCGAGAAGGACCTCACCGAAGCGGCTGCCGTGCTGCCCCTGCGCAGCGGCTACACCGGCGGTGAGCGCTTCCGCGTCACCAAAGGCACCGCCCAGGCCCTCCTCGGCAAGGCCCAGCTGTTCCAGAAGAAGTATGCCGAGTCGGCTGCTTCCTTCGAGCAGGTGATCTCCTCCAACCAGTACGGCCTCGAGCCCACCATCGGCAAAGCATTTTCGCAGAGTGGTGAGTTCGGCCAGGAGTCGCTCTTCGAGATCAACTACACCAACGCCCGCTCCTACGACTGGGGCAACTTCCCCTGGGGCGCCGCTCCCGAGAGCAACATCCACGTGCAGCTGATGGGCCCCCGTGCCGACTTCTACACGAAGGCGCCGAGCGACTCGCTCATCGGCGGATGGGGCTTCAACCTGCCGAAGCAGAAACTGTACGATGCGTTCGTGGCAGCAGGCGACGTCAACCGCCGCCGCCAGGCCATCATGTCGCAGGCCGAGCTCATCGCCGCCGGCGGCAACTGGACCAACCCCACTGCCTGGGACTACGAGGGCTTCTTCCAGCGGAAGTACGGCTCCTTCCAGTCGCAGACCGGCGGTCCGATCGGCGAGCTGAACTACGGCACCAACTGGCGCCACCTGCGCTATGCCGACGTGCTGCTGATGGCGGCCGAAGCACAGCTCAACTCGGGCGGTACGCCCAAGGCCCTCCAGTACATCAACATGGTACGCCAGCGCCCGGGCACCGGCCTCACAGCCCTCGGCACCGTGACGATGGACGACATCATGCGTGAGCGCCAGCTCGAGCTCGCCTTCGAAGGCCTCCGCTTCCAGGACCTCGTGCGCTGGGGCAAGGCCAGCCAGGAACTCCAGAGCCTTGGCTTTGTGACCGGCAAGCACGAAGTGCTCCCGATTCCCGATTACGACGTGCGCTCCGGCCGTCTTCCCCAGAACCCCGGTTATTGATCCGTAAAACCACAACGACATGAAAAAGCAAACAAACAATAGCTTCCTCCTCAGTGGCGCCCTGCTCGGCCTCCTGGGCATCGCCGCCTGTAAATACGAAACGCGCGACCTCGGTCCCGCGCCCGACGCGTCCTTCACGGTAACGCCCATCTCGGGCATGACCAACCGCTACCTGCTCACGAGCACCTCCACCAACGCCTTCCGCTACGACTGGGACAAGGCCAACGGGCAAGGCTACCGCACGGGCGGCGCCACCGACACGCTTTATTTCCCCGACCGCGGCACCTACAATGTGCGCCTGCTCGTTTACGGCCATAGCGGTGTGGACAGCTCCAGCCAGCAGGTGGTCGTAGCCGCCGACGACCCGGCTGCAATGACCCCCCAGAAGATCCTTACCGGAAACAGCTCCAAGACCTGGATCCTGCAGCAGCCCGGTGGCGGCGCCCTCTGGGTAGGCGACCCCGGTGGCGGCCAGTGGTGGAGCAACGGCGCCGGCGATGTGAATGCCCCCGACCGCACCTGCCTCTTCAACGACGAGTACACCTTCAGCATGAACGGCAATTTCGTGTTCAACGACAAGGGCGACATGCGCGTGGATGATGAGGGCGGTCAGCCCTTCCCCGCCGATATGGCCGGTCCCGGCACCGCCATCGCCTGCTATGCTTCGACCGCCATTCAGCCGCAGTACCGTCCTTGGGGCTCCGGCAACTTCACCTACCAGATCATCGGCAACAACCAGCTCAAGGTGAACGGCCTCGGTGCGCACCTTGGCCTGTACAAGGCCGGCCAGAACGGCACCATCAGCGCGCCCGAGAGCAGCAACACCTACGAGATCATGGAGCTGACGCCCACGAAGCTCGTGGTGCGCAAGCTGTATGGCTGGGGCCAGTGGCGCTTCACGTTCGTACCGAAGCCCTAATCGTTTTTCGCAGTTTCTCTTTCAATAAGCAGACAAAGAAAGCGGGGTCCCTCGGCCTTTCCAGGCGGAGGGCCTCCTTTCTTACTTTCCCTTCTCTTCTTCTTCCCTAAATCCGAATTGTGAGAAAGATTCCCTTTTTAACGCTCCTGCGGGGCGTGCTGCCCTTACTATGCCTGCTCTGGAGCGGTTCCGCTACGGCGCAGGGATACCTGAGGGCCGAAGGCACCCGCATCGTGGACGGCCAGGGACGCACCGTATTATTACGGGGCATGGGCCTCGGCGGCTGGATGCTGCAGGAGCCTTACATGCTGGGTCTTTCGGGCACTGCCGCCAACCAGAGCGATATCCGGAAGAAGATCTCCGCCGTGATCGGGCCCGAGCGCACCGCCACCTTCTACAAAGCCTGGCTGCAGAATTTCACCCGAAAGGCCGATATCGATTCGATGGCCGCCTGGGGCTTCAACTCCGTGCGCCTGCCGATGCACTACGACCTGTACACGCTTCCCGTAGACCAGGAGCCTGCGCCCGGAAAGCAGACCTGGCTGCCCGGCGGCTTCGCGCTCACCGACTCGCTGCTGCGCTGGTGTGCCGCCAACAAAATGTACCTTATTCTTGACCTCCATGCCGCGCCCGGCGGGCAAGGCGCCGACTTCGCGATCTCCGACCGCGATACCACGAAGGCCTCACTGTGGCAGAGTGCCGAAGCGCAGGCAAAGACCGTGGCCCTCTGGCGGAAGCTCGCCGAGCGGTACCGGAACGAGCCCTGGATCGGCGCCTACGACCTGATCAACGAGCCCAACTGGGGCTTCTCCGACCCGAAGGACAAGAACGGCTGCGCCGAGGCCAACAACGGCCCCATCCGCGATCTCCTCGTACGCATCACCGACACGATCCGAGCCGTCGACAAAAAGCACCTGATCATCATCGAGGGCAACTGCTGGGGCAACAATTACCGCGGCATGCTGCCCCCCTGGGACAAGAACACCGTCCTGAGCTTTCACAAATACTGGAACGACAATACCGACGGCGCGCTCCGCTCGATCGTAGAATTACGGGACCAGCACAACGTGCCGGTGTGGATGGGCGAGTCGGGCGAGAACTCCAACGCCTGGTTCCGCGACGCCATCGCCCTGCTCGAGCGCCACGGCATCGGCTGGGCCTGGTGGCCGCTCAAGAAGATCGGCATCAACAATCCCCTCGAGATCCGCTCCAACCCCGACTACAAGCAACTCGTAGCCTGGTGGAAAGGCGCCGGGCCGAAACCCGATTCCGACGCCGCTTTCCGGGGACTGATGCAGCTCGCCGACGACAGCCGCAGCGACCGCAATACCGCGCATCCCGATGTGGTGGACGCTATGTTCCGCCAGCCGCGCGACAACCGTACGTTTCCATTTGCAGTTCACGACCTCGCGCAATCGCCGACGGTTTATGCCGTCGACTTCGACATGGGCCCGAACGGCTCCGCGTATTTCAGCCGCGACTCCGGCAACTACTGGGTGTCGTCGGGCAAGCGCACCGAGTGGAACCGCGGCTGGACCTACCGCAACGACGCCATCGACATCACCCCCTGCACCGATTCCTCCGGCAACGGCTTCCAGGTGGATGGCCTTGGCCCCGGCGAGTGGCTGCAGTGGAGTGTAGTGGCGCCGACGGCCGGTACCTACGAAGTGCGCCTGCGGCTCTCCGGAACCGAGCCGCTGAAAATGGAGTTGTTCGCCAACGGGCTTTCGAGCGTCCGGGAAACGAATGGCAGCAGCGGCTGGGGCGAAGTGCGCTTCCCACGCATCTACCTTAAGAAAGGCATTAACCAGATCCGGCTCCGAAGCCAGCAAGGGCTCGTCAACCTCAACTACCTGCGCTTTCTGCCGGCCACGGCAGCAGGCGGATTCTAAACACCATTTACCCTTAAAACAACCGACATGATCCGAAACGCCCAGCGCCTTCGCATAATACTCCTCGCTGCCTGCTGCTCCCTGCTGGCAGCAACCGGGAGCGCGCAAAAGAACACGACCCTGATGGCCGGCACCCGCGCCGTTGCTACTACCCCCGACACGGAAGCCTCCCTGCTGGCACGCGCCGAATCGCTCGTGCGCCAGATGACGATCGAGGAGAAGGTGAACATGATCCACGCCACTTCGTCGTTTACTTCCGGCGGCGTGCCCCGCCTCGGCATCCGCGAATGGGTGATGTCGGACGGACCGCACGGCGTGCGCGTGGAGCACGGCCGCGACTGGGAAGCCGATAAGAACGTTTACGACTCCGGCACCTACCTCCCCGTAGGCGTGTGCCTCGCGGCCACCTGGAACCCGCAGCTGGGCTACGCCTTCGGCGGCGTGCTGGGCTCCGAGGCCGCCTTCCGCGGCAAGGACGTCATCCTCGGCCCCGGCATCAACATCATCCGCAGCCCGCTCAACGGCCGCAACTTCGAGTACGCCTCCGAAGACCCGCACCTGGTATCGAAGATGGTGGTGGGCTACATCAAAGGCGTGCAAGACCAGGGTGTGGCCGCCTGCGTGAAGCACTACGCGCTCAACAACCAGGAAACGAAGCGCAATACCGTAGATGTACAACTCAGCGAGCGCGCGCTCCGCGAGATCTACCTGCCCGGCTTCAAGGCTGCGGTGCAGGAGGCGGGCGTGCATACGCTCATGGGCTCCTACAACAAAGTGCGCGGCCAGTGGGCCACGCAGAGCCACTACCTGATGAACGACATCCTGAAGAAGGAGTGGGGCTTCAAGGGCGCGGTGATCTCCGACTGGGGCGCGGTGCACAGCACGATGCAAGCCCTCTGGAACGGCTGCGACGTGGAGATGGGTACCGACCTGTCGATGCTGCCCAAGCCCAACTACGGCAAGTTCTTCATGGGCGATACCGTGGTGACCCTCGTGCGCACCGGCGTCGTTCCCGAATACCTCATCGACGACAAGGTGAAGCGCATCGTCTACATCATGCTGAAGACCGGCGTGATCGACGGTAAGCGCAAAGCCGGCAGCTATAATACGAAGCAGCACCAGGAAGTGGCCCGCAAGGTAGCCGAGGAAGGCATCGTGCTGCTCAAGAACGAAGGCGGCCTCCTGCCCCTCAATGCCGGCGCCATCAAGCGCATCGCCGTGATCGGCATCAACGCCGACCGTCCCCAATCGATGGGTGGCGGCTCGTCGCAGGTAAAAGCCAACTACGAGATCACGCCGCTCCAGGGCATCCGCAAGCTCGTGGGTCCCGGGGTGCAGGTGACCTATGTGCCGGGCTACACCATTGCCCGTGGTGCCAACGCCGATGCTGCTGCCATCCGGGAAGCCGCCGCCGCCGCTGCCGGCGCCGACGCGGTGATCTACGTGGGCGGCTGGACGCACGGCTACAACTACTCCGTTTGGGCCGACAACGCCTATGATGCCGAGGACACCGACAAGCCCGATATGAAGCTGCCCTTCGGTCAGGATACGCTGATCAACGCGGTACTGAAAGCCAACCCCCGTACCGTAGTAGTACTGATGGGCGGCGGCGCCGCCGACCTCACGCAGTGGGTGGGCGATGCCCGCGCCATCGTGCAGGCCTGGTACCCCGGCATGGAAGGCGGCAACGCCCTCGCCGGCATCCTCTTCGGCAACGTGAACCCCTCGGGCAAGCTCCCGATGTCGTTCCCGCGCACCCTCGCGGAAGCGCCGGCGCACAAGCTGGGCCAGTATCCCGGCGGCGACCAGGTCTATTATAACGACGATATCTACGTGGGCTACCGCTACTTCGATACCTGGAAGGTGGATCCCCAGTTCGCATTCGGCCACGGCCTTTCCTACACCACGTTCCGCTACAGCGGCCTGAAGGTGGAAGGCAAGGGTAAGAAGGCTACGGTCACCTTTACGATCACCAACAGCGGCAGCCGCGCCGGCGCCGAGACCGCGCAGGTATACGTACACCAGCAGAAGAGCGCGCTGCCCCGCCCCGAAAAAGAGCTGAAGGCCTTCCAGAAGGTGTTCCTGAAGCCCGGCGAGTCGAAGGTGGTGACGCTGAACCTGGGTGAGGATGCCTTCCAGTATTACAACGATGCACAAAGCAAATGGGTGCTGGAACCCGGTGGCTTCGACATCCTGGTGGGCGGCTCCTCGCGTGCCATTGCACTCAAAGGCACGGTAAACCTGTAACTTTCGGGGATGAACAGCATGAAAAACATCCTGTACAGCGCTGCCTTCCTTGCATTGGCCCTCGGCGCCTGCAAGAAGAAGGATAGTGGCAACGGCGGCGGCAATAGCGGCGGCGGTGGCGGCACACCCGTGATCCCACCGGTAGTTGCCAACGACATTTCGTATTGGATCACCCGCGGCGACGGTGGCGCCCTCATCGAGCAGCAAACCCTGCCGCTCGGCTTCGGCACCACGGCGAGCAACCTGCCCTACATCGACGTTGATTCGGCGGTAGCCTACCAGTCGGTGGACGGGTTCGGCTACACGTTTACCGGCGGCAGCGCCGACCTCATCGCCTCCCTGCCGGCGGCTACGCGCAGCAGCCTGCTCCAGGAGCTGTTCGGAACCACCGGCAACAGCATCGGCGTGAGCTACCTCCGCGTGTCGGTAGGCGCCTCCGATCTGAGTGCCTCGGTCTATACGTATAACGACCTTCCTTTCGGGCAGACCGATCCTACCCTGGCGCAGTTCAGCCTGGCGCCCGACGAGCTCACGGTGATCCCGATGCTGCAGGCCGTGCGCGCGGTGAACCCGAACATCAAGCTGATGGCGACACCCTGGACGGCACCTTCGTGGATGAAGGACAACGGCAGCAGCGTGGGCGGCTCCCTGCTTCCGCAGTATTACGACGTCTATGCCCGCTACCTCGTGAAATACCTGCAGGGCATGCAGCAGCGCGGCCTCCCGATCGATGCGCTCACGGTACAGAACGAGCCGATGCACGGCGGCAACAACCCGAGCATGCTGATGACCGCGGCGCAGCAGGCGACCTTCATCAAGAACAACCTCGGCCCGGCCCTCCAGGCCGCGGGCCTCACGACCAAGATCATCATCTGGGACCACAACGCTGATCACCCGGATTATCCCATCCAGGTGTTGAACGACCCGGCGGCGAAGGCCTTCATCGACGGTTCCGCCTTTCACCTGTACGCCGGCGACATCAGCGCCCTTAGCCAGGTGCGCAACGCACATCCCGACAAGAACATCTACTTCACGGAGCAGTATACCGCTTCCAACGGCTCCTTTGGTGGGGACCTGAAGTGGCATTACCGCAACGTGATCATCGGGTCGATGCGCAACTGGAGCCGGATCGCGCTGGAGTGGAACCTGGCCAACAACGCCAGCTTCGGTCCGCACACACCGGGCGGCTGCACTACCTGTAAGGGCGCCATCACCATCAGCGGCGGCACGATCAGCCGCAACGTGGCCTACTACATCATCGGGCAAATCTCGAAGTTCGTGCCCCCGGGCTCGGAGCGCATCGCCTCCAACAACAGCGGCTCGTTGTACACCGTGGCCTTCCGGCGCGCCGACGGCAGGAAGGTGCTGGTGGCACTCAACGACGGCTCCACGCCGGCCGGCTTCAACATCCGCTACAAGGGCCGCTGGGCCTCCGCCTCCCTCGACGCGGGCGCTGTGGGCACCTATGTCTGGTAATATCGAATCTGATCAAGAAACTGTTTGAACCATAACGTATGAAAATGACTCCATTCCTCCTCCTGCTGGCCCTGGCCGCCGGCTGCAAGAAAGGCGGTAACAACGGCGGCGGCGGCAACACGCCGGCCCTGCCCCGCATCTCCATCGAGGACCTGACGCAGGCCGAAGGCAACGGCGGCAGCAACAACTTCAACTTCCGCGTTACCCTCAGCGAGGCCGCCTCCGGCCCGGTAACGGTGTACTACACGACCAATGGCGGCACCGGTGTGGCCACCGAGGACTTTACCTCCGTGACCAACGGCTCCCTCACCTTCGCCGCCGGCGAGCGCGAGAAGCTGCTGGCGGTACCTGTGGTGGCCGACGATGCCCGCGAAGGCGACGACGTGTTCACCGTGACCCTCTCCAGCCCCAGCGGCGCCACCCTGAGCCGCGCCACGGCCACCGCCACGATCCAGAACGACGACACGCGCATCCCCTTCACCAATGCCGGCTACGACGCGCCGACCTCGTACCCGGGCTACTCGCTGGTGTGGAGCGACGACTTCAACGGACCCGCCCTCAACTCCACCTTCTGGACCAACGAGAACGGCGACGGCTGTCCGAACATCTGCGGCTGGGGCAACAACGAGCTCGAGTACTATACCGACCGCCCCGACAACCTGTTCTTCCAGGACGGCAAGCTGGTGATTCTCGCGCAGAAGGAGTCGTACGGCGGCAAGCAGTATACCTCGTCCAAGATCCTGACGCGCGGCAAGAAGACCTTCAAGTACGGCCGCATCGACATCCGCGCCAAGCTGCCGAAGGGCAAGGGCATCTGGCCCGCGCTCTGGCTGCTGCCCCAGAACAACGTATTTGGCGGCTGGCCCCGCAGCGGCGAGATCGACCTGATGGAGCTCGTAGGCCATGAGCCCAACAAGGTGTACGGCACCCTCCACTTCGGCCCCGGCCCCGGCTCGCAGCAGATCAGCCGCGGCTACACCCTGCCTTCGGGCACCTTCCACGACGAGTTCCATGTGTTCTCGGTGGAGTGGAAGCAGGACGAGATCAAATGGTTCGTGGACGGCAACCTGTTCTCCACGGCCCGCAAGGCCGATGTGGGCGTGAACAACTGGCCCTTCAACGAGGAGTTCTACCTCATTTTCAACCTTGCCGTGGGTGGCAACTGGCCGGGCAACCCCGACGCCAGCACCTACCTGCCGCAATGGATGGTCGTAGATTATATCCGCGTATACCAATAGGCGGAGCACCTGGCTTTCCCTGAAAGCGTGTGTGGCCAGGCAGTGCAAGCAGGTTCTTTTCGTGCAGCAATCGTTACCCCTGCTTCCTGCCTGGTTTTTTAAAGCCCCGCCACCGGCGGGGTTTTTCGTGCAAATGCAGTACAGGAGCGCCGATACACCGGGTGAATTATTCTAATTTAACGGTCCGCCCACGGTAAAACGCGTATCTTTCCCTTCAGTACCAAAACACGAATCGTGCATCGTTCCGCCCCGTACCTGCCCTTCCGGCGCTTCGTTTCCTGTGTGCTCCTCCTGCTCTGCGTCTTCGCGGGCGACCTGCGCGCGCAGCTCGCCAACCCATACGATTATCCCGTGCTTTCCCACCTGGCCCACCAGCGTCTCCGCGACTCGCTGAAAAAAAGCTGGAGCGTGCCTGCCGCGTTCAAGGACAAGGAGACGCAAAAGAAATTCAGGGAGTTCTGGGAAGGCCGCACCGAGTTCGTGGTCAACGCCATCGAGAACAAGGACTTCATCGAGGAACAGGAGCTGCATGCCTTCATCGACGGCATCGTTAGCCAGATCTGTGCCGCCAACAAGGACCTCATCCCGCAGAAGCCGGTGCTGCTGATCGACCGCAGCGCTTCCGTGAACGCCTACTCCGTGGGGGGCCACCTCATCGCCGTCAATCTCGGCCTCATCACCTTCGCGCGCAGCCGCGAGGAGATCGCGCTGGTGATCGCCCACGAGCTCTCGCACGACATCCTCGACCACGCCGGCCGCTCCATGCGCGAGCGCGCCGAATGGCTCACGTCGGATGAATACAAGAAGTCGCTCAACGAAGTACTCGACTCGCGCTACGAGCGCTTTACCCGCCTCAAGAAGGTGCTCGAGGGCTATACCTTCAGCCGCACGCGCCACAACCGCTACCACGAGGGCGAGGCCGACTCGCTGGCCGTGGTGCTGCTGAAGAAGGGCAAGATCGCCTTCGACCCCGCGTGCTTTCTCCGCCTCGACTCCTCCGATATGCAGTACCAGCGCCCGCTGGCGCAGCCGGTCAAAGCCTACTTCACCGCCCTCGGCCTGCCCTTCGAAGACAGCTGGGCCCGCAAGGCCACGAAGGGCCTCTCGGCGCGCAACTTCAACTTCAACAAAGGCAAGGAGAATGCCGACTCGCTGAAGACGCACCCCGACTGTAAGGACCGCTACACCCGCACGCTGCCCTGGTCTACCGTATCGGGGCCGCTCACGCCCGTACCCGCTTCGGTGCAGGCAAAGGCCAGCAAGATCATTCTCTGGAACCTCTTCGACAACCAGAGCCTCACCGCCTGCCTGTACCGCCTCCTCCAGGAAAGGGACAGCGGAAACAACGACGCCTGGTACACGTTCATGATGCACAATGTGTTCTTCGGACTGTTTTACTCCGACAACGAGCTGAACCGCTTCAACGTGGTAAAGATCCGCCCGAAGGAGGATGTGGCGCCGAGCTATTTCGAGCTGCAGACGATGCTGGAGCAGATGCCCCGCGAAAGCCTCGAGCAATACTACCGTCATTTCGGAGCGCAGGCCTTCTGGCAGGAGCTGCCGGCCGACGCCCGCGGGCTGAAGCCGCTCTACGCCACGCTGCTGCAGAAGGAAGGCACACCCAAAGAGCGTGAGGCCGCTGCGCGCACCTTCAAAATGGCGCACCCGAAAAGCATGTACTGCGAGTTCGCCGAACACTTCTCCAAATAACTCCCGAATACAAACCGCTACCCGATGAAAAGGACACTGCCGGTATTCGTGTGCCTCCTGCTGTGCACGATCGTGTCGCGCGCGCAATCGAAAGTTTTCCGTGAGGTCAGCAGCGAGATCTCCTCGCAGATGAAGCTGATCACGCAGGACGAAGCCCTGATCGGCTACCTGATGTTCACCCAGCTCGAGAAGGTGAACGCCGACTCATTCAACTACCAGGTAAGCATCATGGACGAGAACCTTAACGACATCGGCAAGCTCCATTTCAAGGACAAGAACCTCGAGCTCCGCTCCGTGTCGTTCGAGCAGGACGTGCTCTGCCTCGGCTATGTGAAAAGTGATCTTGCCGACCTGAAGAACACGAGCATGAAGAAGATCCGCCAGGCCATGGATGAGGGCGGCAACGCCGTGTTCACGCAGCTGATCAACCTCAAGGGCGAGATCATCCACACGGCTTCCATCCGCGTGGACCTGAAGCTGAAAGAGGAGCTGGCCTATGTGAAGAATGCCCGCCCCAGTGCCGTGGCCGGCCGCCTCAAGCACGACCTCGTGGTCAAGAACATCCCGGGTAAAGGCTTCATGGCTTTTTACGGCGACGAGGAAAAGAACCGGCTCTTCGCCTTCGACATCTCCGGCAAGGAGCTGTGGAGCAAGAACATTCCCGATGCGCAGGCCTTCGCCATGCTCACCACCGCCAGTGATGTGTACGTGCTTTCGAAGCGCAAGATGGAAATGGTGGAAGGCGGCTACGAGGTGCGTGGCTTTGCCGTGAGCGATGGCGCGGCCCATGATAAGTACGAGCTGAAAGACCGGAACGGCAGCCAGCTCAAGGTGCTTGGCTTCGAGATCGACCCCACCACCGGCAAGCCCATCATCACCGGCTCCATCATCGACCCGGTGCGCGGCAACAGCTTCTACACGGTCACGGCGCTGAGTAAGGGTCCCTACGACGGTGTCTTCACCGTTGCCCTGAACGGCCCGCGCCGCGCCGACATCAAGGAAACATTCTCGTACTGGAGCGACGGCTCGAAGGCGCCGGAGATCAGCGCCAGCGGCCTGCTCGGCGACAACCACGCCTATCCCCGGTTTTCGAGCACCATCCGCGACTTCAAGGGGAATACCTACTTCGTTGGCAATTCCTACATCCGCAAGGCCAAGGTCGGCTCTATCGTAGCCTCGATCCTGCTCTCGCCGACCGTCATTTTCCCGATCTTCATTGCCGCCGGCGGCTACAACAAGGGTAAGGCCGTGGACGCCGTGCTCTTGCGCCAGGACTCTGCCGGCCGCCTCCGCTTCGAGAATGCCATCGAGGGCCAGTCGTCCCGCTTCTATGCCGCCAAGATGGACTTGTCGTACTACGGGTTCAAATCCTTTTACACCGTGTCGAACCCCGCCACGCAGTCGAACTTCCTGATCGTGGACGACTTCGGCAAGACCATCATCTACAACGTGACCACGCGCCGCGTCGTGCGCACGGTGCCGGCCCGCGAAGGAAGTGTAAGCACGGCCATCTTCCCTGCCAAGCAGGGCCACATCATGGTGGTGGAGAACAACCGCCGCGAGCGGTACACAAAGCTGTCGATAGAAGCCCTTTAGAATATCGAATATCGAATTTGAATGATGACTATCGAAGCAGCGGCGGCCGGTTGGCCGCCGTTGTTTTTTTGTGCGCTTGATATATTGGTTACGCGCTCGTCGTCCGTACGTCGGTGGTTGCGGGAGCGGGCACCGGCAGTTCCACCTCGAGGGTGCAGCCGAGGCCGGGCGCGCTGCTGATGGTGGCGCGCCCGCCGTACAGCGAGGCGCGGTTCTGCATGTTGGTGATGCCTACGCCCTTGCGGCGGCGGGCCGGCTGGAACCCGGCGCCGTCGTCGCGCACCTTTAGGCGCACGCAGCCCTTCTTCGCACTCAGCGTGATCCAGATGTTTTGCGCGCCCGCGTATTTCACCACGTTGTTGAGGGCTTCCTGAGTAATGCGGAAGAGCGTGAGGCTCATCTCCGGCGGCAATGCGGGAAAGTCGGGTGCGGCGTCGAAGTGCACGGTAAAGGGCGCCACGGGCTCGTAGGAGGCGATGAGGTCGCGGATGTTGTGGACGAGGCAGGGCTCGGTGTGCGTGGGTGCGATGATGGTGCGGCACAGTGAGCGGATCTCGTTGATGACGGCTTGGGTCTGGCGGTAGCTCTTCTCGATGAGCGCGGGGCGCGCGGCCTCGTCGGTGAGGGCGATCTCGAGGTACAGCTTGATGGTGGTGAGTACCTGGTTGATGTTGTCGTGCAGCTCCGTGGCGATCTCGTGGCGCTCCTTTTCCTGCGTGTTGAGGATGACGCGGGTGAGCTCTTTCTGACGCAGGATCTTTTCGCGCAGCATCGTATCCTGCAGCCGCAGCTGCTCGGTGATGTCGTGTACCACCGCTATGGTGGCGTCGGTGCCTTCGTAGGTGATGCCGGTGCTGGCGATCTCCACGGCAGCGACGCTGCCGTCGCGGTGCAGGTGGTGCCAGCGGCCCTCGTAGCGGGCGTCGCTGCGCTTGCCGGCGCGGGAGAGCTGCAGCACCCGGCGCTGCTCCTTTTTGGGATGCAGGTCGAGGAGGTTGAGTTGGAGAAAGGCTTCGCGGGTATAGCCATATTGCTTCAGCGCGGCGCGGTTCACCTCCAGGATGCGCAAGGTCCGCTCGTCGTAGATCCACTTGGCGAGCGGCGAGGAGTCGAAGAGCTGCTGGTATTGGTTGCGGCTTTCGAGCAGGGCCTGCTTGGCAAGCTCGGTCTCGGTGATGTCGCGGAGTGCGCCGATCATCGTGCGGGCACGGCCCGTGTCATCGCGCAGGATATAGCCGGTGTCGAGCACGTGGGCGAAGGAGCCGTCGGAGCGCTTGTAGCGGTACTGGTCGCTCCAGTGTGGCTGTGCCGGGTCGGCAAGTACGGTTTCGAGGTTCCGGAGCACGCGCTGCATGTCGTCGGGATGTACCACCTCGTGCCAGAGGGCCGTGGGGAAAACGGTGTCTACGATATCATAGCCGAACTGCTTGCGGAAGTGCTCGCCGTGGCGGAACACGAAATCCTCGTCGAGGTTCCAGTGCCAGATGGCGTCGGAGGTGGCCTGAAACACGTTTCGGTAGATGTCGTGGAGCTGCGCCACGCGCGCGGCCTCGGCCTTCGGAGCGGAGATGTCCTCGAGCACGCAGGTGAGTCCGTCGGAGCACGGATACACGATGCAGTCGAGCCAGCGGCCCGCGCCTTCGTATTCGAAATGCACCGGGCGGGCCAGTCCGGCGGCATCCACGCACTGTTGGTAGAAAGCGGCGTCGAAGGTGTCGGGAAAGGCCTGCCAGAGCGGCTGGCCGATGGTATCGTGCGCCTCCCGGCCAAACAGGCTTGCCGCCGCGGCATTCCAGTGCGTTACCTGCCATTGGCGGTCGAGGGTAAAGGCGGCGGCATCATCAGTTGCGCCGGGAGCAAGCGAGGCCAGCGACCGCTGTAGCAGTGGAGGCAGTGCGTGGATCATCGGGTGGGATTGGTACGTATAAGTACGCATTTTTTGCGGCGGGGCAAAGGAGGCGGGACGAGCGGCCCCCAAACGCCGGAGCGCGTGTTGTTTTTGCTGAGGACCGGTAGGAGGGCAGGACCGGCGCCCGGGACAGGGCCCCAACGGCCGCGACTTCGGGTGGCCGTTTACGCCGACGTGCTACCGCTTAAATTTTGGCCGGCTGCCCGTTTGTTAGGCGGCTTCGCTTATTTTGGCCGTCGCTCAACCAACGCGCCGCACATGAAGCTAACCAACCTGCTCCTCGCTGCCTGCCTGGTCCTGGCCGCGGCACCTTCTTCGGCTCAATCGGACTTTGTGCAACGGAAGGGGCACCAGTTCCTGCTCCGGGGCAAACCGTATTACTACGTGGGCACCAATTACTGGTACGGCTCGCTGCTTCCCTTGCAGGCCAACAGGGCCCGCGGCATCGACCGGCTGCGCCGCGAGCTCGACTTCCTGAAGGCGCATGGCGTCCGAAACCTGCGGGTGCTGGCCGGTGCTGAAGGCAGCGGCACCATCCAGGGCGTGCCGCGCGTGGGCCCTCCGCTGCAACCCCAAAAGGGACGCTTCGACCCTACGGTGCTCGATGGGCTCGACGTGCTGCTGGCCGAGATGGGCAAGCGCGACATGAAGGCGATCGTCTTCTTCAGCAACAACTGGGAGTGGAGCGGCGGCTTCCTGCAATACCTGCGCTGGAACGGCGTCATCAGCGACAGCGACTTCCGCCGCAAGCTTTCCTGGGACGAGCTCCGCGACGCGGTGAGCCGCTTCTACGCCTGCGCGCCCTGCCGCGACGATTACCGCCGCCAGGTCGACTACGTACTGGCCCGCACCAACACCGTCACCGGCAGGCGTTATACCGACGATCCCGTGATCATGGCCTGGGAGCTCGCCAACGAGCCGCGCCCGATGCGGCCGGCCGCCAGCGAAGCCTACCGCGCCTGGATATCCGCCACGGCGGCTCATATCAAGTCGAAGGATAGGCGCCACCTCGTTACCCTCGGACATGAGGGCTCCATCGGCACCGAGAGCATGGAGCTGTTCGAGGCCGTGCACCAGGATCCCAACGTCGACTACAGCACCATTCATATCTGGCCGAAGAACTGGGGCTGGCTGCGTGCCGATCATATCGAGGAGGATTATCCCGTGGCCGCGCAGAAAACGGCCGATTATATCGGGGACCATGTGCGCGCGGCACAGCGGATGAACAAGCCCGTGGTGATCGAGGAATTCGGACTCGTGCGCGACAGCTTCTCCTTCAGCCCATCGTCGGCTACGGTTGCGCGCGACCGTTATTACGACCTCGTGTTCGGACACTGGAAGCGGAGCGCCGATACCGGCGGCGTCATTGCGGGCGCCAACTTCTGGGCCTTTAACGGGGAGGCGCGCCCGCGGCCCGGTCAGGCGTTCTGGAAGCCCGGCGACGACTATATGGGCGACCCGCCGATGGAGGAGCAAAGCCTCTACGGTGTGTTCGATTCCGACCGCAGCACCTGGTACCTTCTGGACCGCTATGCCCGCGCACAGCGCGGTGTGGTGCCGGTACATCCGAAAAAGGCAAAAAAAGGCGGCCGTAAGCCTGCATCAAACAACGTACCTTAGCCGGACTGCTTCCTGAACGAGATCTGCGTAGGCCAACTGCACCCATTTTTTTCACCCGCCGCCCCAACGGGTAAGGCACACGCATGATGGAAACACATGAATCGAATGCATTCGCTTAAGCGCAGCCTGCTTGCGCTTACGGTCGTGATGACCGGCCTCAGCACCACTGCCCAGCAAACATTGAACCCCACGATCGAGCGCCGCGTGGATGCCCTCCTCCGGAGCATGACCCTCCAGGAAAAGGTAGGCCAGATGGCCCAGGTGTCGATCGAGTCGCTCGGTACCGGCGAAGGCAACAACTTCCGCTTCTCCGAAAAGATGCGTGACGCCGTCGTCAACTACAAGGTAGGCTCCATCCTCAACAACCCGGGCTACCCGCCTACACCCGATGCCTGGAACCGCATCGTTGGAGAAATACAATCGGCCGCTGCCGGCACGCCGCGCAGGATCCCGGTGCTCTATGGGCTCGACGACATCCACGGCGCCAACTACGTCAACGGCAGCACCCTCTTCCCGCAGCAGATCGGGCAGGCAGCCACCTGGAACCGCGAGCTCGTGCGCCAGGCCGGCGTGGTAACGGCGTATGAAGGCCGCGCCGCCGGCGTGCCCTGGACTTTTTCGCCCGTGCTTGACCTCGGCGTGAACCCGCTCTGGCCAAGGCTTTGGGAAGGCTTCGGTGAAGACCCGTTCCTGGTGTCGGAGCTGGGTGCAGCCTTTGTGCGCGGCGTGCAAGACCCACTGGGCGCGAAGGATAAGCTGATCGTGAGCCTGAAGCACTACATGGCTTATTCGGATCCGAAGTCGGGCAAGGACCGCACCGACGCCTGGATCCCCGAGCACTACCTGCGCGAGTACCACCTGCCGGCCTACGTGGCGGCGGTGAAGGCCGGCGCGCGCAACGTGATGGTGAACTCCGCCCTCATCAACGGCGTGCCCACGCACGTCAACAAGCAGATCCTGACCGACATCCTGAAAGGCGAGCTCGGCTTCACGGGATTTATCGTTACGGACTGGCAGGACATCGAGAACGTGTACCGCCGCGACCGGATGACGAACTCCATCAAGGAAGCCATTGCGCTCGCGATCAACGCGGGCAACGATATGTCGATGATCCCGTACGACTACAAGTCGTTCACCACCGACCTCATCGCTCTTGTAAAGGAAGGCAAGGTGAAGCAGAGCCGCATCGACGACGCCGTACGCCGGATCCTGCGCGTGAAGATGGAGATCGGCCTGTTTGAAATGCCCGTGACCAACGTGCGCGATTACCCGAAGTTCGGCGGTAAGGAGCACGCGCAGATCGCCTATAACACCGCTGCCGAATCCATGACGCTGCTCAAGAACGAGCGCGGCACGCTGCCGCTCCGTGCGGGCGCCCGGGTGCTGGTGACCGGTCCGAACGCCAACTCACTGCGCGCCCTCAACGGCGGCTGGACCTACACCTGGCAGGGCGAGCGCACCGACGAGATCGCCGCGGGCCGCTACCATACGATCGTGGACGCGCTTCGGGAGAAAATGGGCGCCGCCAATGTGACGCACGTACCCGGCGTGCTCTACAGCAAGCAGGGTAAATATTTTGAAGACTCGGTGGTGAGTATCGATGCGGCCGTGCAGGCTGCTGCGGGCGCCGATTACGTACTGCTCTGCATCGGCGAGAACTCCTATACCGAAACGCCCGGAAATACGAACGACCTGAACCTTTCCGACAACCAGCTCGCGCTCGCCCGCGCGCTGCAGGCTACCGGCAAGCCGGTAGTCCTGATCCTCAACGAAGGACGCCCACGCATCATCTCGCGCATCGAGCCCGGCGCCGCGGCCATTGTGCACACCTACCTGCCCGGCAACTACGGTGCCGATGCCCTTGTAGATATACTGACCGGCGCGGTGAACCCGAGCGGCAAGCTGCCGATCACCTACCCGCGCTATGCCAACGACCTGGCGCCCTACCACCACAAGCCTTCTGAAGGGGCCACCAACCCACAGGGCGGCGAAACCGCCCCGCAGTTTCCCTTCGGGTTCGGGCTTTCCTATACGCAGTTCACCTACAGCGCGCTGCGCATCGGCCGCACTGCTTATGCACCCACCGACACGCTGGAGGTATCGGTGACGGTAGCGAACACCGGCGGGCGCGAAGGCAAAGAGGTGGTGCAGCTGTTCGTTTCGGACCTCGTGGCTTCGCTCACGCCCGACATCACGCGCCTGCGTGGCTTCGAGAAGATCGCGCTGCGCCCGGGTGAGTCGCGCACCGTACGCTTCCGCCTCCCGGTTAAGGCCCTTGCCTTTGTGGGTACCGACCTGAGGAAGCACGTGGAAGCCGGCACTTTCGAAGTGCGTGTAGGCGGGCTCAAGGGAACATTCAGTGTCGGTAAGGACCTGGTATTCTAAGGCGTCAGTCATCCACCGCCGGAGTGTGGGGCGGGGCGGCTGCAGTGCTTCGCCCGGCATCGATCACTTGCTTTAACAAAGTGTTTGCGCACCGGCTATAAACGCTTTCATAGATGATTTTTTATCATACGGGCCGTTCGGCGGGGTTCTCCCCGGCCGGCGGCCTTTCTTGACAAGCGCAGGGGAACCTGACCTCAGCAATCCGGCATGGATTTTCCTGTGCTGCAGTCGGTCCTGCGCTTTGCCGCAAACCGCTACATTTACAGGGAGATCCCTTACCATGAGTTCAAAGCCCAATTTCTGGCAGCGCCTTGGCCTGCACAGCTGGTTCCTCAACAAGCCCGAGGCCGCTCCCCGCGAGTCGGCCGCCCTCTTGTCGCCCAGCATCATCTACAACTACATCCTGCAGCAGTTCGAAGGATCGCTCGCCGAGCTCTCCTTTGCCAACCGCATCGTGTTTTACCACGAGTACATCATCGTGTTCAACCCCGACGACTACAAGGAGTTCCAGGAAGGCAAGAAGGGCATCTTCGGGCTCATCGCCCAGGAAGCCGTCAACGCCTTTTATGGCATCCTGCAGCAGGAGGCGGCAAAGGGCCGCGCGGTGATCCCCTCGGCCAACAAGTGGGTGTTCCGCTTCGTGTCGGCGCCGCAGTACGGTCGGGGCGACAAGGGCTTTATCGGCAAGCTGCTGCCCGGCGCCACCGAAAAGAGCGAGAACCTGCGCGTCACCTACATCCCCCGCCAGACCGGCATGGCCGAAACGGTGGACCTGAGCCCGGAATCGCTGACGGCGTTCACTTATTACAGCGAGGGCTATTACGAGCTGCCCTATCGATTCGAAGGGGCCGGCGCCGGCGCCACCGGTGGCAGTCCGGCTGCGCCTTCCGTGGGCAGCCCGGGCGCCTATGCGCGCTTCGAGGCCGTGGTGCCGGATAAGGCGTATGCGGGCAAGAAGATCGAGTTCCTGATGCGCGACGAGGAGATCCTCATCACCGGTCCGGCCGACCAGCGCAACGAGCCGCATATCTTCCGGATCCCGTCGGAGTGGGTAGACACACCGCACCTGAAGCTGCGCTACAACCGTGGCGAAGACCGCTTTTACATTGCCGCCTTCGGCGAGAAGACCGTGGTGAATGAGAAAGAGATCGCCCCGTCGAACCCGCAATACCCGTCGTGGTCCGAGATTCCGCTGCACTCGCGCATCGTGCTGAACGGCATCGTCGGACTGAACCTGTTCAAACCCTGAGCCTATGTCATCGATCCTGTCGGTACTGCTGCTGCTGGTGTGCGTGCTCCTGGCGGCGCTTCATTTCCTCGACATCAAACGCTCGAACCGCAATGGCTAAGCAGCTCCATGGACTCACCGATACGGGCCGCGCGCGCAGCAACAACGAAGATGCGTTCGTGGCCGCAGGAGGCCGCTATCCCTTCGGGGCCGTCATCGACGGCGTGGGCGGCTATGAAGGGGGAGAGGTGGCCGCCGCCCTCGCCCGCGATACGCTCGGCGCCCGGGTGGCCGCGGCCGCCCGCCCCGACACCGTAGTATTACGGGAGGCCCTGCTCGCCGCCAACGCGGCCATCATCGCCGAAAAGCAACGCGACCCGCGCCTGCAGGAAATGGCCTGCGTGCTGAGCTGCGCCTGGGCCGATGAAGACGCGGCGCGCGTGCTGTATGCGCACGTGGGCGATACCCGCCTGTACCTGTTCCGCGACGGGTCGCTCGTGAAGCTGACCCGCGACCACTCCTTCGTGGGGCTGCTCGAAGACAGCAACCGCATTTCCGAGACGGAGGCCATGGAGCACCCGAAGCGCAACGAGATCGACCGCGCCCTTGGCTTTCTTCCAACGATACCCGACCCCGAGCGCTATATCGACACCGGGAGCGCGCCCTTCCTGCCCGGCGACCTGCTGCTGCTGTGCAGCGACGGCCTCACCGATATGGTGGACAGCAACGCGATCCGCACCGTGCTGCAGTCGGGCGACACGCTCGAAGGCATGGCCCGCACGCTGGTGGCGGCCGCTAACGGAAACGGGGGCAAGGACAATATTACCGTAGTATTACTGCGGCACTCGAAGGCCCGGGTGCAACCCCGTCCGGATGGCGCCCCCCGCCCGGCGCCGCGCCCGGTCCCGATCGAAGCGGCGCCTTCCCGCCCGCTTCCCGCACCGCCGCCGCTGCCGCGCCGGAGCACGCTGGCCCTCGTGCTGCCCTGGATCGTAGGCCTCCTCGCCGCCGCGGCCCTCTTCTATTTCATTCGTCCAAAGGAAGCGCCGGGCCCGGTGGGCACCGGCGTCAACGCGGCGTACCCGCAGGCAGCCTTGCAGGATACGCTCGACGCTGCTGCGGATACGCTGCGCCTCACGGGTGCCGTGTTCGGAGACACGCTGCTGCTCCGCGACTCGCTCTGGATCCACCGCGACTCGCTGGTGCTGATCGGCACCGGCCGCACGGTGCTGCAGCCGGCCTCGGGTCGCCTGCCATTACAGGTGGCACCCACGATAAAAAGACTGCACCTCAAAGGGCTGGAGCTTCGCGACATCGACCTGCGCATCGCGGCCGACGGGGCCGGCGCCCTCTACTTCGACAGCGTGCGCCTGCGCGGCGTAGCGGCGGGGCTGGGCGCGCCGCTGCTGCTGCCCGATACGCTCGTGACCGGCACCCTCAAAGACCTGATGACCCAAAAGCGGAAGAACCCATGAACAGAATCGGAAAGCGCGGTATCGAACGGATCCTCCTCGTGCTCATTGCCGGGGTGCTCGGTGCGTTTTTCTTCCGCCTGTACGAAGTGCTGGAAAAAGATTTTGCCGAAGTAGCGCCGCGCCTGCAGGACGGCTCCATGGTGCACCTCAACGCGCCCGCGCCGGCCGACGCGCTCGCGAAGCTGCTGCGCCAGGGCTATTACCTCGAAGACCCGCGCGACATCACCCTCATCCGCAACTCGGTGGCGGTACAGTTGACGCCCGGCACCCGCATCGACAATATCGGCGAGCTCAATAAGCGTGCCTACAACATACCGGCGGAAGACGCGCTGCACAAGGGTGGGGCCGTGTTCCACAAGCGTGCGCGGCTCTCGTACCGGCTGCTCGGCTTCTCCGGTCCCGACTCGGTGCGCTATGCGCAGGAGCTCCGCTCGGCGCCACCCCTGCCGCCAACGGTAGACCTCGGCGCCGGCGGCGGCCGCATCGCGGGCCGCATCGAGGACCGGGAAGGCGCCGCTGTTGGCGGAGCGCTCGTGCGCCTCGAGCTCGTGCTGCCGCAGGATAGTATTTATACGGGCGAGACCGACGAGGAGGACCTCCGCGAGACGGTGACGCCGACGCTGCGCTACCGCCGCGGCACCAACGGCAAATACGCTTCACTTGCCGCCTATGCCCGTACCGACGCGCAGGGAAAGTTTTCATTCACCGGCCTGCAGGAGGGCGCCGCCTGGGAGGTGCTGCCGCTGCAGCCCGGGTCAGCTTTTGGCGCACCGAAGGGTACCTCATCGCTGAAAGGCACGCTCGATCTTTCCTTCACCCGCAGCCCGCATACGTTGCGCCTCTTCTCCGGCCGCGACTTCAACAACCTGAAACGCGAGAAGGCGCTCATCGTGCGCACGCCCGAAGAGGTACGCCAGTGGTACTGGATCATCGTGGCGGCTTTTCTCCTGCCGTTCTTCGCGGTGCACGGGCTGCTGAGCGCGAAGCTGCGTACCGCCGACGCGTTCATCCTGCCCCTGATCATGCTGCTGACGGGCATCTCGCTCCTGACCTTATTGAGCCTGCAGGACCCGCTCCGCGACCGCTTCCTGGCGCTCAACACGCTCTGGTATTTCCTCGGGGGGATGGCGGTGCTTACGCTGATGCTGCTGTTCGACCTGCGGCGCTTCACGCCCGACGCCGGTTTTTACCGGATGTTTGCCGTGAAGGGGAGGAGCGGGGAGCGCGGCCTGCAGTGGGCCGCCTTCGCGGTGGTGCTGCTGCTGGCGACGATCGCGCTGGGCTCCGGCCCCGAGGGCAGCGGCGTCAAGGTGAACCTGTTCGGCTTCCAGCCCTCCGAGGTCATCAAGTTCGGGCTCCTGCTGTTCCTCGCGGGCTTCCTCGCGGCCAACGAGCGCTTTATCGCGGAGTACGCCACGGCGGGCCGCCGCTGGAAGTTCTTTTACCCTGCGCTGGGCGCCGTGCTGCTCGCCATCCTGCTCTTCCTCATGCTGGGCGACCTGGGCCCCGCAGTGGTCGTGTGCTTCTCCTTTATCATCCTCTTCTCCTTCACCCGCGGCGATTTTGCCGTCATGGCCGGAACGGTGGCGCTGTATGTACTCGCCAACTGGATCTTCGATAACGTCTGGATCGCCACCGGCGTGACGGTGCTCGCGCTGGCCGTATATCTACGGTTCGGCTACAAGCGGCTTTCCGAGTCGGCCGTGATGGCGCTGGTGGTGTTGGCAGGCTTCCTCCTGATCGACCAGGTGCCGCTGCTCGACCGCCTGTTTCCCGGTCCCGTGCAGCGCCTCGCAGACCGAAAGGCCATCTGGCAGAACAATTGGGACAACGAGGTATACGGCGGCGACCAGGTGGCCAACGGCATCTGGGCCATGGCTTCCGGCGGTACCACCGGCCAGGGCATCGGCGAGGGCTTTGCCAAAACGATCCCCGAGGCGCATACCGACATGATCTTGCCGGCCATCGGTGAAGAGCTCGGCTGGACCGGCATCGGCTGCCTGTTTGTTCTTTTCCTGGTGTACCTGCACCGGGCACTGCTCATCGGGCGGCAAACGGGCAGGCCCTTCCTGTTTTACCTCGCGGGCGGCATCGGCGTCAGCACCTTCGTGCAGTTCCTGCTCATCGCGGGCGGCTCCACCGGGGCCCTGCCGCTGTCGGGGATCGCGTTGCCGTTCATCTCCTACGGAGGCTCCTCGCTGCTGTGCAACCTGCTGGCGGCGGGCTTCCTGCTCTCCGCGTCGTTTGTGCGCGGCTCCGAGGTACAGATGGCATACATCAGCAAGCAACAGGATCGCAACCTGGTGCCGGCGCTGGCGGCGGCTACGCTGGGCATCATCCTGCTTACCGTAAACGTATCGCGCTACCTCTTCAAGCCCGCCGAATGGGTGGTGCAGCCGGCGCTCGTGGCCGACCGCTCCGGCGCGCGCATGTTCAGCTACAACCCGCGCATCGCCATCCTGATGAACAAGCTCGAGGCCGGCGCCCTCTACGACCGGCAGGGACGCCTGCTGGCAACCAGCCGCAAGGAGCGGCTCCTGAGCCAGCGCGACACGCTCGTGCAGGGCGGCGTGCTCCCCGAAAACATCGTACGCCTCTCGCACCAGCGCAACGACCGCTACTACCCCTACGGCGACCAGATGTTCTTCTGGACCGGCGATGCCAACACAGGCGTATTTACCGGCTCGCTTAACGGCTACTTCGCAGAGTACGAGCTGGGCGCCGAGCTGCGGGGCTTCCCGATGCCGGAAACGACCTACCCGGTGAAGGCCAGCCGCTTCCGCGAAGACCGCTTCCTGCCGCCTGCGGAGCGCGAGATGACCGTGCTGCGCCGCGACTACAGTGCCCTCTCGCCGATGCTGCTCGCAGGCATCAACAGCCGCCTCGTGGAAGACTTCAAAAAGCAGAACCGCGACGTGCAGCTCAGCATGGACGCAGGCCTGCAGACCGCGCTGCAACGCAGCTTTTCGCTCGATGATTCGCTCCGCAGCCGCCGCGTGTCGGTGGTGGTGCTCGAAGACAGCACCGGCGACGTGCTGACCTCCGCGGGCTGGCCCCTGCCGCCGGTGAACGACTGGGAGCAGCTGACGCTGACGCCCCGCGAGGCCGCGAGGGCCGCGGGCTGGCTTACACTTAAAGACCTCGGCTTCACCCACGCCACGCAGCCCGGCTCCACCGCCAAGCTGGCCACGGCGCTCGCCGCACTGAATAAATACGGTGCGGCCATCGCCACGAAGCCGATCACCGTCCGCGAGCAGGACCTCATCCGCATCAAAGGCCCCGAGCCCGACGAGCCGGGCCGCATCGATATGCAGCGCGCGCTCGTGCGCTCCAACAATGCCTACTTTATCCGCCTCGCCAACGAGCAACGCATAGAGGAGCAGATGGGGACGCTGTACCTGCAAACCGGTATGTTCCTGCGCGGGGTAGGTGGTTATTTCTTCGAGCGGCCGCCGGGCAACGACTTCCGGGAAGAGGGGTGGCGCGAAACCTGGCGCAAGACCGAGTTCCGCAGCATCCGGCGCTACGACGTCAACAACCCACGCAAGACCCGCGGCCTCGGCATCTCCGGTATGGCCTGGGGGCAGGGCGAGCTGACGGCGACGCCGGCGGCCGTGGCCCGATTAGCCTCAGGGATCGCCCATGGCGGCATCGTACCGCACCGCTTCGTGCTGAAGATCGCCGACTCGGCAGTGGCATCGAAGCCGGCGGTACCTGTGGCTGCCGATCCCGGCAATACCGCGCTGCTGACCGCGTTCATGAAGGCGCAGAGCGCCGGCAAGGTGAAGCAGCTCGGCATCCAGGTGGCCGGCAAAACAGGCACGCCGGAGCGCATCTTCCGGGGCCGCCGCATCAACGACGGCTGGTACGTGTTTTTTGCACCGAAGGCAACGGGCGCCGGCCACATCGTGGTCTGCATCCGCATCGAGGATACCAAAGGCTCCAGCGATGCCGTGCGCACCGCCGGCCGCCACGTGATCCCGGAGCTGCTCCGGCGCGGCTATATCCGTGGCTTCGGCAATGCTTCCGGCGGAGCGCGCACACCGGGCAGTAACCGCGCCGGAACCGACAGCCTTCGCATCGACAGCGGCGCCGTGGTGCCGCTAAACCCTTAAGACAACAACCATGAACCTTTTCAACTGGAATAAGAACGAACCACCCGCCCGCGATGCCAAGTCGATCCGCGAGGAGCTGCTCTACGCCATCCGGCAGAAGCTCGCCTCGGTGGAAGGCGGCGAGGGCGGCCATATCCGCGGCCTCACGCTCTACCTGGCGCCACCACCCGAGCTGCGTCCCGAGTACGAGGCCGCCGTCTATTACGGGCAGGAGGAGCGCCTGCGGCAGGAGGTGGAGCGGATCGCCGACAACTATGCCCTCGACCTGCCGGCGCAATGGACCCTCGAGACCGAGTTCACCGAAACGCTGCCGCCCGATGCGACGCCGGTGCCCGGGCAGCCCATCAGCCTCTGGATCGCTACGGCCGCCAAGGCCGCGCCGGCCAATGCCACGGCACTGCTGCTGGTGCTGCAGGGCGAGGCCGAGCAGGCCCGCTACGAGCTCCGCGCCCGCGACGGCCGCATCAACATCGGCCGCGAAAAGAACGTGCAGCAGCGCGACGGCTTCCTGCGTGTCAACGCCATTTGCTTTCCGCCGGAGAGCTCCAACGAGGCCAACAAGTACGTGAGCCGGCAGCATGCGCACATCCGCTTCGACGAGGCCATGGGGCAGTTCCTGCTCTATGCCGACGAGGGGGGCGTGCCGCCGCAGAACAAGGTGAAGGTGAAGGGCCGTGCCGACTCGCAACCGGTGAAGCTGCAGAGTACCGGCGTGCCCCACCTGCTGCGCGATGGCGACCAGATCATGCTGGGGCACTCGGCCCTGCTCGAATTCAGAACCGATCAAAGCTAGTTTCATGGGAAAAGTATTTACGATCACGGCCGGACTGGAGAATATGGGTGCGCTGAAGACGGGCGGCCAGGGCTCGGTGTATAAAGGACGCCGCACCGGCGAGATCATCACCGCCGTGAAGCTGCTGCCGACGCCGATCCACAGCGAATCGCCGGAGGATAAGCACTATGCGGCCTTCCTGAGCGAGGTAACGAAGCTGAAAAAAGTGAACGAGCAGCCCAACCCCAACGTGGTGCGCATCCTGAGCTCGGGCCTCACCGAGAGCGGCTCCTTCCCCTATATCGAGATGGAGTTCGTGGAGGGTCCCGACCTGGAGGAGCTGCTGCGCCCGCCGCATGGACCCGTGTTTACGGTGAAGGAAGCGGTGCGGCTTGCCGATCAATTGTCGAATGCGCTCGCGCACTGCCACCGCGTGGGTGTGAAGCACGGCGACCTCAAAAGCAACAACGTCAAATACAACGTACATACCGGCAACTACGTGCTGCTCGATTTCGGACTGGCCATCATGTCGGACGAGCAGCGCCGCACGAGCCTGCGGCATGCCGGCGCTATCGAGTTCATGGCCCCGGAGCAGAACGAAGGGCGCATCCTGTTCCCGACCGACGTATACAGCTTCGGCGTGATCCTGTTTGAGCTGCTGGCGGGCCAGGTGCCCTTTCCGCTGAAGGACCGTGGTGAGACGATGCGCACGCAGGTGATGCTGGCGCATATGGAGACGCCGCCGCCCGACCTCATGGAGCTGCGCCGCGCAGCGCTCCCCGCCGACTGGCCCGAGGAGAAGAAGCAGCGCGAGCTGCAGGTGCCGCAGTGGCTTATCGATACCGTCTATATCTGCCTGCAGAAAGACCCCGAGCGTCGCTTCAAGGACGGCGTGATGCTGCACGACCACATAATCCTGCGCAGTACGCACAAGACTGATGAAGCCACCACGCAGCCCGTGTCCGACATCGCCGTGGCGCGCCTGCAGCAGGAGAACGCCCGCCTGCAGGAGGAGAACCGCACGCTGCGGCAGCAGCTCGAGCAGGTGCAGCAGTTCCGCCGCGAAACGGCAGCAACTGCCGAACGCCGGCCCTTTGCGGAGCCCACACCCCCACCACCGCCACCGCCGCCGGTACGGGAGCGCCGCCGGGGCCGGACGCCCTGGCTGTCGTGGATAATCGTACTCGGCGTGCTCGGGCTCGTGGCCTGGATCGTGATCGGTCGGCCCGGGATCGGCGGGCGAGATACGGAGACGGGAGCCACTACGGAGCCCGGGCCGGATGCAAGGCCCATCGGGCAGTTCATGGTAAAGTCGGCGCGGGCGTATTTCTACAATGAGCCCGACGCCGGCACGCGCCGCGAAGCCTACATGGTGCCTTCCACCGACGTGGTGACCGGCCTGCGCGAGGAGAACGGCTATATCTATACCGACTTCACCAACGACCGGGGGCAGCGCTCGAAGGGCTGGCTCCGCCGCCGCGACCTGATGACGATGGACGAGTGGAACGCGCGCCAGCGCCAGCAGCCCGAGCCGCAGAAGCCCAAACTGACGCCCGAGGAGATCCGCAACCAGCTCGAAACGGCCCGCCGCCAGCTCGAGGGCGGGCAGGTGGAGGAGGCTACGTTCGTATACCGCTACCTTGCCGAGCAGGAGGTGCCCGAGGCCATGTATGAATACGGGAACCTGGGCCTGCAGAAGCGCGCGGCGGGTGTCGACTGCGGCAAGTCGTGGGGCTATGTGCAGAAGGCGGCCGACAAGGGCCACGTACCTGCGAAGCGCACCCTCGGGCTGCTCTACGTCTTTGCCGACAACCCCGAGGTGCTGCGTATCAACAACTACGAGAACTGCTTTTACGAGCGCAACGTGTACAAGGGCACGCGGCTGCTGATGGAGGCCGTTGCCGGCGGCGATACCACGGCCCGCCGCCTCGTTGACGAGCTCAGCCTGAACAGCGGCGGCAACCCCGATCCGCAAAACCCGCAACCATGAGCATACCCGAGCAGAACCGATGGAAGGTTATGGCCGGGCCGGGCCTTGTGGCGGTGCTATGCCTGTGCCTCATGGCTTGCGGCGACACAGCCAGGAAAGACGAGCCGCAGGGAAAGCGCATTCTCTACTACCCGCTGGCCAACACCTACTTCGACCAGGACCGGGAGCGCTATTACTGGCTCGATACGGCCACCTACGAGTGGACCCGGCGCGATACGCTGCCCGCAGCGCTCCGCGACGGACTCGGGCGCTCCATCAGCATCCCCAACCCGCCGGTACCGGTGTACCGCGACAATGCCCAGCACCGGCTCATTTACGGCACCGCGCTGTACAGTACCAAGACCGATCTCGAGCGGAAACTACGTGAGGACTCGCTCGCCGATGTAGCGCGCCGTGAGGCGATCCGCAAGGCACAGGAGGCAGAGCAAAAGCCCAAAGAGAAGGAGCGGACCAAGGTGGGCAAATGGCTGCGCAGGGTATTTGGAAAGAAGGAGGATTAGCGCGTAGGGAGAACACGGATGGTGCGGATGCTACGGATCTTAACGGATCGGTACCCATTCGTGACAGCCGTGCGATCCGTGTTCTAAGTCAGCTTTGTTCACTATTTTTTGCCAGTAACTCCTGATCATTCAACAGGTTAAAAGCTTTTGCTAATTGCGCCTGCCACTCCGGTTTCGCGCTAAGTTATTTAGTAAATTCGCGCGAACGGTTATCCTATGAATGAACGGATCGTGGAAAAGCTATCCATACTTGCGGACGCAGCCAAGTATGATGTTTCCTGCAGCTCCAGCGGCAGCAAGCGTAAGAACGCAGACAAGGGCCTCGGCAATGCGGAGGGCATGGGTATTTGCCATTCGTACACCGAAGACGGGCGCTGCGTTTCGCTGCTCAAGATCCTGCTGACGAACCATTGCATCTTCGACTGCGCCTACTGCGTAAGCCGTCGCAGCAACGACGTGAAGCGCGCCGCGTTTACGGTGCAGGAAGTGGTGGACCTGACCATCAATTTTTACCGCCGCAACTACATCGAAGGCCTCTTTTTGAGCTCCGGCATTTTCAAGGACCCCGACTACACCATGGAGCGCCTCGTACGCATCGCCAAAAAGCTGCGCACCGAGCACCGCTTCAACGGGTACATCCACCTCAAGGCCATCCCGGGTGCCTCCGAGGAGCTCCTGCAGGAAGCCGGCCTCTACGCCGACCGCCTCAGTGTAAACATGGAGCTGCCGACGGAGCAGAGCCTGCAGTTGCTGGCGCCCGACAAGAAGCAGGAAGACGTGATCAAGCCCATGACCTATCTCAAAGATTCGATCATCGCCAACCGCGACGAGCGGAAGGCGCTGGTGAAAGCACCGCTCTTTGCGCCCGCGGGCCAGAGCACGCAGCTCGTGATCGGCGCTACGCCCGAAAGCGACCTGCAGGTGCTGCAGCTTTCCGATGCTTTCTACAAGGACCTGCGGCTAAAGCGCGTCTACTACTCCGGCTATGTGCCCATCAGCCACGACAAGCGCCTGCCCACCATTGGCACGCCCGTACCGATCGTGCGCGAGCACCGGCTTTACCAGGCCGACTGGCTGCTGCGGTATTATGGCTTTTCAGTGAACGAGCTGCTCTCGCCCGACGACCCGTTTCTCGACATGCAGATCGACCCGAAGCTGCAATGGGCGCTGAAGCACCTTGACCAGTTTCCCGTCGACATCAACACCGCCGACCTCGAGGTCATCCGCCGCATCCCGGGCATCGGCATTAAATCGGCGCAGAAGATCTGGGAGGCCCGCAAGTTCCGCTCCCTTACCTGGGACCACCTGAAGCAGTTCAACATCGCGGCCGGCCGCGCGAAGTATTTTCTCGACCTCAAGATCGAGGGACGCCGGCGGAGCGACTATACGCCCGACCAGATCCGGCAGTTCATCGTCGGCACGGCCCACAGCAAGTTCGCCGCCAATCATTCACCCCAGCTGGCCCTGTTCTGATGCTGCAGACGGTACTCTACGACGGCTCCTTCGACGGCTGGCTTTGCGCCGTGTTCGACGTGTACGACTATAAGTTCGGCAACGCGGAGATCGTAACGGAGGCGAGGTTCCGCGGCAACCTGTTTGGCGCGGCGCATACGGTGCGCAACGACGCCCGGCATAGTGCCCGCGTCTGGAAGGGGCTGGAGGCGAAGTTGTCGGGTGATGCCCTGAAAGACGTGTACCGCACGTTCCTATCGGAGGCCGACGGGGCGGAGACGGTGCTGCTGCAGTATGTACAGCATGTATTTGCCCATACTACCTCCGTCGAAACCGACTTCAGCCACCCGGCCGTGCTCTACGTAACGCAGATGGGCCGCAAGGTGTGGCGCGAGCAGCACCGCATGGAAGCCTTTGTGCGCTTTCAGCGCACGGGCGACGGACTCTACTACGGCTTCATCGAGCCCGACCACGACGTGCTGCCGCTCATCGCCCCGCACTTCACCAGCCGCTATGCGGACCAGCGCTGGCTCATTTACGACGGCCGCCGCCGGTACGGACTGTATTACGACGGTGAACGGACCGAGACCGTGGAACTACGGTTCGACGAGGCAGTAGGCGGCGGACGGGCCGCAAGCCCTGTTTATGATCCTTCGGAGGAGCTGTACCAGCAAGCCTGGAAACAGTATTTCAAAAGCGTGAACATCCCGGCACGAAAAAACAGCAAGCTGCACCTGCAGCACCTCCCGCGCCGCTATTGGAAATACCTCACCGAAAAGCAGGGCTGACCCATTTGTGGAAGGACTATAGTGAGCTCCCGGAATGTTGCTAGACAAGTGGGTGCCGGCACCTTCCTTGCGGATTTTCCCGGAAAAGCAAGACCATGGCACGATTCAAACTGAGCCGCGACGACAGCGGCAAGCATACCTGGAAAGCGGAAGGCACCAACCCCGAAACGGGCCGCCCCATGACGATCCGCGGCGGACAGCCCGGCACCCCGGTGGGCCGCGAAAACCCGCGCAGCGAGCGCACCTTTGATGCCCGGCACGACGCCACCGGCATGACCCCGAAGAAATACATCAACAAGCTGCGCTGGGATAACAAGGCGCCGCTCGGTCGCTTCCTCGACATTCCCGATCGTTTGTTCCGGCGCAAGTAAGCCTATCCGGAGTCGGGAGTATGGGAATTGGTGGTTGCACGAAGATCTCCCTGGACAGTCGTGAGGTGTCAGAAGAAAGCTGCTGCTGCAGGAGTCTCCTCCTCAAGCCTGACGCTTCACGCTTCACGACAACCCGCGGAATGATCGATTTAGCGACAACTTCAGGCTATCTTAGTGCGGCCGGCCCAGGCCGCCGCTAAACTCCCAGCTATGATCAGCCGCCGCTCCTTTCTCCGCACCGGGTCCCTGCTTACGCTCGGTGCCGCCGCCTCCTCCTACGTCGATCTCCCGAAACGCAAGCCGGTGGGCGTGCAGCTCTACACCGTGCGCGATGCGATGAGCAGGGACGTTGCCGGGACGCTGACCCGCGTGGCCGCTACCGGCTTCAGCTATGTGGAAGGCGCTACCTACTCGGGCACCCAGCAATTCTACGGGATGACGCCGAAGGCCTTTGCCGCCGCACTTGCCGCAGCAGGTCTTACCATGCCCTCCAACCATTACCGCTGGGGCTTCGACGTGCCGAAAGGCGCAACCGACGGCGGCACCGTAGACAGCGGGACGCCGGTGCGCGGCACGATCCGCAATGGTTGGGAAAAGGCGGTGGCCGATGCCAGGGAAGTGGGCGTGCGCTATATGGTGCTGGCGTGGCTTTCGGAAACGGAGCGCTCCTCGCTCGACAATTACCGCCGCCTCGCCGCCGACCTGAACGTGGCCGGCAAGACCTGCGCCGATGCCGGCATCCAGCTGTGCTATCACAACCACGACTTCGAGTTTGCGCCCATCGACGGGCAGGTTCCGTACGACCTCCTGCTCCGCGACACCGATCCGGCGCTGGTGAAGATGGAGCTCGATCTGTACTGGACCACGAAGGCAGGGCAGGACCCGGTGGCCCTTTTCGGGAAGCACCCGGGCCGCTTCCCGCTCTGGCATGTGAAGGATATGGATGCGACGCCGCAACAGCACTTTACAGAAGTCGGCAATGGGGTGATCGACTTCCGCCGCATCTTCCGCGCTAGAGAGACCGCAGGCATGCAGCACTTCTTCGTGGAGCAGGACAGCACGCCGGGCGATCCCTTCGACAGCATCCGCGAGAGCTACCGCTATGTGCGCAGGAAGCTCGTATAGCCCGGGTCGGGCGACCGGCGGGTGTACGGATCCTCCGCTGATGACATTGGGACAAAGCCCGGTGCAACCAGTTCGTCGGCCTACGACAGCGTCCGGAAAGAGCCACTTAGCGGCTATTTGAATGATTCGATCACTGCTCATCGGACCGCGCAAGCGCGGGGCGCGGGGCTGACGCCCTGTCACGACGGCACGACGGCGCTCCCGAAGCCTCGGGAGCGCCGTCGTGCATCAACGCCGTTTGCGGCCGACCTTTTAACCCTGTCCGGATGATCATTTAACTCAAACAGCTTCTTAGCGAATCCCTTAGCCTCTTTTTTTCTTAGCGGTAAAAAAACCTTCCTTCCTTCAAATCCTTGACCGGCACGCCGAACCCGCAAGTCTAGTCTCATTCCGGAATAATGTCTTTCTTTGGGAACTATGGCAACGGACCAGAAGAAGGAGGCGATCCTCGAGGCAGCGATCCGGCGCTTCGCGCATTTCGGGGTGGCGAAAACGACGATGAACGAGATCGCGGCCGACCTCTCCATCTCCAAGGCCCTCCTGTATTATTACTTCCCCGACAAGATGAGCCTCTATGCCGCGGTGCTGGAGCACATCATCGGGGAAGGCACCGACAAGCAGCAGGCCGAGCTGGAGCGCGAAGCCGATCCCTTCAAGGCCATCGACCGCTACCTGGATTACCGGACGGAATTCATCCTGAAATACTACCAGCTGCTCGAGCACCTCAAGTCGTATACCCCGCTGAACCTGCCGGAGCCGCTCCAGAAGATCTTTGGGCCCCTGCGGGCCCGCGAGCTCGGGCGCGTCACCGCCATCATGGAAAAGGGGCAGCGCTCCGGGGAATTCAAGATCGACAACGCTAAAAAGACCGCAGAGCTGTATTTCGACTTCCTCGACGGCTTCCGCTTCGCCACGCTGGCGCAGCAGCAGAACTTCTTCCCCGACCGCAAGCAGTTCTCAGCGATCCTGAAACGGGAGAAAGAATTTTCACGGATCTTTATGAACGGACTGACCTGCGATCGCTGATCGCATTTTTTTTGCCCTTACCTTTGACTTCTGAATTAAAAAAGTCAGCAAGTCAAAAGGTAAAAAGGTCATGAGTCAGCCCGTACGTCACGAACAGATCCTGGAAGCCGCCCTGAAGCGCTTCGCGCACTTCGGTGTGCGCAAGACGACGCTGACGGAGATCGCCGAGGACCTGTCGCTGTCGAAGCAGGCACTCCATTACTATTTTCCGGATAAAGCGAGCCTTACCCGCGCCGTGATTGCTCAAATCACCGACACCTACATAGCGGCGGTAGGGAAGGAGCTGGCCCCTGGCGTTCCGATCATCAAGGCCCTCGAGGGCATCGTGGCGGTACGCGCCCGCTTTTTCCGGAGCTATTACCCGCTCATCGCCCAGCTCGACACCGGCAGTAACGAGCCCTCCGCGGGCGCCATCGGCCTCCTCCACGAGGTGCTCCGGCGCGAGGCGGGGCTGCTGGCCGACTGCCTGCGCAGCGCCATCGCGCGCGGCGAGGTGCGGCCGATGGACGCCGACGCCACCGCCACCCTCCTGATCGAAACGCTCGCAGCCCTGTCGCGGCAGCTGCACTTCAAGTGCCTGCCTTCGCTGGCCGATTTCGAGCAGGTGACCGTGCGCCAGACCGCGCTCGCCCACCTGCTTTACAACGGTTTAAAGAACGAAGCATGGAAGCATTGATCCTCGATAAGGCCCGCGAGCTCTTCTTCGCCTATGGGCTGAAGAGCGTGTCGATGGACGATATCGCCCGGCTTTCGGGCATCTCCAAGAAAACGCTCTACCAGCACTTCGCCGACAAGCAGGAGCTCGTTGACCGCGTGGTGGCGGGGCTGCTGGCGACGCACACCGAAAAGGCGGGCGACTGTGCCGCGAAGGCCCGCAACGCGGTAGCCGAGGTGGCACTGCAGGTGCGGGTGCCGTTCCGCCTACTCGCCGGCATCAGCCCGGGCTTCTTTTACGAGCTGGAGCGGTACTTCCCGGCCACCTGGATGCAACTGCTGGAATACCGGCGGACCTGTATGACGCCGCGGATCGTGGCCAACCTGCGGCGCGGGCAGCGCGAAGGATTGTACCGCGACGAAGTGCCGGAGGCGCTTGCCGTGGAAATACGGTTGCAGCAGCTCCGCACGGCACTGAACCCGGCCGGCTTTACGGAGCGGCGCACCGAGCCCACGGGCCTCATTCGTGCGCTCACGGAATTCTACCTGCAGGCGATCGGTACCGCAAAAGGACGAAAACTCATTAACGAACACTTCAACCCCAATAATGACACACAAGCAAGCTAACCGTAGCAGGACGAACCGGCGCTCCCTCTGGACGCTGCTGGGCCTTACCCTGCTGGGCACCGCGGCCACCGCCCAGGCGCCCGTTACGCCTCCTTCGCCGCTGGCGCTGAAGGACGCCGTCAATTATGCGCTCAAGGCCAACGCCGAAGCCCGGAAGGCCCGCCTCGATATCGAGAACGCCGAATACCGCATCGACGAGGTGCGCGCCTCAGCGCTGCCGCAGGTAAGCGGCTCCGCCGGCCTTACCTACAACCCGCTGCTCCAGAAGTCGGCCCTGCCCAACTTCTTCGGCGGCAACCCGAACGAAACGATCCTCGTGGCCTTCGGCCAAAAATGGAATGCGGTTGCGGGCCTTTCGGTGCAGCAGAACCTGTTCAACAAATCGGTGTTCACGGGCCTCAAGGCCGCGCGCACGAGCCGCGAGTTCTACCAGCTCAACGCGCAGCTCACCGAGGAGCAGATCATCGAGCAGGTGGCCACCACCTACTACCAGGTGCTCGTGCAGCGCCAGCAGGTGTCGGTGGTCGACTCGTCGATCGCCAATACGCAACGCGTGCAGGGCGTACTGGCGAGCCTTTACAAGAACGGCCTCGCGAAAAAGATCGACGTGGACCGCATCGAGGTGACCATCACCAACCTGCAAAGCCAGCGGCAGCAGGTAATTAACGGCGTGGCGCTCCTCGAGCACCAGCTGAAGCTCTATATGGGCCTGCCAATCGCCACACCGGTCACGATTCCCGACGTAAACCCCGAATCCATCGTGCCTCAGGCCGTGCCCGCCACCGACAGCATCGACCTGCAGAAGCGTACCGAGTTCCTGGTGCTGCAGAAGCAGGGCGAGCTCCTGGAGCAGCAGAAGGAGAACTACCGCAACGAATACTTTCCCTCGCTGTCGCTTGGCGGCAACTACAACTATATGGGCATGGGCAACGCCTTCCCGGTGTTCAAGGGGCAGAGCGCGGGCGCCAACTGGTTCGGGACGGCCTCGGTGTCGCTGAACCTGCGTGTGCCCATCTTCAACGGGGGCGCCACAAAGGCCCGGATCAAGCAGGCCGACGTCAGCATCCGTAAGCTGAATGAAGACATCGCCAATACGGGCCTGCAGCTGAACCTCGCCTACGAGAACGCGCGCACCCAGATCAACAACAACATCATCACCCTCAACAACCAGCGCCGCAACGTGGGCCTGGCCGAAGAGGTGTTCCGCAACACGCAGAACAACTACAACAACGGCCTCGCCACGCTTACCGACCTGCTCGACGCCGAGCGCTCGCTCACCGAGGCCCGCAGCAATCTTTCCGCGGCCCTGCTCAACTACCGCGTGTCGGAAGTACAGCTCGTGAAGGCCCGCGGTGGGATTCGCACATTAACCCAATAAAACAACCAACTACAAGAAATCGATCATGAGAAAGAACCGCATCGTACGTGTCCTGGTCACCCTCGCCCTTGTTGCCGCGGCAATTGGGGGCATTGCCGCCGTACTCCAGAAAAATAAGCAGAAGAACGCCGCCAAGACGGCCATCGTTTCGCAAGCGGGCTCCGACGTGGCCGTGCGGGTAAGTACCGTGCAGCGCCGCCAGCTCGAGGCTGCCTTCAACGTCAACGGCAACTTCGCGCCCGCGCAGCAGGTGAATCTTGCCTCCGAGAACGCCGGCCGCGTGACGCGCGTGCTGGTGGATGAAGGCTCCTTTGTGCGCACCGGCCAGACCCTCGCCGTTATCGAGATGGACCAGCTCAATATCGATGTCGAGAGCGCGGAAGCGGCTTACCAGAGCGCCCTGCGCGACCAGCAGCGCTTCGAGAACGCTATCAAGAGCGGCGGTGTGACGCAGCAGCAGGTGGACCAGGTGCGCCTGCAGGCCACTACGGCCAAGTCGCGCCTCGAGCAGGCCCGCATCCGCGCCGGCAACTCGAGCGTGCGCTCCTCCATCTCCGGCATTGTGAACAAGCGCATGGTGGAGCCCGGCATGGTGGTGAACCCCGGCACGGCCCTCTTCGAGCTCGTGGACGTATCGCGCCTCAAGCTCGCCGTAACGGTGAACGAGACGCAGGTAGCCGCCCTCAAGGTCGGCGCGCCGGTGCAGGTGAAGGCGTCGGTGTTTCCCGACCGCTCCTTTACCGGCAACGTCACCTTCATCGCGCCAAAAGCCGACGCCGCGCTCAACTTCCCCGTAGAAATAACATTGGCCGCCAACCCCGGCAACGTGCTCCGCGCCGGTATGTACGGCACCGCCCTTTTCGACTTCCCGCAGCGCGCGCCTTCGCTGGTGGTGCCCCGTACGGCCTTTGTGGGCAGCACGGCCTCCAACCAGGTGTTCGTGCTCGATAGCAGCAACGTAGCGCGCCTCCGCCCCGTGGTGGCCGGTCGCACCATCGGTGAAGAGGTCGAGATCCTCCAGGGCCTGAACGAAGGCGACGTGGTGATCACGAGCGGCCAGATCAACCTGCGCGACGGCTCTAAGGTGGCGCCATTGAAGTAGGTTTTCTATTTGCCGGAGAGCGGTTGCTGTGAAGCGGGCGCGAAGCGTCATTGCGAGCGCAGCAAAGCAAACTCCGGAAAGCGCGCAATGCTCGAAATCGTGTGTGATCTGAGCACAGAGATCGCATTAGTCTTCTAACAGTCTGCGTAACGCAGGTGATGTCCCGAATCTCGGGACGCTGCGCTCGCAATGATGCCCTACGGCGTCGAGGGCAACGCAATAGCACTAAAACGGAAAGAAATGAAAATTGCAGAACTATCGATCAAGCGGCCTACGCTGGTGATCGTACTCTTTGTCGTATTAATACTGGGTGGCGTCCTGAGCTATACCTCGCTCGGCTACGAGCTGCTGCCCAAGTTCTCACCCTCCGTGGTGTCGGTGGTGTCGGTATACCCCGGCGCCTCGCCCTCCGAGGTGGAGAACACCGTGACCAAGAAGGTGGAAGAAGCGGTATCGGCGATGGAAAACATCAAGAAGCTCGAGGCCCGCTCCTTTGAAAGCGTCTCGATCGTGACCATCACGCTCAAGAGCGGCTCCGACGTGGACTATGCCCTCAACGATGCGCAGCGCCGCGTAAACGGCATCCTCAAGGACCTGCCCGAAGACCTCGACCCGCCTACGCTCAATAAATTCTCGCTCGACGACCTGCCGGTGATGACCATCTCGGCCATGGCGAAGCTGGATGAGGCTGCCTTCTACGACCTCATCGACCAGCGCGTGGCGCCCACGATGTCGCGGGTGCAGGGCGTGGCCCAGGTGAACCTCGTGGGCGGCCAGGAGCGCGAGATCCAGGTGTCGATCGACGCGAACCGGCTCCAGGGCTACGGCCTCACGCTCCTGCAGGTGCAGCAGGCGGTGCTTTCCTCCAACCTCGACTTCCCTACCGGCTCGCTGCAAACCCGCGACCGCGACATCCTCATCCGCCTGTCGGGTAAGTTCCGCACGGTGGACGAGCTGCGCAACCTCGTGGTGGCCACGACGCCGGCTGGAGCGCAGGTGCGCCTCATCGACGTGGCCGACGTGCAGGATGCTTCCAAGGATGTGGAGAAGATCGCCCGCGTGAACCAGCAGGCCTCCATCGCGCTGCAGGTGATCAAGCAGTCGGACGCCAACGGCGTGGCCGTGAGCGAGCAGATGCGCGCCGAGCTGCTGAAGCTGCAGCAGGACTATGCCAAAAGCGGCCTCACGCTCACCGTGGCCAACGACGCCTCCACCTATACGCTGCAGTCGGCCGACGCCGTGATCCATGACCTGATCCTCGCCATCGTGCTCGTAGCCTTCGTGATGCTGTTCTTCCTGCATTCGATCCGCAACGCGCTTATCGTGATGGTGGCCATCCCGGCCTCGCTCATCGCCACCTTTATCGGGATGAGCCTGCTCGGGTATACGCTCAACCTGATGTCGCTGCTCGGTCTCTCGCTGGTGGTGGGTATCCTTGTTGACGATGCCATCGTAGTACTCGAGAACATCTACCGGCACATGGAGATGGGCAAGAACCGCGTGCGCGCGGCCTACGACGCTACGAAGGAGATCGGCTTCACGGTGACCTCCATCACCCTCGTCATCGTAGTGGTGTTCATCCCGATCGCGCTTTCCACCGGGCTTGCGGCTGATATCCTGAAGCAGTTCTGTGTGACGGTGTCCATCGCCACGCTGCTTTCGCTGCTGTCGTCGTTCACGATCGTGCCCTGGCTCTCCTCGCGCTTCGGCCGCCTTGAGAAGATCACCGGCAAGACCTTCTTCGGCCGCATCATCGTATCGTTTGAGCGCGGGCTGAACCGCTTTACCAATTGGGTAACGGGCCTGCTGAAGTGGTCGCTCGCGCACAAGAAGACGACGCTGGCCCTCGTATTCGGCCTGCTGGTGGCTTCGTTCTGGCTCGTAGGCGCCGGCTTCGTAGGTGCCGAGTTCTTTGCGAAGAGCGACCGCGGCGAGTTCCTCGTGCAGGTGGAGCTTCCGAAGGATGCGTCCATCGAACGCACCAACGCCCTGGTGCAGACCGCCGAGAAATACTTGCAGCAAAAGCCGGAAGTAACGCGCCTCATCACCACCGTGGGCCAGTCGAGCGACGGTATGGGCGCGAGCCAGTCGACGCCGTATAAAGCGGAGATCGGCGTGCAGCTCGTAGCGAAGCAGAAACGTACCGACGACTCCTATGTATATGCCGCTAAGGTGAAGCGGGAACTCGAGCCCCTGCTGGTGGGCGCCAAGGTGAAGACGGTTCCCGTATCGATCCTCGGCTCGGCCGAGCAGGCACCGATCGCCCTCATCGTCACGGCTCCCGACCTTGATAGTGCCATGGTGTTCGCGAATGCCGCGATGGACCAGCTCCGCACCGTGGCCGGCGCCACCGAGATGCGCCTCTCCGTGGAAACGGGAAACCCTGAAGTGAGCGTGCAGGTGGACCGCGATAAGATGGCGGCCCTCGGCCTCAACCTCTCTACGGTGGGTGCCACCATGCAGACGGCCTTCAGTGGAAATACGAACGGCAAGTTCCGCCAGGGCGAGAACGAGTACGACATCAATGTGCGCTACGGCTCCTTCAACCGCCAGAGCGCGGAGGACGTGGGCAATTTGCAGTTCATCAACAATGGGGGGCAGGCAATCCGCCTCTCGCAGTTCGCTACGATCAAGGAAGGCTCCGGCCCGAGCCAGCTCGACCGCCGCGATAAGAGCGCCTCGGTAACGGTGCAGGCGCAGTCGGTGGGCCGCCCCACGGGCTCCATCGCCGCCGAGTGGCAAACCAAGTTCCAGGACCTGAAAGCGCCCACCGGCGTACGCTGGGTGTGGGGCGGCGATATGGAGAACCAGTCGGAGGGCTTCGGCTCGATGGGCATCGCGCTGTTGGCGGCCATCACGCTCGTGTACCTCATCCTGGTGGCGCTGTACAACTCCTTCGTGTACCCGCTGGTGGTGCTGTTCTCGATCCCGCTCGCCATCGTGGGCGCCTTCCTGGCGCTGGCGCTGACGAACAACTCGCTCAACATCTTCACCATCCTCGGCCTCATCATGCTGATCGGCCTCGTAGCCAAGAACGCGATCATCCTCGTGGACTTCACCAACCAGCGGAAGGCGGAGGGCGCCTCTACCTACGATGCGCTCATCGACGCCAACCACGCGCGCCTGCGCCCGATCCTGATGACGACGATCGCGATGGTGATCGGTATGTTGCCCATCGCGCTGGCCTCCGGCGCGGGTGCCGAGTGGAAGAACGGCCTGGCCTGGGTCATCATCGGCGGCCTGGTGTCGTCGCTCTTCCTGACGCTGGTAGTGGTGCCGGTGATGTACGCCATCTTCGACAAGCTGATCACGAAGGTCAACCGCGGCAGGAAGCCCCGGCCGATCAGCCAGTTGATGGTGGAAGACTATACGCCGCACCCGATCCATGAGCGGGAACTCGATCCTTCGCATGTATAACAAACCGCTTCCTATGAATGGCTATGATCCGGAAGGCGTTGCTGATAGATGAAGAACACCGGAGCGGGGAGCGAAAGCTTCCCGCTTCGCATTTAGAGAAAGAGCGCGGATGGCACGGATCTTCCCGGGTACTGATCCGTATTTGTCCATAAGATCCGCGCCATCCCTGTTCTTGCGCAGTCAGGGCGGCTGCCGGAACAACAAACGGCAAACAGCAAACTTCAAACTATCTTCACCGCCGATATGTTCCAGGACCTAAAGCTCGACAAGCGCCTCCTGCGCGCCCTCGAAGAGCGTGGCTTTACGCAGCCCACGCCCATCCAGGCAAAAGTGTTTTCCGTGGTGATGAGCGGTGCCGACGTGTGCGGCATTGCACAGACCGGTACGGGCAAGACGATCGCCTACCTGCTGCCGCTGCTCAACCAGTGGAAATACGATAAGCTGCGCGACCCACAGATCCTGGTGCTGGTGCCCACACGCGAACTCGTACTGCAGGTGACGGAGGAAGTGCAGCAGTTGTGCACCTACCTCGGCGCCACAGTGATGGGCATCTGGGGTGGCGTCAATATCAACACCCAGAAACTCCAGCTGGAGCAGGGCTACGACGTGCTCGTGGCCACGCCCGGCCGCTTTTTCGACCTGGCGATGGCCGGCGCCTTCAAGGTGCGTTCGGTCAGAAAGCTGGTGATCGACGAGGTAGACGAGATGCTGCACCTCGGGTTTCGCGCGCAGCTGAAGAACATCCTCGACCTGCTGCCGCCCCGCCGGCAAAACCTGCTCTTTTCCGCCACCCTTATCGAAGAGGTGGAAGCACTCTTCGATGAGTATTTCGGCGAGTTGAAGCGCGTAGAGGCCGCGCCCGCAGGCACGCCCGTGGAGCAGGTGACACAGCGGGCCTACGAAGTGCCCAATTTCCATACGAAGGTGAACCTGTTGAAGCTATTGCTGAAGGAGGACGAATCGATGGAGCGCGTGGTGGTGTTCACTGCCTCCCGCAAGATGGCCGATACGCTGCACGAGCTCATCGAGCCGGAGTTTCCCGGCACCGTGGGCCTCATACATTCCAACAAGGAGCAGAACCACCGCTTCAATACCGTGGCGCGCTTTAAGGACGGCACCTACCGCGTGCTGATCGCTACCGACATCGTGGCCCGCGGTATCGACATCACGGGGGTTACGCACGTGGTCAACTTCGACCTGCCGGAGCTGCCGGAACACTACATCCACCGCATCGGCCGCACGGGCCGCGCCGAGGAGCGCGGAACCGCGCTCACCTTCGTTACCGGGCGCGATGCAGAAACCCGCTCGGCGCTCGAGGCCTTCCTGGGCGGCCCGCTTCAGTTGCTGGCCCTGCCGGAAGGACTCGAAATCTCCGAGGTGCTCACCGACGAAGAGCAACCGAAGGTGTATATGAAGGAGCTGTCGGCGGCACCGAAAAAGAAAGAAGAGGGCGGCGCTGCCTTCCACGAGAAATCGGCCAAGAACCAGAAGGTGAACAAAGTGATCTCGCGCAAGGACCGGATGATGCAGAAATACGGGAAGCCGATCAAGCGCGGGGCGAAGAAGAAGCGGTAACTCAAAAGGCAACATTCAAAAGCTTTGGTGCGGCATGTTTTCGGCACTTACATTTCTTCTGTGGCAACGCGTTCGGCGCGATGAGCTCATCCGGATGTTCGCCCAGCGCTATCGTTCAGAGCATATGCAGCCTGATTGAAGGTAACCGGCCATAGGAAAGATCCCGGAGAAACCTTTTTGAATTTTTACTTTTTACTTTTGAATTCCATGTCCAACGATCCCCTTCACGGCAAGACCCTACAGGTCATCCTCGAGCACCTCGTGGCCACCTATGGCTGGGAAGGCCTGGCGGCGCGTATCAACGTCAACTGTTTCAAAAAGGACCCCAGCATCAAGTCTAGCCTGACCTTTCTGCGCAAGACGCCCTGGGCGCGCACGAAGGTGGAGGAACTCTATGTCCGGAGTTTGTGATCCTGCCTGCGGCAGGAAGTGCAGGCGCAGATACGGCGGCACTTCGCAGCTTTCCTTCCTGGCGGCCGCAAGCGGCCTTGCTTTTTTACAGGTGGACGCGGGTTTCACGCAGAGGCGCAAAGGTGCGGGTACGCCAAGGCAGGTTCCTACCTGCGTCAGGAATAAAGCACACGGCGGTACAACGACACAGCGAATACCGTTGTCGATCCTAAACCTCTATGACCTGCGCCTTTGCGTCTTGGCCTCTCGGCAGCCTGTCGCGCCAACGGCGGAATGAAACCCGCGTCCCGCTTTTACGAATGCCAGCCGCTTGCGGCGGTAAATAGGAGCATGCGATCTATCCTCCAGGATGCCCGCGTCCACCCCGATATTTGTGGTTCGCCCTAATCTCCGACTATGAAGTTATTTCCGCTCTGTCTCCTGCTTGGTCTCGCCACTTCCGCCTGTGCCCAGGGCCCCGTTAAAGTAACCGTGCGGCAAAACAAAGGTTCATACAGCTTGCTTCGCGATGGCCAGCCCTATTACGTGAAAGGCGCCGGCGGCTCCGCTTATCCCGGTCGCATCAAGGCCTATGGCGGCAACTCCATCCGCACCTGGGGCACCCGCGGAGCGCGGCAGGTGCTCGACTCGGCACAGAAGTACGGCCTCACGGTGCTGCTCGGTCTCGACGTTGCTCGTGAGCGGCACGGCTTCGACTATAACGATACCGCCGCCGTACGGAAACAGCTCGAGCGGCTGCGCGGAGAAGTGCTGCAGTACAAGGACCATCCCGCGCTGCTGGCCTGGGGCATCGGCAACGAGCTCAACCTCCAGTACACGAACCCTAAAGTGTGGAACGCGGTGAACGACATCTCGAAGATGATCCACGCCCTCGACCCGAATCATCCCACCACCACGGTGCTGGCCGGTATTTCGAAGCCCGTGGCCGACTATGTGAAGGAGCGCTGTACCGACATCGACCTGCTTTCCATCAATGCCTATGGCGAGCTTGCTTCGCTGCCCGAGACCATCGCCCGCGTTGGGTGGACCGGCGCCTACCTCGTAACCGAATGGGGACCCACCGGGCACTGGGAGTGCCTGCAGACGGCCTGGAAACAGCCGATCGAGGAAACGAGTTCCGAGAAGGCTGCGGTATACCGTAGCCGGTATTTATACGGGATCGCCAGCGACCGCGCAAAGTGTCTTGGCTCCTATGTATTTCTCTGGGGACAGAAGCAGGAGCGGACGCCCACGTGGTACGGACTCTTTACCGAGAAAGGAGAGGAGACCGAGGTGACCGACGCTATGCAGTATCTCTGGAGCGGCCGCTGGCCGCGCAACCACGCGCCGCACCTCTTTTCGATGGAGCTCGACGGCCGCCGCGCCGACGAAAGCATCTACCTGAAGCCGGGGCAGGCCTACCGCGTGCAAGCCGCCGCCACCGACCCAGACGGCGACCGGCTGCAGTACCGTTGGGAGCTGCTGCCCGAAGTGGTGAAGGTGAGCGAGGGCGGCGATCATGAAGACCGCCCGAAGGCGACGGCTTCGCCCTTCCGGATCCAGCACCCGGGAGCCGTGCTGCTGACGGTGCCCACGAAGCCGGGGGCCTACCGCGTGTTCGTGTACGCATCGGATGGAAAGAACAAGGTGGCGACGGCCAATATTCCGTTCTTTGTACAGGACGGAGGTCAGCCCGCTGGTCGATGAACGTAGCGACAATACGCACAGAAAAAAGCCCTCGGATCGGAGGGCTTTGTTCTGTGCGTAAGCAGCGGTATCGGAGCGTTACTTGCTCACCTGCGCCGGGCGCACCTCGATCTTGCTGGGTAGCGTGCGCGGGTTCATGTTGAGCAGGTCGACCACCATTTGCCCGATGTCTTCCGGCTGGATCTTCCAGGCGTCGGCCTCGTTCGGTGTGTGGTTGTTGAAATGCGTGGCCACGGAGCCCGGCATGATGGTGGTGACCTTGATGCCGTGCTTGCGCAGGTCGAGCATGATGGCCTGTGTGAAGCCGACGAGTCCGAACTTGCTGGCATTGTAGGCCGCCCCATTTTCGAAGAAGTTGGCTCCGGCGAGCGAGGCGATGGTGATGATATAGCCTTTTGAAGCCTTCAATCCCTCCACGCCTGCCTTCACGCTGTTGAAGACACCCGTGAGGTTGGTGTCGATCGTTTCGTGCCACTGCTCTTCGGAAAGGCTGTCGATGGGCGCGAAATGGCCTACGCCGGCATTGGCTACGAGCACGTCGAGCGAGCCGAAGCGCTCCGTAACGGCCCTGATGGCGGCCTGCTCGGATGCGAGCGAGCTTACGTCGGATTGCAGGGCCAGCACCCGCTCCGGGTTGCCGAGCGTACGGGCCGCTTCGTCGGCGGCTTCCTGGCTGCGGCTGGTGAAGGCGACTTTCATGCCCGCATCGAGCAGGGATTGGGCGATGCCGAGGCCGATGCCTTTACTGCCACCGGTGATATAGGCTACTTTGTTGTTCATGGTTTCCTGTTTTTTGGTGATGCCCGGAGGGCCGGGGCAAAGCTAGGGGCGGGCCAGCCAGGTCGGGCGGCGTCGGGCAGCTCATGCCCCCGAACGGCGGCTAGCGACGTCCCAGGGCTACTTCGGTCTTGATGATGGCTGCGGCGAGTATCAGTCCGACATCGGCGCTGTCCAGCTCCGGGAAGGGGAGGGGCAGGGGTGGGTCGGCAGGGAAGTCGGCAAGGTCGAGGCGCCACCAGCCCACGCGCTGCCAGGCGCCGAGCTTGTAGCCGATGTGCTCGAACACCGTAAAGGGCAGGAAGCCAAGCCGCTCGTGGAGGCGCACGCTCGGGTCGTTGGGCAGCGTGATGAGGGCGAAGAGGGAGCGAAAGCCCTGGACGCGCAGGAGGTCGAAGAGGGCGGCATAGAGCGGGCGGGCGATGCCTTTGCCATGGAAGGCGTCGTGCAGGTAGATGGAGCAGAGGGCGGCCCATTGGTAGGCGGCGCGCTCGTTGTAGGGCGCGGCGTAGGCGTACCCGGCTACCTGCCCGTCGACCACGCACACCAGCCAGGGATAGGTGGCGAGGCAGCGTTCGATGCGGGCGGCAAATTCGGCAACGGACGGCACGTCGGCTTCGAACGTGATGGCGGTATCCTCGATATAGGGGCGGTAGATGGCGAGGCAGGCGGCGGCATCGGCGGGTGTGGCAGGGCGGATCAGGACTTCGGGGGCCTTCATGGGCGCAAAGTAGCCCAAAGGCGGCAAAATTTGTTTTTCCGGAATGGCGGCAATCCTTATTTTTGCAGCCCTTTCCGCTACGGCTAACGTTCTGGCGGACAGTTGCCGAGGTAGCTCAGCTGGTTAGAGCATCGGATTCATAACCCGAAGGTCGGCAGTTCAAGTCTGCTCCTCGGTACAAAGCCCTGACACCTTCGTCGGGGCTTTTACTTTCAAAGAGCTGCCTCGGATTCAGATCCCGGCAGCACCGTCGGTACCACCGCTCGGGTCGGCCCGGGAACCCGTACCCTGGCCCTCATATCGAAAAAAAACAAAGCCAGGCCATTCGTACCGGGCCTGTATTTTCTGTTGCTATCCGCCGCAGCGGGCGATGCTGCCGGCAGCCAGGCTGGCCGAACCATACCCCGGGGGCATAGTTGTTGCGGACAGGAGCACAAACGCATCTTTGAACCCCTATATCCTGATCCTCATCGTGGTTGGCCTTGCTGCCCTGGGCATGGCCTGGATGCCTGCGTTTACCAAGGCCACCAAGATCTCGTACAGCATCCTGTACGTGGCCCTGGGGGCACTCATCTACTCAACGCTCAGCGGCTTCCTTCCTTTGCCCGACCCGATCGCCTACAACAAGGCAACGCTCCGCCTCACCGAGATCGTGGTCATCATCTCGCTCATGGGCTCGGGGCTGAAGATCGACCGCCCGTTCTCCTTCCGCAACTGGAAGGTCCCCCTCCGGTTGGTCAGCATCACCATGCTGCTGTCGATAGCGGCGGTGGCGGCGGTGGGCTACTATTGGCTGGGCTTTTCCCCGGCGGCTGCCCTGTTGCTGGGCGCCGTGCTGGCCCCCACCGACCCGGTGCTGGCCGCCGATGTGCAGGTAGGCGCGCCCGGCGAAGGCGACCATACGCACTCCAAGGTGGCCCTGACGGCCGAAGCGGGCATGAACGATGGTACCGCCTTCCCGTTCACCTGGCTGGCCGTACTGATGGCGACCGGCGGGCTGGAAGAAAAGGGCTGGACCGGATGGCTGCAGTACGAGCTGCTCTATAAACTGGCGGCGGGCGTGTTGCTGGGCTGGCTGTTGGGCCGGATCCTCGGCTGGCTGTTTTTCCGGTTGCCCGAAATGGTGGATGGCGCGAAGGTGCGGGATGGATTCGTTGCGTTGTGCTGCACCTTGCTGGTATACGGCATCACGGAGGCCGCGCACGGCTACGGGTTCATTGCCGTGTTCGTGACCGCCGTTACCCTGCGGGGCGTGGAGCGGCACCACAAGATGCACAAGACCCTGCATGCGTTCACCGACCAGATCGAGCGCCTCCTCGTGTGCATCGTGCTGCTGCTGTTCGGCGGCAGCCTCGTGGCGGGATTGCTGGAGGACCTGACCTGGCCGCTCGCGGGCGCCGCGATCTCGTTCGTGCTGGTACTGCGGCCGGTCATCGGCGCACTCAGCCTCTGGGGTACCGGCATGCACTGGAAGGAAAAGCTGACCATCGGATTCTTCGGCATCAAGGGCATCGGCTCGTTCTATTACCTGGCCTTCGCGGTGATGGAAGCCACCTTCGCCGAACGCGGGCAGCTGTGGGCCGTAACCGGGTTCACTGTGTTGCTTTCCATCATCGTGCATGGCCTCACGGCAACATCGGTGATGAGCCGCATGGTGATCAAGTTCCATGACGCTCAACTGGAATCGCCGCCGGAACCCGCCGCAAAGGCCTGACGCCGGCGACCGGGGCAATGATCCGCCGGCCGTGTTTCGGGCGGGCCTGGTCCTCCCGTTGCGGCTGAGGCGCTCCCTGTGGGTACCGGTATTCGCCCCATTGCTCCAACAGGGCCGCGGCGGTCGTATCATTTTGCCCGTTCGGTTTTTTTGACCCACCTTTATGAGGCTCGGTTGTAGGAATACGGCATTGCACGGGCGCCTTCTCCACCAAACACCCACAACGCAAATGCTACCAAAACCTTTCCGTCGCATACTAGCTCCGGGCATGCTGCTGGCTGCCGCTTTGATGGCCGGCTCGCTCCCGGCCCGCGCCCAGCAGCTTTCCAACCGGGGCCGGGACTTCTGGGTCGGTTACGGCCACCACCAGTACATGGAGCCCGGTCAGAACAACAGCCAGGAAATGGTGCTGTACCTCAGCGCCGAGCAGGCGGCCAACGTTACGGTTACCATCAAGGGCGCCAGCACCACGTCTGTCCTGAATTACAGCATTCCGGCCAACAGCACGATCACAACGGCTGCGATCCCGAAACAGGGAAGCACCGATGCCCGGCTCGTGTCGCCCCCGGTGGCCTTTGGCGGCAACGGTGGCGAAGGAATATTCGCGCGCTCGATCCGCATCCAGAGCGATGTGCCCATCGTGGCCTATGCCCATATCTACGCCACGGTGTCGTCGGGCGCCACGCTGCTGCTGCCGTCGGACGCCTGGAGCTATTCGTATACCTCGATGAACAGCGAGCAGGTGAACGCCGGCGGCCCGGCTTTTTCGTGGTTGTACGTAGTGGCGAAGGAAGACAGCACCGTGGTACAGATCATGCCCTCGGTGGCCACCCGGCTGGGCAAGCCTGCCGGCCAGACCTTTACCGTAACGCTCAATAAGGGCGAGATCTACCAGCTGCTCGGGCAGGCCGATGCGTCCGGCAACGGCGGACAGCTCACCGGCAGCACCGTGCGCTCGGTCACCAACAGCCTCGGGGCAAGGCATCCGATCGCAGTATTCTCGGGCAGCTCGCGCACCCAGGGCGAAACGGCCTGCGGCGCCACCTCCGGCCGCGACAACGACATCCAGCAATCGCTGCCCGCAAACGCCTGGGGCACCCGTTACCTTACCGCTCCCTTCTCGGCCGCCACCGCCTCTACGCTACTGCCTGCCAGTTCCCAGACGAGCGTTTACAAGATCGTGCCGCGCTGGCCCAACACCACGGTGCGGCGCAACGGAACGATCCTGACCCCCACCAGCCCCACCGGCTGGTACAGCTTCACCAGCAACCAACCCGAGCTGATCGAATCCGATCAGCCGGTCATGGTGGGCCAGTTCATGTCGGGCGGATCGGCCTGCAACGCAGGCTCCGTCGGCGACCCGGAGATGATCTTCCTGACACCTCTCGACCAGGGCATCCGATCGGCCCGGTTTTTCCGCAACAACAGCCAGGCCATCGCCGCCAATTATGTAACCGTCATTCTTCCCGCCGCCGGGCTCGCCTCGCTGCGCATCGACGGCAGCGCGGCCCTTGACCACAGCTACGACCACCCGCGCCTCCCCGGTTACAAGGTGGCGATCAAGGGCTGGACGGCCGCGCAGGCATCCGTACAAATACAATCCGACTCCGCCTTCACGGCACTGACCTATGGCCTGGGCTCTGCCGAGAGCTACGGCTATAACGTCGGGATGCTCGTGCGTAACCTCGACGCCCAATCCGCGCTCCGCACGGCCACCGGTACGGTCACCACCAACACCACGGTCCGAGCCGGTGAGGCCTTCCGCTTTGCGCTGCAATCGCCGCTGCGCCTGGGCAGCATCACCTGGCGCGCCAGCGCAGTGCCCGGCCTGAGCCCCGTAACCGACAATACCGTCAGCAATCCCGTTCCTGCCGATTCCGTGATCATCAACGGACGGACCTGGTACACCTTCCTGAGCGACAGCTCCTACACGCCGTCGCTGACCGGTAATTATACGGTGCCCGTGGGCTATGCCCACCCGTTGCTCGAGGGCACGCAAAGCGACACGCTGGCCTTCCCGCTGACTGTTATCGCCGGCGTAGCCACGGCCCTCAACGACCTGCGGCCCGTGGATCCGGCGGCCTTCGATGCCGCCAACCTCTCGCTGAGCCCCAACCCGGCACGCACGGAGGTCCGGATCCGGTTCACCGGCCGCCACAGCGGGCAATTGAGCGCCACGCTGATCAGCAAGGTGGGCGCTGCTACCGGCCGCTCCATTTCCTTTACGGGCAACACGGCTACACTCGATGTCGGCGGGCTCGCGTCCGGTACCTACATCCTCGTGCTGCGCGATGCCCGCACGGGGCGCAGCGTGCAGCGGCAGCTTATAAAATTGTAACGGGAGCGAAGGGTAGCGATACGCTAGGCCCGTCTGCGGGGCCCGGGAAGAGCAGGCTTGCCGAACCGTCGCTTGCTCTTTTTTTGCTCTTTCCTGGGAACGGCGACGCATTCCCGCCAAAATGCCAAGGCTGCACGCGCCGGAGCACGTACTTTCAGGGTGAAAACCGGGACGCCCGATGCACTTTCACTTCTCGTTCTATAGCTCCTTCCTGCTGCTGTTCTTCCTGCAGGCACTGCTCTTTGCCGCGCTGCTGCTGCGCAAGGGAAAGGCCGAAGGGCAGCCCGCGTACTACTGGCTGGCCGCCTTCCTGGTCGCGGGTTGCCTCTATATCGCGCCCTGGATGCTCGGGCATGCCGGCTGGTACAGCCAGCAGCCCTACCGCGACCTGCTCTTTTACCTGCCGCTGCAGCACCGCTTCCTCATCGGCCCCCTGCTCTATGGCTATACCCGCTGCCTGTTGAACCCCGAGGCTGCCTTCCGCAGGCGGGACCTCCTGCACTTCCTCCCGGCGGCGCTGTATATCGGCTACAGCTGCGTCATGTTCGTGACCGACAAGCTCGTGCTCGGGCGCCCTTGGTTCTATGCCGACGGGCACGACCGCGACCTGGACACCTGGTACGCCGTGGCCGGCATGGTGTCGATGGGGGGTTACCTCTGGGCTGCTTACCGCTACTACCGGGTATACCGGCGCCTGCTGCTGGAGTCGGTGAGCGATGCCGGCAACGCCGTTTTTTCCTGGATCCGCAAGTATCTCCTGGCCTTCGGCGCCGTACAGGCCATCGGCCTGGCCGTGTTCCTGATCTGGCCCGGCTGGGGTGGCTTTACGTTCAAGTGGTGGTCCTTCCTGGCCTTTGCGGTGCTGCTATACTATATTGGCCTCAACGCGCTGATGAGCCGGGAGCGGACCGTACTCCGGTTTGCCGCCGAAGGGGAGGGATACCGCGTGGTGCCGCTCCACGGGAACGGCACCGAGGAGCCGGGCTTCCTGCTGCCCGCCACCGACCCCGAGCCGGAGCCGCCCGACCCGGAGCTGCTTGCCTGGAAAGGCCGCCTGCTCGACCTCATGGTTTCGGCTGCCCCTTACCGCGACCCCGAGCTCAACCTCGGCGCCCTGGCCCGCCTCCTGGGAACCAATACGGCAACGCTGTCGCGCACCATCAACCGCGGCTTCGGGGTCAACTTCAACGACTTTGTGAATCATTACCGGGTGCGTGCCGTACTCGAAGCCCTGGCGGCGGGCGAGCAGGAGCAGCAGACCCTGCTCGGCATCGCCTTCGACTCGGGGTTCAATTCCAAGAATACCTTCAACCGGGCCTTCCGCAAGCACACCGGCCATGCGCCCAGTGAATATAACGCCGTGCGCCCCGGCAGCATGCGTGTACTCTCGCTGGAAAAGGTGGGGTCAGATCATAAATCGGGGCGACCGGAAGGCAGCGGTGGCGCCATCTTGCCCTAAAATCACTTCATGCTTCGAATCCTGACCTCGCTTCTTCTGTTGCTGCTCGTCTCCGGTGCGAACGCCCAGGGCGGTACCCCGGCGTCCCGCAAAAAGGCCGTCGAGAACGGGCTGATGCCCTTTACCCCCGTGCGTGGCTTCCCGGGCTGGAACCTCCCGGCGCGCATGGCCGAATACAAGGTGCCGGGCCTCTCCATCGCCGTCATCGACAATTATAACATCGACTGGACCGCGTCGTACGGGCTGGCAGATACGGTGCGCCGGGTGCCGGTAGGGCGTGAGACGATGTTCTCGGCCGGATCCATCAGCAAGCTCGTGGCCGCCGTGTTGGTGCACCGGCAGGTAGAGCGCGGGCGGATGCACCCCGACACCCCCGTAAACCACTACCTGCGCAGCTGGAAGCTGCCGCCCAACCAATGGAACAAGGAAGTGACAGTCCGGATGCTGCTGAGCCATACGGGCGGTGCCTCCCAATCCGCCTATTGGGGCTACCTGCCCGATAAGTCGCCCCTGCCTACGGTGGTGCAGATACTGAGTGGCGCTCCCGGGACCGACTGCAACCCGGTGATCGTAAACAGCGAGCCGGGCGCGGGCTTCCGTTATTCGGGCGGGGGCATGATGGTATTGCAGTTGGCGCTCACCGACCTCCTCGGAAAAGACTTCGAGCGCATCGCGCAGGAGGAGCTGTTCCGGCCCCTCGGCATGCGCCACTCCACCTTTGCGCAGCCGCTGCCGGCTTCATTTCAGAAGAAAGCGTCGGGAGCCTATTCCGCGGCGCCCTGGTTCAAGGGTGTGCCCTATGTGTACCCGCAAGGGGCGGCCGCCGGACTTTATACGACTGCAACCGATCTCGCGCTATTGCTGATCGAGCTGCAACGCTGCGCTGCCGGCAAGGGCCGGCTCCTGAAGCGGGAAACAGTGCAGGCGATGGTCAGCCCCGCCGCCCCGATCAGCGAGGGCGCCTACCGCGAGTCGATGGGGCTGGGGGCCTTCCTGCTCGAGCGCACGGACAATAAGAGCCCGGATGGAAAGTATTTCGAGCACCAGGGCGTTAATGCCGGGTTTACGGCCTTTGCCATCGGCTCGGTCACCGGCGGCAAGGGCGTCGTGATCCTGATGAATACGGGCGACGACTTCAACGGCCTCGGCACCGAGCTGCGGCGCTCCGTGGCGCGGGCATATGGCTGGACGAACTTCCTCCCCGACGAAGTGCTGCCGGTGACACTGCCCGGCGCCTTGCTCGACAGCTACTGCGGCCGCTACCGGAAAGGCACCGACGAAGTGGTGGCCTTTACCCGCGAAGGCGATTACCTCGTGGAGCGCATCAACGGCGGACGGCCCATCTACAGCTTCCCCACGGGGCGCGACACGTTGCTGCTGACCGACTTCGGGGTGCCGGGCTACTTCCTGCGCGACAGCTCCGGCGCGGTGCGCGCCTTCCGAACGGCCTTCCAAACCGGGGCGCAGGCGATGCCGCGGATGGCGTCCGGTGAGCGAACCCCGTCCGAGTTGCTTGCGGAGGGACGTTATGCCGAGGCAAAGGTGGTCTTTGCCGCACTGAACGAAAATGAGTATGCGCAGACCTACCGCATCTGGGAGCGGCTGAACCGGCGCGACGTCGACACCGGGGCCGCGGAAGCACTCCTCGAGGTAGCGCTCGCGCAGCACCCGCGCTCGGCAGTGGTATGGCTGCGGCAGGGCGACCTGCGTTGGCTGCAGGGACGGAGGGAAGATGCCCGCGCGGCCTGGCGCACGGCGCTGGACATCGACCCGAAGCAGCAGGAAGCACTGGAGAAGTTGGGGCGCTAACGGTGCCGGTGAACCGCTCTTTGCCGAGGCTGTTGCCGTGGTCCGGGTTGCGCGGCAAGGACTTATCTTGCTGCCGATGACCCACTTGACACAAGTGCTTTTCCCTTTGCTGCTGGCCGCCGGGCTCCCGGGCTGCCGCCCGGCGCAACCGCATGCGATGACCACCGACTCCACGAGCTCCTTGTCTGCCGAAGAGCGGCAGGCCGGCTTCCGCCCCCTCTTCGACGGCCGTACTACTACGGGCTGGCACAGCTATGGCCGCATGGAGGCCGGCGGGGCCTGGAAAGTGGCCGACGGCACACTCCACCTCGATCCGCGCGCGGCACAAAACGGCAAGCCCCTCCCTGGCGGCGACCTCGTCAGTGCCGGGACCTTTGCCAACTTCGACCTGCGCCTCGAATGGAAGATCGCAGCCGGCGGCAACAGCGGCATCATGTTCTACGTGCAGGAAGACAGCGCCCGCTACGCCTATCCCTGGCAAACGGGACCCGAAATGCAGGTGCTCGACAATGAGCGGCACCCCGACGGCAAGATCCGGTCGCACCGGGCCGGCGACCTCTACGACCTCGTGGTGGCACAGGAAGCGGCACGCCCGCCGGGGGAGTGGAACGAGGCCCGTATCGTTGCTCACAACGGCGACCTGCAATTCTTCCTCAACGGCATCGCGGTGCTCCGAACCACCCTCTGGAGCGATAAATGGCGCCGGCTGGTGGCCGGCAGCAAGTTCCGCGACATGCCCGGCTTCGGAACCTTCCGCTCGGGCCGCATCGCCCTTCAGGATCATGGCGACCCCGTGTGGTTCCGCAACATCCGCATCCGCACGCTATAGATCGAACCGGCTGGCCGCGCGTCGGCGAGCCGATCGAAAAAGGCCCTCCTGTTTGGAGGGCCTTTTTCGATTGGAAGAATTTTATTGAAGCGGGTAGACTTGCACGTAACTCACACTTGCTTGCCAGACAAGTGAACCTCATCCATATATGGCTGGTTGGCGCCAGCTAGTTTTTATACGGTTAGGCATTGTTGTGAAAGTTTAGCTGGGAGAATCGAAGATTTTTTTTAAACTTTGTTCAACATCTTGACATTTTCGCCCCGCGATTGTCAGTATAATTGGAAATTCACTTCTTAACCCGATCCTTTGACCTACTTCGCACAAAACCTGAGGCACCTGCGCAAGCGCTCCGCGAAAACGCAGGAGCAGCTCGGCCACGACATCCGGCTTGGACGCACCACGATCGCCAACTACGAAGCCGGCTTCTCGAGCCCCACCGACCCTGAGGTGCTGGTGCGCCTCGCGCAGGTGTTCGGCGTCAGCATCGACGAGCTCCTGACCCGCGACCTTGCCCATGCCTTCGGCGGTCCGCCGAACGGGTTTCCGCGGCCGGCGGTCCGTGCTTCCGCGCCCCCCGCCACGGGCACTAAAGAACGGGAGACCGCCGCGCCCCCGGCTACTCCCGTATCCATGGCCACGGTATCCTGCCGCGACGCCGCCTGGTACGCCGCGTACCGGCAGGACCCCGCCTGGCTGGCGGCGCTGCCGCAGTTTTCGATGCCTGGCCTTCCGCCCGGGAGCTACCGCGTGTTCGAGGTGGCGGACGACAGCATGGCCTCCCGTTTCCGTACGGGCGACCGGGTGATCTGCCGCGCCGTAGCAGGGCCCGGGGCCGTGTTGGACGGTCAGCCTTACCTGTTGCTCGCTGCCGGCCGCGAGTTGTTGCTCCGCCGGGTACTGAATCGCATCCCAGCCACCGGTTGCCTGCAGCTGATCGCCGATGCCCCCGGTACCGGCCTGCTCGAGCTGCGTCCGGCGGAGCTGCTGGAGCTCTGGCAGGTGCTATACGTACTTTCTTCGGAGCTGGCTCCCCCGGCCGACCAGGTAATCAGCAGGATCGCCGACCTCGAGCAACGGCTGCAGGCGCTCGTGCAGCGCGGCGGCACCGCCGGAACCCCTCATTCGTAACGAAAATCCACCCGCCGCGGTTGCGGCCACCATATGCGCCAACCCACCATCTTTTACGCCGAGGACGATCTCGATGATCTCTACCTCTTCCAGCTTGCCTTCGAGCGGGTGCCGGATATCCGGATCCGTCATTTCAGCAACGGTGCGGAGCTACTCGAGGCGCTTGCCGCTACCCCGGAAGCGGAATTGCCCCGGCTCATCGTGCTCGACCTCAATATGCCCCAGCTCGACGGCCGCGAAACGCTTGCCCTCCTCCGGCAAAATGCAGGCTATGCCGCCATCCCGGTGCTGTTGTTCACCACCTCCAACAGCGTCGAGGATCGCAGCTTCGCTAAACAGTGGAACGTCGATTTCCTGACGAAGCCGATTCTTTTCGAGGACCTCGAAGCGCTGGCCGTGCAGCTTGGCGATCGCTGCCGCTTCTAGCGTTTTGTTAATCGTAGAATAGCGGGTTTATCTCGCCGGGCTCTTGCCGCTGCGATAGCGATCCTCCGGTGGAACGAAATTCTATGTCGCACATCATGCCCGGAGCCCCCTTTGGATGAACCCGCGGCAGGCGCCTGGCCCTGCTCACGGTTCGAAGCGGGTTTCACGCAAAGGCGCAAAGGCGAAAAAAATCTAACACAAGCTGGTTTCTGTGCTTAACGAAACACTAATTCTAGGCGGAAGTTTGCCGGTGCTGGTATACAAAAAGAGAGACGCTCCTTGCTGAGGGAGCGTCTCTCTTTTGTTTTATGGGCAAGGCGCCGGGTGTGCTTAGTGTGCCTGGTATCCCGGGTTGTCGCTGCTGCCGGCGTTGCCGGAAGTGCCTGCGTTGCCGCCCTCGCTGCCGCTGCCGGTATTGGCACTCATGGTGGGGGTGCCGCCATTGCCACTGCCGGCGTTGCTGTTGCTATTGGCGTTATTGCTGTTGCTGCCGGAAGTGGCTGCAGCCGAAGCACCGCTACCCGTGGCGCCGTGTTTGGTCTCGATGTATTCCTTGAAGTTCATGACGTCCTGGCGGATGATGCGCTCGAAGACGGGGTTGAGGGCCTTGGCGATGCCTGCGCCGAGCTCACCGGCGGGGGCATGGTAGGAGATCACCACCTCGAGCTCCGTGCCCTGTCCGCCCAAAGCGTCGTGGAAGACCACCTTGCCGGCGTTGGAGATCGTGGCGTTGGGAATGGACTGCCAGCCGATGAGGTAGCCTTCCTCTTCTTTTACGATCTCGGCGTTCCACTTGATGCGGCCGATGCCGCCGGGGATGACGGCTTCCCAGTGGGAGTGCTTCTCGTCGATCTCGGTGACGGAGGCGAGGTGCTTCATGAAGAGGGGCAGGTTCTCCAGCTTGCGCCAGAAGCGGTAGACTTCATCCTTGGGCTTGTTCACGATGAGGTTCGTGCGGATGTTGATGGCCTGGGTACGCTCTACGTCGCGGGTCTTGCCGATGGTACTGTAAAGGGGACAGTGGCCGGAGGCGCCGCGGTACATGAGGTAACCGCCGATGGCCGTTTTCAGCAGCCCGTTTACGGGGTGGCGGAACAGGTTGCTGAGGCCGGAGGAAAGAAGGAAGGCGCCCATCGCGGTGCTGAACAGGCGCTCAGTCTGCCCGACGTTGACCACGCCGCTTTGTCCCTCTGTGGGCTGGAATTCATTGTCGGCATGCCAGCTGCCGTAGTTCTCGTTATTTGCCATAACTGCAGGGTTTGTTTAGATGAAGTGTTGCGGCAGTTTTTGCAAAACTTGTGCCCTCAGGCAGGGGCACCGCGCAGCGCCCGATTTGCCGGCTCCCCCGGGTGAATGAGGGGCAATTTCCCCAAGGGCGTTACGCGCCTCCTGGCGCGGGCAACCGTTTCGCGCAAAGGCGCTAACAGGGCAACGAGCGCAAATGAACTGCAACAGGCACGCATGCCCGTAAAACGAAAAGAGACGCACCGAGGGGGCGTCTCTTAAAGTATTTGCGTGCCTGGCTTTGGGCCGGCCTCCGCCGGCGGCGCGTGAAACTACTGCGCGAGGGCAGCCGTGGGCGCTGCTTCCGTGCGGCCCGGGTACACCTTGAGCGCGGCATCAAGACAATCCATAGCTGCCGAGAGGTCCTTTTGGTTCAGCACGTAGGCGAGGCGCACCTCGTTCTTGCCAAGACCGGGTGTACCGTAGAAACCCGTGGCCGGTGCGAGCATCACCGTATTGCCGTCTTTTTCAAACGACTCGAGCAGCCACTGGCAAAAGCGGTCGGAGTCGTCGATCGGCAGCCGCGCGATGGCATAGAAGGCGCCGCCGGGGTTGGGGCAGAACACACCGTCGATGGCGTTGAGCCGACGCACCAGCAGGTCGCGGCGGGCCATGTATTCGGCTTTGGGGGCGTCGAAATAGGCTTCGGGCAGGTCTACGGCGGCCTCACCCAGGATCTGGGCCAGCCCCGGGGGGGAAAGGCGTGCCTGCGCAAACTTCATGGCCGCTGCCAGAACGTTCTTGTTCTTGGTCACGAAAGCGCCGAGGCGGGCGCCGCAGGCGCTGTAGCGCTTGCTTACCGTGTCCATCAGCACCACGTGCTCGTCCATGCCTTCGAGGTGGAGGGCCGAGATGTAGGCGCCATCGTAGCAGAACTCGCGGTAGGCCTCGTCGGAGAAGAGGTACAGGTTGTGCTTCAGGCAGATGGTCTTGAGCGCTTCCATCTCTTCGCGGCTATAGAGGTAGCCGGTGGGGTTATTGGGATTGCAGACGATGATGGCGCGCGTCTTTTCCGTGATCACCGTCTCGAAGTCGGAGATGGGCGGAAGGGCGAAGCCGTTCTCGATGCGGGCCGTGATGGGCACCACCGTTACGCCGGCAGCCACCGCAAACCCGTTGTAGTTGGCATAATAAGGCTCCGGCACGATCACCTCGTCGCCGGGGTTGAGGCAGGTGAAGAAGCCGAACTGGATGGCCTCGGAGCCGCCCGTGGTGATGATGATCTCTTCGGGGGTTACGTTGATGCCTACTTTTTTATAATACTGCGTCAGCTTGCGGCGGTAGCTCTCGTTGCCGGCGCTGTGGCTGTATTCGAGCACGGTGATGTCGGCATTGCGCACCGCATCGAGGATGGCGGGCGGGGTCTCCACGTCGGGCTGCCCGATATTGAGGTGGAACACGTGCACGCCCTTCTTCTTGGCGGCTTCCGCATAGGGTACGAGCTTGCGTATGGGGGAGGGCGGCATCTGCTGGCCGCGCTGGGAGATTTGAAGCATGCCGCAAAGCTAGGGAACAGCGGAACAAGGAACAAGGAATGTCGGACCGCAAAAGGGAAACCAGAAGAAGGAGAAGAAGTGTTTTTTTTACCGCTAAGAAAAGAAGGGGCTAAGGTTTTCGCTAAGGAGAGAAGGTCTATTTGTTTATTGGTAAGTCGTGTCCGGCGAAACATTCCTTATCGTACTGGAAAATCTTACCCGGCCTGGAGGCCGGCAGGTGCGCAGCCTGACCGGCCAACAGCAATCATCCGCGTTAATCGTATCAATTCCGTATCATCTGCGTTCCTTCTCTCCGGATGCCCGCACGGTACTCCCAAACCTCTTTGCAAGGGCGGCACCTGCCTTCTTCTTTCCCCTGTTCCTTATTCCCTGTTTTCCCGAAATAAGAAGCCCCGCACTACTGCGGGGCTCCACTTCGGTATTCAATATTCTTTATTCACTATTCGATATTCCTCAGGCCTTGGCTTTCACCTTGGTCTTGGAATTTTCGGTCTTCACCTTGGTCTTTACTTCACCAGCGGGCTTCACGGCCGGCTTGGCGCTCGTGGCAGACTTGTCGAAGGAAGCGGCATCCACTACTTCACCGTTGATCTTTACGTTCTTGGGGGCGCTCACGCCGGCCAGCTTGATGTACACGTCCTTGTTGAACGCACCCATGGCAGCGGCGTTGTAGGCTACCTTCACCTTCGTGGTTTGACCGGGCGCGATGGGCTCTTTCGGAACCTCGGGCGTGGTGCAGCCGCAGGAGCCCCAGGCATTCTCGATCACTACGGGCTTGTCGGAGATATTGGTCACCTCGAAGTAGGTCGTTACGGGCACGCCCTGCTTGATCTTGCCGAAGGAATAAGCTTCGGTGTTTACCTTGATCACTTCTTCGGCCTTTTTGTCTTGCGCATTACCGGCGAGGCTACCCACCAGTACGGCAGCCAAAAGGAGGAGTTTTCTCATCTTATTGTATTTGTTGTTTTAAAAATTGAACAGAAGCATTGGCGGGAGCGGCACCGGCAGGCGCCTTCCAGACCTCACCCTTGATCTTGATGATTTTCGTCTGGTTTCCGTTGTATGTAACCGTAATAAATTTTTCGAAGGGACCTTCCGCGGCGGCATTATACCCCACCTTGATCCGGGACGGCGCGCCGGCGGCCATCGGCTCCTTGCTCCACTCGGGCGTGGTGCAGCCGCAGGAGGCCGACACATTGTCGAGCTTCATGGGAGCGGAGCCCGTGTTCTGCACCTCGAACTCATGGTATACCGGCTTCCCCTGGGGGATCTTGCCAAAGTTGTATTCCGTTTCCTTCAGCTGCAGCACCTCGGTCTGGGCCTGGAGCGCCGAAAAGGAAAGCAGGAATGCAAAAAGGACGGTCAGTCTTTTCATAAATCAGCGTTGTCCCTTCAAAAATAAGACAATCCGCCAAAACCCGGCAGCCGTTTCGACGCTTTAGCTTTTTTTAAAGGTGGCGGCCGGAACCTTATTTTTGCCTCATGGAACATACATACGAAGAGGTAGGGCCGTCGGCTGAAGGATTGTCCTTCGAGCGCTTCCGCGACGCCGTGCTGGAGGATTACCGCTGGGTGGTGCTGAGCCGCGAGACAAGCCTGCTCGGCCGTAAGGAAGTGCTGACCGGGAAAGCCAAGTTCGGCATCTTCGGCGACGGCAAGGAGGTGGCCCAGGTGGCCATGGCCAAGTTCTTCCGCCCCGGCGACTTCCGCTCCGGCTATTACCGCGACCAGACCTTTATGTTCGCGTCGGGCCTCGCCACCGTGCAGCAGTTCTTCGCCCAGCTTTATGCCGACCCCAACATCGAGCACGACCCCTTTTCGGCCGGCCGCCAGATGAACGCCCACTTCGCTACGCGCTGGGTAGGGGAAGAAGGGGAGTGGCTCGACCTCGTCAACCGCAAGAATATCTCCTCCGATATCGCGCCCACCGCCGGCCAGATGGTCCGCGGCCTCGGCCTCGCCTTTGCCTCCAAGTGCTTCCGCAACATCCCCGGCCTCGCCGGCGAAACGGGCCTTTCCGACAAGGGCAATGAGGTCTGCTTCACCACCATCGGCGATGCCTCCACCTCCGAAGGCCATTTCTGGGAAACCATCAACGCTGCCGGCGTGCTCCAGGTGCCCCTCGCCGTGTTCGTGTGGGACGACGGCTACGGCATCTCCGTTCCGAAGAAATACCAGACCACCAAGGCCTCCATCTCCGATGTGCTCGAGGGCTTCCAGCAGCAGGACGGCACCAACGGCTTCCGCATCTTCAAGGTGAAGGCCTGGGATTACGCGGCGCTTTGCGAGACCTTCGAGGAAGGCATCCGCATTGCCCGCGAAACGCATACCCCCGTACTCTTCCACGTAGAAGAGGTGACGCAGCCCCAGGGGCACTCCACCTCCGGCTCGCACGAGCGCTATAAAACGCCCGAGCGCCTCGAGTGGGAGCGCCAGTGGGATGGCCTCGTAAAGATGCGGGAGTGGATCATCGCCAACGCCCTGGCCGAAGAATCCGAGCTCGAAGAAATCGAGACCGCCGTTCGCGAAGAGGTGCGCCAAAGCAAGCAAGCCGCCTGGGACGGCTACCTCGCCCCGATAAAGCAGCAGGTGACCCGCGCTACCGACCTGCTGCAGGACGTAGCCGCCAAGATCCCCGCCGCCGCCGACAAGCTGCAGGGTCTGTCGAAAGAGCTGTCCGGACTTCGCGAGCCGCTCCGCCGCGACGTGCTCCGCGTGCTGCGGGCCGCCCTCGCCCTCGCCGGCAACCACGATGCCGCTTTCTGGCTCCGCGACTATTACAACGACCTGAAGAAAGAGAACACGTCGCTGTACAATACGTATTTATACAACGAGGGCCCGAAGAGCGCCCTGAAGGTTCCCGAGGTGAAGGCCGACTTTGCGGCAGACGCCCCGACGCTCAACGGCTTCGAGGTGCTCAACAACTACTTCGACCAGCTATTTGCTTCGAATCCAAAAACGGTGGCCTTCGGTGAGGACCTCGGTTACATCGGCGACGTGAACCAAGGCTTCTCGGGTCTGCAGGCCAAATACGGCGAGAGCCGCATCTTCGACACCGGCATCCGCGAGCTCACCATCATGGGCCAGGGCCTCGGCCTCGCCATGCGCGGCCTGCGCCCCATCGCCGAGATCCAGTACCTCGACTACCTGCTCTACGGCCTTCAGCCGCTCTCCGACGATGTGGCCACGCTGCACTACCGCACCAAGGGCCAGCAAAGCTGTCCCCTCATCGTGCGCACGCGCGGGCACCGCCTCGAGGGCATCTGGCACAGCGGCTCGCCCATGGGCATGGTCATCAACTCGCTCCGCGGCATGCACGTGTGCGTGCCCCGCAACATGACGCAGGCCGTAGGCATGTACAACACGCTCCTGCGCGCCAACGATCCCGGCATCGTGGTGGAATGCCTCAACGGCTACCGCCTGAAGGAGAAGCTGCCGGCCAACCTGCTCGACTACACCGTGCCGCTCGGTATCCCCGAGGTGGTGCGCGCCGGCTCCGATATCACGCTCGTGACCTACGGCTCCACGCTCCGCGTGGTGCTCGAGGCCGCGCAACTCCTCGAGCAGCAGGGCGTGAGCTGCGAGGTGGTGGACGTGCAGACGCTCCTTCCCTTCGACATCAACCACAAGATCCTCGACTCGCTGAAGAAAACGAACCGCATCGCTTTCATCGACGAAGACGTGCCCGGCGGCGCCGCGGCCTACATGTTCAACAAGGTGATGGAAGAGCAGGGCGGCTACCGCTGGCTCGACGCTTCCCCGCGCACCATCACGGCGAAGGCCCACCGCCCCGCCTACGGCTCCGACGGCGACTATTTCTCGAAGCCGAACCCCGAGGAGATCCTCGAGAACGTGCTGGAGATGATGGCAGAGTGAGGACGTGAATCGTGAATCGTCAATCGTGAATAGACGGCCGCCGTGGGGCGTGCTGGCTTACGCCATATTCAAAGCCGGAAAGCGCCGCTTCCCGGCTTTTTTCATGATCTTCGGTACACGAAAGAAATGGCCGGTCACAAACGACCCATTCACGATTGACGATTCACGATGCATTACAGCCAGTTCCTCTCCCTCATCGACATCCTGGGTACGGCCACGTTCGCCATATCGGGTGCGTTTTCGGCCATGGAGCGGAAGCTCGATCCGTTCGGGGTGCTCATCATCGCCTTTGTGACGGCCATCGGCGGAGGCACGCTCCGCGACATCCTCGTGGGCAACCTGCCGGTGGGCTGGCTCACCAACGAAACGGCCATCCTCGTCATCTTCAGCGCCGCGATCGCAACGATGTTCTTCGGCGCATACCTGAAGCACCTGCAAACCGCTTTCTTCCTGTTCGATGCGCTCGGCATCGGGCTCTTCACCATCATCGGCCTCGAGATCGGGATGCAGAAAGGCTTCAGCGCCTCCATCTGCATCGCGCTCGGCACCATGTCGGCCTGCTTCGGCGGCGTGCTCCGCGACGTGCTGCTCAACCGCGTGCCCCTCATCTTCCGCCGCGAGATCTACGCGCTCGCCTGCATCGCCGGCGGCACTGCCTACTACTTTCTCCGCAAGACCCCGCTGAATGAGGACGTTTCCAAGATCGCCTGCATCGGCCTCATCTTCGCCATCCGCTGGATCGCCGTGCGCTACCGGCTCTCGCTTCCCCGTTTCTACAAGGACGAGCAACTGAACGGGTAGAGGCGGTGCCGCCGGGGATGGGGCGAGCTCCTGTTTTTTATCGTATTCTTACGGGTGCCGGTTTTGGGGAAAAAACCTTAACTTGTTTTTCTACACCAAAACCATCCTCCATGATCCGGGTTCTGCTCCTGTTCCTGCTCGCGCTTAGCCTTTCCATGCCCGCCGGGGCCCAGGCCTCCTTTGCCGACAAGGTGCAGGCCTGGAAGATCCAGTTCCCCAAACGCGATGTGGTGGCCCATGTATTCAAGGAAGTCGTCGAATTCCAGCTCAACCCCGCGCCGAAGCCGGGCGAGGGAAAGGTGCAGGCCCGGGTCACCTCCGAGATCCAGCTGGTGCCGCTGAAGGACTTCATGAAGTTCGAAGATGGACTCTTTTACTACGACGAGCTCCAGATCGAAGGTCTGAAGGCCACGAGCGCCGAAGGAAAGAACGTGGCGGTGGACAAGCTGTGCGGCTCCTATCAGGAGGATAACATCTTCCACAGTGATATGAAGCTGTGCGTGGTGCGCTTTCCGCTTGCCGAGAAAGGCAAGCCGTTCACCTACACCTATACCGAGCACTACCGCGACGTCAAGTTCCTGACCTCGGTTTACTTCAATCAACACTTGCCCGCTGTGGAGCGCCTCATCGAGTTCCGCATCCCGGCCTGGCTCGATGTGGACCTGCGGGAGTTCAACTTCGCCGGTGCGCCCATCGAAAAGGCCACCCGCAAGGAAGGCGACCTCACGGTCGCCACGTTCCGTATGAAGGACGTGCCCGCCAGCCCGCGCGAGGGGCACGCGCCCAGCCGCGCCCACAGCATGCCGCACCTGGTCTGCGTGAGCAAGGCCGTTACCGCGAACGGCGCCCGGCAGCCGCTCTTCGAAAGCGTGAAAGACCTTTATGGCTGGTACAGCAGCGTGTGCGCAGAGATCGGCAACCGCCCCGAGGAGTTGAAGGAGCGGGTAACGGCCCTTACCGCCGGAAAGAAGACCGACCTGGAAAAAGTCGAAGCGATCTTCTACTGGGTACAGGACAACATCCGCTACATCGCCTTCGAGGACGGCATCATGGGCTTCAAGCCCGACGCCGCTCAGAACGTGCTGCAGAAGAAATACGGCGATTGCAAGGGAAAAGCAAACCTGCTGAAGGAAATGCTGAAGCTCGCCGGCTTCGACGCACGCCTTACCTGGATCGGCACCTCGGACCTCCCATACGACTACACGCTGCCTTCGCTCGCCGTGGACAACCACATGATCTGCACGGTGATCGTCGGCGGGAAGAAATACTATCTCGACGGCACCGAGTACTACATGGCCCTTAACGACTATGCGCAGCGTATCCAGGGTAAGCAGGTGCTCATCGAGGACGGTAAGAACTACATCATCGAAAAGGTGCCCGAGTTCCCCGCCGATCACAACAAGGTGAAGCTTTCCGAAAAGCTTGCCATCGACGGGGTAGCCCTCAGCGGATCGAGCGCCATCGAGTACAACGGTGAGTCGAAGAGCATGCTCCAGAGCGTGTATGCCACCATCCGCAACGACAAGAAAGAGGATGCCCTGGGCAACTACCTCCGCAAGGGCAACGACAATGTGGTGGTCGCCAACATGAAGAACTCCGACGTCACCGAGCGCCAGAAGCCCCTGCAGGTAAGCTACACGGTGAAAACCAGCAACCAGGTGACCCGCACCGGCAACGAGCTGTACGTGGGACTCGATTGGGATAAGGATTTCGGCGACCTCGAGATGCCGGCAGACCGGCTTTCGGACTACGAGTTCAGTCAGAAGTACCACTATACCGTTCAAAAGGAGCTGCAGCTTCCGGAAGGCTACAAGGTGGATTACCTGCCCGCGGCACTGAAGAAGGCCGGCCCCGGTTGCTCTTTCGAGGGCAGCTACAGCAGCAAGGGCAGGACCATCGTGTACACCAAGACGATCGTCATCAGCAAGCCGATCCTGCGCAAGGCCGACTTCCCGGCCTGGAATGCGTTCCTTTCCGATGTCAACAAATTCTACAACGAACAGGTCGTATTGACCAAGTAACCTCCAAATACTACTGTATGTACCGTAGCCTTTTGCTTTTTTGCCTCGGCGCCTTGCTGTGCCGGCCTGCCCTGGCGCAGGCACCGGAGCTCGGCGTCACCGTCGAGGAAGAATTCAAGAACTCCACCGTACCCGACAAATGGAAGAACGAGAGTGCCGTGATCCTCGGCTCGAAGGTCGAATACCTCTTTTCGCGCCCGGGTGGCCGCAATCCCTACGCGGTGCGCATCAACGAGTACGTGCACAAGCGGGTGCGCTTGCAGGACAAGGCGGCGCTCGAAAAGTTCTCCACGTTCTATTACGTTACGATGGGCGCCGAGGGCAAGGCCACCTACCAGGTCATCAAGGCCGGCGGCCAGGCAGTGGATGTAGACATGAAAAGCGCGCTTGAAGACGAGCAGGAGGTGCCGGCAATTTACCGCCCGATCTATTACAAGATGAGCGTGAAGAAGATGAAGATCGCGATCCCCAACCTCGAGGTCGGCGACATCATCGACTACACGATCCGCTCCACCATGGACTGGGATATGAAGACGAACGGCATCCAGTTCGTACCCTTTATCTTTTCGCTTTCCAACAATTACCCGACGCTCTATCAGCAATACCGCTTCACCATGGCCAACGGCATGAAGGTGCGCTACCGTGCCTTCAACGGGGCACCCAATATGCGCTACGACCCGAAGGCTTCCGTGTATGGCGACAAGAACTCCTACCTGAGCTACTACTTTCTCGACAAGGATCGCGAAAAGAGCGTGGAGGAGCGCTGGAGCTACGAGCTGCGCAGCATGCCCAGCGTGAAGTTCCGCGTGGTGCTGCTCGCCGACAACGACCCCGACTCGAAAGGCCTCGGCGAAGCCATGGTGGACCGCTCGGGGCTCAACATCGAGGATGTCTACAAGGCCTATGCGGGTGCCGCGATGTACACGACGCCCACGGTGAATACGCTCGTGGCCTACACTACCGAATACATCAATGCCAAGCGCGCCGAAGGTGCCCTCAAGAACGAGGATGATATCGTAAAGGAAACCTACTACTGCCTGCGCAAGGCGTTCCTGGAAATGTATTACAAAGGACCGGTGCACTCGGAGCTCGAAAAATACTTCAGCGGGCGCCGCGTGTACCGGCAGGTACTGAAGCAGGAGAAAAAAGAGGCCGGTAAGAAAGAGGAGCGCGAGGACGAGATCCGGATGAACATCGTGACCTTCTCCACGGCCCTGCGCAGCGCCCTCGCCGTGCAGCGCCTGCCGGCAGAGCTCTACGTGTACGTGCCGCGGAAGCTCGGCGCCTGGCGCGACGCTATCTTCATGGAGGAACTCGACTTCGTGATGAAGGTAAAAGGCCGACGCAAATACTATTACCTCGAGGCATTCAACAACTTCGATGCCTTTGGTACCCCGCGCAGCTACCTCGAAAGCGTGGAAGGCTACAGCATCGGCTACGAGCAGGCCAACTCCTATTACCGCACCACGGTACCCGCCTCGGCCCCCGACGACAACTTCGAGCGCAAGGAGTTCGCGATCGCCTTTTCCGATGCCCTCGATGCGGTCAACGTGGAGCGCACCAGCTCCTACCTCGGCGCCGAAAAATCCGACGTCATCGCCCAGGCCAACCTCGACCGCGAGTACCTGAACCGCGACTTCCAGAAATACTTCGTGGCTTCCAAAAAGAAGGACGCCTCGCCGGAGCCCCCGCGCTACGACGACCCGGACAAGGAGTTGCGCATCAAAGACCGGAAGGAGATCTTCGAGAAGACGCTGAAGAGCGAATTCGACGTGGATCAGTACGGCGACTTCGTGCTGCTGCAGGACGGTCGCTCCGGGGATACCTCGCTGTTGCAGTTCCGGGAAAGCTTCCGCCTCAGGAAAATGATCAGCAAGGCCGGGCGCAATTTCCTGTTCGACATCGGCAAGCTGATCGGCGGGCAGATCAAGCTCGAGGAATCGGAGCTTAAGGAGCGCCAGACAGACATTTACCTTTCCACGGCCCGCAGCATCGAGAACAACATCTCCATTACGATCCCCGCCGGGTATTCGGTAGAGGGCCTGCAGGAGCTGAACGTTTCGGTCGACAACGAAAGCGGCACGTTCGTGAGCACCGCCAAGGTGGAGGACAACAAGCTGCTGGTGACCACCCGCAAGGTGTACAAAAAGAACTTTGATCCGAAAGCGAACTGGCCCAACTATGTAGCCTTCCTGGAGCCGGCCTATAAATTCAGCCAGGCCAAGGTGGTGTTCAAGAAAAAGCCCTGATGACGCCTTTGGTGTAACGCGAAGCCCCGGCAACAATGCCGGGGCTTTTTGCAGCGGCCGTCCGCCCCTTAAATTCGTTGTATGAAACTCCCCTTATACCAGGTCGATGCCTTTGCCGAGAGCGTCTTCAAAGGCAACCCCGCCGCCGTGCTGCCCCTCACCGAATGGCTCGACACGGAGCTGATGCAACAGATCGCGATGGAGAACAACCTCAGCGAGACGGTCTTCTTCGTGAAGAACGAGGACGCTACCGGCGGGCTCGAAGCGTCGTACCACATCCGCTGGTTCACGCCGGAGTACGAGATCGACCTTTGCGGCCACGCCACGCTGGCATCGGCCTACGTCATCAAGAATTTTCTCGAGCCACACGTGCACGAGATCCACTTCACCACGGAAAAGGTGGGTCCGCTGAAAGCGTCGGCGCACGACGGACAGTATACGCTCGACTTCCCGGCGCGCATGCCCGAGCCCTGCGACGTGCCCAAAGGCCTGCTCGAGAGCTTAGGTATTTCTACGGCCGTGGAAGTGCTGCGCTCGCGCGACTACTTCGTGGTGCTCCCCGACGAGGACGCGGTGCGCAACGTGGAGCCGGATTACACCATCATGAAGGACCTCGATACGATCGGTGTGATTGTAACCGCGAAGGGCCGCGACACCGACACCGTTTCGCGCTGCTTCTATCCAGGAGCCGGCATCCCTGAAGATCCCGTCACCGGATCGGCCCACTGCAACATTGTTCCTTACTGGGCCCAGAAGCTGTCGGCCACGAAGCTGCACTGCCGCCAGCTCTCGCCCCGCGGCGGCGATCTCTGGTGCAGCCTCGAGGGCGGCCGTGTGCTCATGACCGGCAAGTGCGCCCTGTTTATGACCGGGGAGATCCACCTGGGGTAGGAGCGAACGAACGCAGATAAAGCGGATATGACGGATGTACACGGATTGATCCGTTCTGATCTGCCGAATCGGTACAATCCGTGTTCTTTCTCTACTCCAGGAAACGCGCTCTTACCTCGGGTGTCGGGATCATGCACTGGTCCATTTTTCCGAACCACTTGTAGCGGTTTTGCGCGATGAAGTCGTAAATGGCGTCGCGGAAGGGGCGGGGCACCACCCAGAGCACGCGGGCCTCCTGCAGCCACCAGGGCAGGTAGCGCAGCAGGCGGATGGCCGCGCCCGATTTCGTATAGGTCTTGCCGCCATCGATCAGTACAAAAGAATTGAAGTTTTCTGTCGACAAGCGGTGCTCCTTCAGGAGGCGCTGCCCGGCGGCCGACTGCAGCGGCGCAAACCGGATCCGGCCTTTCTTATCCAGCCGTATCGTACGGTTGACCATTCCGTTGCAGTAATTGCAAACCCCATCGAAGAGTACTACCGGGTGCTCCATCCTGCAAGTTATCTCAGATCTGTGATCTCGGATCTGGGATCTGTCGCATAGCGACGGAACAATCTGAGATCTGTGATGGCGGATCTGGGATCTGGAGCAAAGCGACGCAATTGTTTTAGAGCTGATCCCGGATTATTTAGGTCGGGGCACAAAAAACGGATCGCGTAGCGATCCGTTTTTTACATCTTACATCTAAGATCTGAGATCTGAGATCCTATTGCAGGTTATGGAACACCTTCTGCACGTCCTCGTCCTGCTCGAGCTTGTCGACAAGCTTCAGCAGGTCCTGGGCCTTTTCCTCGTCGAGCTCGACCGTCGTGGTGGGGATCCACTCGAGCTCGGCGCTGATAGGGTTGATGCCTTTCTCTTCGAGGCCCTTCTGCAGGTTGCCGAAGTCGGCAAAGGCGCAGCGCAGCACGAGCACCTCTTCGCCGTTCTCACCGGTGCCCTCACCCAGCTCCTCGAGGCCGAAGTCGATGAGCTCGAGCTCGAGGTCTTCCTGGCTGAGGCCTTCGGGCTTCAGCTTGAACACACCCATCTTCTTGAACTGGAAGGCCACGGAGCCGGAGTTGCCCAGCGCGCCGCCGCCCTTGTTGAAGATGGACTTTACGTTGGCCACGGTGCGCACGTGGTTGTCGGTAGCCGTTTCCACGAGGATGGCCACGCCATGGGGGCCGTAGCCTTCGTAGAGGATCTCGTCGTAGTTCACCAGCTCCTTACCCTGGGCACGCTTGATGGCCGCTTCCACGCGGTCCTTCGGCATGCCCACGCTGCGGGCGTTCTGGAAGCAGCGGCGCAGGGCCGCGTTGGTGCCCGGGTCGGAGCCACCGGCCTTTACGGCAATGATGATCTCCTTACCAATCCGGGTAAAGTTCTTGGCCATCTTGTCCCAGCGGGCGAACATGGCGGACTTGCGTACTTCGAATATGCGACCCATAGAATGAGTTTGACGTTTGTTGTTTGAGATTTGTGGTTCGACTACGCTCACCATGACAAAGGCATTTGTCACCCTGAGCTTGTCGAAGGGTAGCGTAGGCGGGCAAATTTACAGGTTCCCGTTAAGAAAAAAGCCGCCCGGGAGGCGGCTTTTCTATGCGGTGCAGGACGGTTACGGGCGGTTGCGCTCGAAGTCGTCGGCCGTGGGCAGGAAGTTGGCCGGGGGCACATTGCGCAGCGTGCTGCGTTTCTTGCTGTAGGCGAAGTACACCACGAGACCGAGCAGCATCCAGAAGAAGGCTACCACGAGGGTGCGCGTATCGATCGCCACGATCATGCCGGTGCAGATGAGGGCGCCAAGCACGGAAACAACGGGAGCCGCCGGCGTTTTGAAGGGGCGCGCCATATTGGGCTCCTTCTTGCGCAGGATCAGCACACCAAGGCTTACCAGCACGAAGGCGAACAGGGTACCGAAGGAGGTCAGGTCACCCGCAACGTCGCCGGGAACGAAGGCGGCGAAGAGGCCCACGAATACGAACAGGATCCAGTTGGCCTTGTAGGGCGTCTTGTACTTGGGATGCAGGTCGCCGAAGGCTTTCGGGATGAGTCCGTCGTTCGACATCGTGTAGAAGATGCGGCTCTGGCCCATCAGCATCACGAGGATCACCGAGGAGAAGCCCGCGAGGATCGCCACCGTAACGGCCGTGGACAGCCAGCCGAAGCCGGTCATGTACTGTGAGATGGCGTAGGCTACCGAAGCTTCGCTGCCCTTGGTGGGGTCAACGAAATCGCGCCAGGGCGCTACACCGGTAAGTACGTGGCCGAAAAGGATGTAGAGGATGGTACACACCACGAGGGAGCCGAGGATACCGATGGGCATGTCGCGCTTCGGGTTCTTGGCTTCCTGGGCGGCCGTAGATACCGCGTCGAAGCCGATGAAGGCGAAGAACACGATGGCCGCGCCACCGAGTACGCCGCCCCACCCGTGCTTGAACACGCCTTCATAGCTGTTGAGCACCTTGCCGGCGTTGTCGACCACCGGGGGCGTGCCTTCGGGAATCAGGTAGGGCGTGTGGTTCTCGGGGCGGATGAACTGCCAGCCGAGCACAATGAAGAGGATCACGATGGCCACCTTGATGAATACGATGATACCGTTGACCACGGCGCTTTCCTGGGTACCCTTGATGAGGAGGAGCGTCAGGAGGAGGAGGATGATGAGGGCCGGGGCGTTGATGATGCCGCGGTGGGCCACGCCAGCGGCGTCGGTGATGCTTTCGAAGGGGGAGTGCGACCATTCGTATGGTATCCCGCCGTCCAAAAGCTTGTTCAGGTATTCACTCCAGGCAATCGAAACGGTGGCGGCACCGAGGGCGTACTCCATGATGAGGGCCCAGCCGATGATCCAGGCCACGAGCTCGCCCATCGTCACATAAGAATAGGCGTAGGCCGAACCGGCGATGGGGATCATCGAGGCGAACTCGGCGTAGCAAAGTCCGGCGAAGGCACAGCCGATGGCGGCGATGATGAAGGAGATCGTTACGGCCGGACCCGCTGCCTGTCCGGCGGCGGCTGCCGTGCGCACGAAAAGACCGGCACCGATGATGGCCCCGATACCGAGGGCTACGAGGTTGCCTGCGCCGAGGGTTCGCTTCAGGCCTTTCTCATTGTCGGCCGCCTGCGCCAGCACCTGGTCCAGAGGCTTCTTGATAAATAAACTCATAAACAATGGTTGTTGAGAAAAAATTTGGGTCGTAAAATAAGACATTAATTCATAAACGGCCCGCGATGTTTTCCACGAGCGGGTGTAGCCGCCATGCAATTAAAGTTTCGCGGCACCCGGTTTTTTTCCGATTTTCGGCGCTCCGAATGCGTGTATATGAATAAAGGAAGCCGGCTGACATTATATATTATTCTTGCGATGATCCTGGGGATCGCCACGGGAGCCCTCGTTCATTACCAGGCCGGGGCCGGTTTTAAAACCTCTTTTGCGACGAACGTAAAGTTGCTCAGCACCATCTTCATCCGCCTCGTGCAGATGATCATCGCGCCGCTCGTGTTCTCGACGCTGGTGGTCGGCATCGCCAAGCTGGGCGACCTTAAGGCAGTAGGCCGCGTGGGCGGCAAGGCCATCCTGTGGTTCATCACGGCCTCGCTGGCATCGCTGCTGCTGGGTATGGTGCTGGTCAACTACTTTGAGCCCGGCGCATTGATCAAGGGGCTCGAGCGCGACGACGCCGGGCTGGCCGACCTCGCCACGAAGGGAAAGAGCTTCTCGCTGCAGAATTTCGTGGAGCACGTGATTCCGAAAAGCTTTATCGAGGCCATGGCTACCAACGAGATCCTGCAGATCGTGGTCTTCTCGATCTTCTTCGGCGTGGCCGCCGCTGCCATCGGCGACTATGCGAAGCCGGTGGTGTACGCCCTCGAGCGGGTATCGCACATCGTGCTGAAGATCGTCAACTATGTGATGAACTTCGCACCCCTCGGCGTTTTCGGCGCCATTGCAGCCGTAGTTGCATCGCGCGGGTTCAAGATCTTCGAGTTTTACGCCAACTACTTCCTCTACTTTATTATCGGCATCGTGCTGCTTTGGATGCTCCTCCTCGGCGTGGGATACCTGATCCTCGGCAACCGGATGAAGGAGCTGATGCGCCGCATCTCGTCGCCGCTGCTCGTGGCCTTTTCCACTACGTCGTCGGAAGCCGTGTTCCCGAAGCTGACCGAGGAGCTCGAGCGCTTCGGCTGCCGCGACCGCATCGTCGCCTTCGTGCTGCCGCTCGGCTACTCCTTCAACCTCGACGGCTCCATGATGTATATGACCTTCGCCTCGCTGGCCATCGCGCAGGCCTATGGCATCCAGATGCCGATGGGCGAGCAGCTGACGATGCTGCTGGTGCTGATGCTGACGAGCAAGGGCGTAGCGGGCGTGCCCCGGGCCTCGCTCGTAGTGGTGCTCGCCACCTGTGCCATGTTTAACATTCCGCCGGAAGGCGTTGCCCTTATCTTGCCCATCGATCACTTCTGCGACATGTTCCGTACGGCCACCAACGTAGTGGGCAACTCGATCGCCACCTCCGTGGTGAGCAAGTGGGAAGGAGAGCTCGGCGAATAACCCACCCAACCCTTCCAATGGGAGGGAGTACGGTCCGTAACTTTGCAAACCGTTTGGTCTTCTGCCTTCAGAACCACAGAACCTTCAAAACCTTAAGAACCCTCTACCGTAATGCTCCACGACCTGATTACCTGGATCATCGAGAACGGCGGCTTGTATATCCTGCTGTTCGTTGTCTTTGCCGAATGCGGCCTGCTGGTCGGCTTTTTCCTGCCGGGCGACTCGCTCCTGTTTGCTTCCGGAATTTATATTGGAAACTTTTGTAAAGAGATCGGCGACGATACAGAAGCGCCTTGGAAGATCGCGCTGATCCTCCTGCTCGTGACCGTTGCGTCCATCCTCGGCAACCTCGTAGGCTACTGGTTCGGCTACAAGACCGGCCCCATGATCTACGAGCGTAAGGAGACCTGGCTGTTCCGCAAGAAACACCTGATGCGCGCCCAGGAATTCTACCTGAAGAACGGCAAGGGCACCATCTTCCTGGCTAAGTTCCTTCCCGTCATCCGCACCTTCGCACCCATCATCGCCGGCATCGTACGCATGGACCGCAGCACCTTCCTGCTGTATAACATCCTTGGTTCTATTGCCTGGGTGTGCTCGATGATGCTCGGTGGCTACTTCCTGCAAGACTGGGTAATGAACCGATTCGGCTTCAGCCTGAAGGAGCACATCGAGATGATCGCCCTCATCATCATCCTCGTCACCACGCTTCCGGTGATCTGGAAGCTGTTCTTCGCCAAGAAGCACGTAGTGCCGAAAGACGAAAACGACTCCAACGCCGTTCTGTGATGCCCCGCAAGGAAACGCCCCTCTTCAGCCTCGCGCTCATCGTAGCCGCCCTCGGCTACTTTGTCGACATCTACGATCTGCTGCTCTTCACCATCGTACGCGAGCCCTCGCTGGTTGGCATCGGTGTGGATAAGAACAACGCCCGGGAGATGCTCACCGCCTCCACGAAGATCATCAACTGGCAGATGCTGGGCCTGCTTATCGGCGGCATCGTGTGGGGCATCATGGGCGACAAGAAAGGCCGCCTCAGCGTGCTCTTCGGGTCGATCCTGCTCTATTCGGTGGCCAACTTCCTGACCGGCTTCGTGCAGACCGTTGACCAGTATGCCACCGCACGCTTCGTGGCGGGCCTCGGCCTCGCCGGCGAGCTGGGCGCAGGCATCACGCTCGTGAGCGAGCTCCTTCCGAAGGAAAAGCGCGGCATCGGCACCTCGCTCGTGGCCGGCATCGGGCTCTTCGGCGCAGTGGGCGCTTATTTCACGTTCGAGTTCACCAATGAGAACTGGCGCCTCTGCTACCAGATCGGCGGCGGCCTGGGCATCCTGCTGCTCCTGCTGCGGATCAAAGTGGCCGAAAGCGGTATGTTCCATGAAGTAAAGGCCAGCAACGTATCGCGCGGCAACATGCTGATGTTCATCAACGACCGCCGGCGCTTCCGCAAATACGCCCTGGCCATCCTCATCGGGTTGCCTACGTGGTACGTGATCGGTGTGCTGGTGAACCTGAGCAACCGCTTTGCCGGGGAGCTGTACGGCACCAACGCCATCGTAAGCGGCCGCGCCATCATGTGGGCCTACGTGGGCATCGCCCTCGGCGACATCGGTATCGGCTTCGTGAGCCAGGCCTTCCGCAGCCGCAAAAAAGCGCTTTACCTGTTTTACGCCCTCACTATCCTCGGTGGCGTCCTCTTCTTCAGTTCCTGGAACAACAGCGACTTCCGGATGTACCTCGTGTGCGGCTACCTCGGCTTCAGCACGGGCTTCTGGGCCATCTTCGTAACGATGGGCGCGGAGCAGTTCGGCACCAACCTGCGGGCCACCGCCGCCACCACCATTCCCAACATGGTACGCGGTGCACTGCCCCTCATCAACCTCATGTTCAAGGACCTCTTCCAGGACTCCTGGGGCTGGGCCCTGCTGCAGTCGGCCATCGTTACCGGCATCCTCGTGATGGCCATCACCCTCGTCGCCGCTTACTTCACCGAAGAAACCTTTCACAAGGACCTCAATTACGTGGAGGAATGATCTCGGATCTCAGATGTGTGATCTCAGATCGCGGATCTCGGATCTCAAATTTCCGATTTCAGATTTCCGATTTCAGATTTCAAGCAACCGCATAAGGTACCGCGTTTCTGGATTGATTCGCCGCAGAAAGAAAATTTCCTCCTGAAGGAAAACCCGCGCTTTAGGCGGCCCATACAAATAGACCAATAAACCAATAGACCAATAAACCTGTTAACTTGCGCCCATGATCAGCGCTACCTGTAACCGCATCTTTCAGCAGAGCATCGACGATTACCACCTGGCCGACCACGTAGACACGCCGGTGCGGAATCCCTATGCGAAAGATTCGCTGGAGCACCTGCTCTACGTCAAGAACTGGATCGATACGGTGCAGTGGCACCTCGAAGACATCATCCGCAACCCCGCCATCGACCCGGTGGAGGCCCTGGCTATCAAGCGCCGCATCGACGCCTCCAACCAGGAGCGCACCGACATGGTGGAGTATATCGACAGCTGGTTCCTGCAGCAGCACAGCGCCGTTACGCCGCAGCCCGGCGCCAGCATCAACACCGAAAGCCCCGCCTGGGCCGTCGACCGCCTCTCCATCCTGGCACTCAAGATCTACCACATGCAGGTCGAGGCCACGCGTGCCGAAGCTTCCGACGAGCACCGCAGCAAAGCTCAGGAAAAGCTGAACGTGCTGCTCGAGCAGCGCACCGACCTGTCGTCGGCCATCGATCAGCTGCTCGAAGACATCGCCGCCGGCCGCAAGTTCATGAAGGTGTACAAGCAGATGAAGATGTACAACGACGAAAGCCTGAACCCGGTGCTCTACCAGCAAAAAAACAAATAGCGTGGGGGCGCGGCCGCACCTGCTCGTGTTTCGCTTTTCCTCGCTCGGCGACGTGGCGATGACCGTGCCCGTGATCCAACTCCTGCTGCAGCAACACCCGGGTCTGGAAGTGACGTTCGTGTCTACCGGCTTCGTACGTCCGCTCTTTGCCGGCATGGGCCGCGTGCACTTCGTGGCAGCCGACCTGAACGGAGCGCACAAAGGGGTGGCGGGGCTCTACCGGCTCTTCCGCGAGCTGCGCGCCACCCATACGTTCACCGGCATTGCCGACCTGCACAACGTGCTCCGCACCAAGATCCTCCGCTCGTTCTTCCGCTTCACGCTCGTTCCGGCGGCGGCTGTTGATAAAGGGCGCGCCGAAAAGAAGGAGCTCACCCGCGCGCACAACAAGGAGCTCCGCCCGCTGAAGCCGATGCACCAGCGCTACGCCGATGTATTCGGCGCACTCGGCTACGACGTGGACCTTTCGGCTGCCTATCCCTTCCGGGAAACCGCCGTTCCATCCCACATGCAGCAAGGCCGCGCAGCCGGCATCCGCTTTATCGGCGTGGCTCCGTTCGCTGCCTATCGGGAGAAGACCTATCCGCCCGAGCTGATGGCCGAAGTACTCCGCCTCCTCTGTTCTGATGAACGCAACCGCATCTTCCTCTTCGGCGGTAAGGGCGATGCGGCGCAGTTCGAGGAATGGCAAGGCGCGATCCCGCGCGTCTATAACCTGGCAGGTAAGATGTCGTTTGGCGAGGAGCTCGGGCATATCGGTTCGCTCGACGTCATGATCTCGATGGACTCGGCCAATATGCACCTTGCTTCTCTTTACGGCGTGCCCGTGGTGTCCGTCTGGGGCGGCACCCATCCCTGGCTCGGTTTCTACGGCTGGCGGCAGGATCCTGCCAACGCGGTGCAGATCGGGCTGCCCTGCCGCCCTTCTTCCGTATTCGGCAACAAGGATTGTCCTAACGACCGCGCCTGTATGCGGGGCATTGCACCGTTGCTGGTGGCGGAGCGCGTGCAGGAGCTCCTGCGGCGGAAGGGCTGACGCAAAGGCGTCGATGGTATTGCCGGCCTCTTCGTATTTTGATGCCGGTACCATCACTCAACCGATATCATCCATGAAGGTTTTGTTCATCCGCTTCGGCGCCATCGGCAACCTGGTGCTCACCACACCTGTGCTGCGCTGCTTCAGGAAGAAGTTTCCCGACGCCGAGCTGTACTACGTGTTGCTGAAAGAACACCGTGCGGTGCTGGAGCCGAACCCTTATCTCTCCCGACTGTATTTCTACGAGCAGGGGAATGCCTTCGCCACTTCCCTCCGCGATGCCGGCTTCGATCATGTGGTGGATCTGCAGCACGACGAGGCCTCCCGGCTGCTCACCGGGGCCATCGGCGTGGAGCCGCTGCGGGTGCCCGCGCGCAACTGGCAACACCGGTTGTTCACGAGCCTGAGGTGGAACCTGCTTCCGCGCGAGCACCAGGTAGACCGCAACTTTGCGGCGGTGGCGCCCTTCGGTGTTGCGAACGATGGCGAAGGCCTCGACTTTTTCATTCCGCGCGAAGCCGAAGTGCCGATGCGCGATATCCCCACGTCGCACCAGTTGGGCTACCTCGCCCTCGTAATCGGCGCCTCGAAGTATACCAAGCGGCTGCCGGTAGCGCACTTGAAAGCCTTATGTGCCCGTATCGGCCACCCGATCATTTTGCTCGGCGGCCCGGAGGAGGCAGCTCGTGGCGAGGAGATCAGGAGCGTGGACCCCATCAAAATATATAATGCCTGCGGCAAGTTCTCCCTCCACGAAAGTGCCGACCTGCTGCGGCGCGCGAAGCTGGTGATCACCCACGACACGGGGCTGATGCATATCGCGGCCGCGTTGAAGAAGCCGATCCTGTCGGTATGGGGTTCTACGGTACCGGCGCAGGGCATGAGCCCTTACTATGGCACTCGCGTCCTCGAGCGCAACCCCGCACCCTCAGTGGAGTCGGGTGTGAAGCTGTGGTGCCGCCCCTGCACCCGCACCGGCCGCGACCGCTGCCCGCTCGGCCACTTCAAGTGCATGAACCGGCAGGATATGGAGCAGCTCGCCCGCATGGCCGAGGAGCGGCTATGGAAGAAAGAGTGAGCGAATGGGGTAATGGGGTAATGGGGTAATGGGGTAATGTGCTGATGGGGTAATGGAAGGAAGGCACGCAGCCCCGAAGCTTCGGGGTGTATGATTGAAACGATGGCCGCAGATGGATCATTCTTGCACAATTCCGCCCAGCGCCGCTGTCTGTATGATTGACCGGTACGATTTCATCGAAGGAAACCGTCTGTCACAAAGCAGGTGTGTGCTTCCTATGTAGGCGCTCAGGCATTTTCAGCTCCAAGTAATGATCCGAACATGAGACAGGGGTACACGGAGTCACCCCTTCCCTGTGGACAACCGAGCGAAGGCGAAGGTTGCGCGTGTAGCGCTGGCCGGGGATGGGTCAAAATTCGAACTCTTTCACTGAAGGGTGGTGCATCAGCGTTTTCGTGAAGCGGTTGTGGTTTTTTTCCGAGCCCATCACCACCCAGGTGCCGATGATGCTGTCGCCCTTGCGGGTGCGCTTGATCCGCTTGTAGCGAAGGCTGCATTCTTCAAACAGGTTCTCGTATTCCTTTAACAGGTCTTCCTTGTATTCACTTACGATCCGGTAGGTGTGCGTCTGATTCACCTGGTCGATCCAGCGCTCGAGCGGTGTGAGCACCATCAGCGCGCCGAGGGCCACTCCCGTAGAAATGAGCACGAGGGTATAGGCGCCGTCGGCGATCCCCATGCCCAGTGCCGCCGTGACCCAGATGGTGGCGGCTGTAGTAATACCGTTGATCCGGTTGTCGGCCTTGAAGATGACCCCGGCACCGAGGAAGCCGATGCCGGTGACGATGTTGGAGGCGATGCGGTCGTCGGTGCTGTGGGTGAGGGTCATGGAGATGCTCGTGAAGATCCAGGAGCCGAGGCAAATGAGGATCATGGTGCGGAAGCCGGCCGATTTGCTGCGGTATTCCCGCTCGGCACCAATCACGCCCCCCACCAGGATCACGAGCCCTAGTTGCTCCAGTATGTGTAGCCAGGATTGCATAGCAGACTAATGCCGCCTGTTGCAAATCAAGGGCCAAGGGGGAGATCTCAGATCCCGGATCGCGGATCTGAAATCTTGCTGACGCAAGCGGGAGTGCCGGACAACGTCATTGCGAGCGAGCCTGTCCTGAGCGAAGTCGAAGGAAAGCAATCTCCACAAATAACGGTGTGTTCCTAGATCCGCGGCCTGTAGGATCACTCCGCGTAGCGGGAGAGATTGTCCCGAGGCTTCGGGACGCTGCGCGCGCAATGACCATTGTCGCTGCGCGCTTCAGGACGTTCGTGCTGTAAGGACCCTTTACCAATAAACCAATAGACCAATAGACCAATAAACAAGCGCGCAGCGCTTATCCCAGCTCACTCAGCTCCAGCCAGCGCAATTCCTTTTCGTCGAGCGACTCGTTGATCTGTGCAACTCGGGCCGCGGCGGATTGTAGTTCTTCGTACCCGAGTGTGCCGGCGGCCATCTTGTCGGTGAGTTCCGCGCGTTCTCTTTCCAAAGCAGCGATGTCCTGCTCGAGCAGCTGGAATTCGCGCTGCTCCTTGAACGAGAGCTTGCGCTTTGGAGGCGCTGCCGCTGCGGCGGCCACCGGTGGCGGAGCAGCAGCCTTCTCCTCGCGACGCACTTCGGCTTCCTGCGCGGCATCGAGCTTCTGCTGCTCGCGGTACTGGCTGAAGTTGCCGGGGAAGTCGCGGACAACGCCAGCCCCTTCGAACACGAAAAGGTGATCCACGAGGCGGTCCATAAAGTAGCGGTCGTGCGAGATGATGAGGAGGCAGCCGCCGTATTCAAGAAGGAAGTTCTCGAGCACCGACAGCGTCGGCAAGTCGAGGTCGTTCGTAGGCTCGTCGAGGATGAGGAAGTTGGGGTTGCGGAACAGGATGGAGAGGAGGTGCAGGCGCCGCTTCTCACCGCCGCTCAACTTGGACACGTAAGTGAACTGCTGCTCGGGCGGAAAGAGGAACAGCTGCAGGAACTGCGCGGCACTCAACGAGGAGCCGTTGGCGAGCGGGAAGTTCTCGGCGATGTTCTTCACGTACTCGATGACGCGCAGGTCGCCTTTGATCTCGAGGCCCGTTTGCGAGTAGTTGCCGAACACCACCGTGTCACCGATGTTGACTTTGCCGGAGTCGGCCGACTCGATACCCTGGAGCACGTTGATGAAGGTGGATTTTCCGGCGCCGTTCTTGCCCACGATGCCGATGCGCTCGCCCTTCTTGAACGTATAGTCGAAGCCTTTCAGGATCACCTTGTCGCCGTAGCTCTTATACACTTTTTTGAGTTCGGCCACCTTACCGCCGAGGCGGTTCATCTTGGCCTGGAGCTCGAGCTGCTGCTCCTGCACGCGTTGCTTGGCGCGCTTCTCCACGTCGTAGAACGCATCCTGCCGGCTCTTGCTCTTGGTGGTGCGGGCCTTGGGCTGCTTGCGCATCCACTCGAGCTCCTTGCGATACAGGTTGCGGGCCTTCTCCAGCGAGGCGGCTTCGCTCTCCTCGCGCGCGGCGCGTTTCTCGAGGTAATTGGCATAATCGCCCTTGTGGATATACAGGGTGCCGTTCTCCAGCTCCCACACCTCCTCGCACACGGCGTCGAGGAAGTAGCGGTCGTGCGTCACCATGAGGAGCGTCGTATTCTCTTTATTGAGGTAGTGCTCGAGCCATTCCACCATCTCCACGTCGAGGTGGTTGGTGGGCTCGTCCATCACCAGCAGGATGTGGCGGTGCTCGAAGCCAATGTCGATGAGGGTGCGGGCGAGCGCCACCCGCTTTTTTTGTCCGCCCGAAAGGGTGCCCACGGGCTGCTGCAGGTGGTGGATGTTGAGCTTTCCCAGGATCTGCTTCACCTTGGCCTCGAAGTCCCAGGCATTGAGCTCGTCCATCCGGGCCAGCATTGCATTAATCTCGGTCTCGTTGCCGGCATCCACCGCGGCCTCGTAGTCGCGGATGGCATCGATGACGGGGTGGCGGTGGTGGAAGATATTGTCGAGGATATTGTCGTTCTCCATCAGTTGCGGCTCCTGCTCGAACAGGGCCACGTCCACGTCCTTGTGGATCCACACCGAGCCGGTATCGGCCACTTCAGTGCCGGCAATGATTTTGAGCAGGGTGGATTTGCCCGAGCCGTTGCGGGCCACGAGCGCGATCTTGTCGCCTTCAGCGATGTGAAAGGTGAGCCCTTCAAAGAGGGGCTTGGTGCCATAGGCCTTCGTCAGTTCCTGTGCCGTCACATAATGCATAGGGCGCAAAGATAAAGCCCCCTGTCCCCCCAAGGGGGCACTTAGGTCATAGATTTCTTCTTTGCACAGTCGTTGCCGACAGCACAGGAAGCAGTGGAGGGCAACAGCAAGAACAGGTAGCAAGGAACACGGAACAGCGAAGGGGGGACAAAAAGGGAAGCGGGCACGTGCACCGGGGGCGCTTCCCTTTTTGTGTGTTTGAGCTCAGGCCACGGGCTCAGCTATGAGCAAGTCGCGCACCTTTCCCCGGCTGACGCGCGTCCGCTCCGGAGCTGTAAAGCCCTCAGGGAGTGCGATTACCGAAACATCGGGATCTTGCCACCATGCCGTAGCGCGCAGCCGCGCCGCCGTGATCCGGCCGGTGATGTAGCCGCCGCTGCCAGAATGGAAGGTGCTATACACTTCGTCGAAGGCGCTCGCGCCGGTGCGGGTGCCTTCGCCGTAGCCCACGAAGACATCGAGGCTGAACTCGTCGCTCAGCCCGCCACCGGTGCCGGCCCGCAGTTTCTTATAGGCATAACGGTACCCGTAGGAGAGGGCCGAGATGTCGGATACCACCGCCGATGCCGTCGGGTAGCGACCGGCGCCTTTGCCGGAGAGGAACTGCCGGTCGGCGAGGCGGCTCTCGAGCACGAGCCCGTTGTATTCGTCGCGCACGCCATACAAGGGGTGGCCTTCGTCCACGAACCGGGGCAGCACGAGGGCGCCTACCTTCCCGTCGGCCAGGCGGGTGGCCGTTGCGGTAAGCGCGATGCGCCAGCCTTTTTCACGGGCATGTGCCCAGTCGTGCGGCCGGAGGCGGGTGATGCCCTTGCGGAGCAGCGCCTCGGGCGGTGTCACGATGCCCCAGGCATGCGCGAGGAGGAGCGCCAGCTTGTTTGCGGCATCCCAGCCCTCCACGTCGAGCGATGGGTCCGATTCGGCGAACCCGAGTTCCTGCGCCTGTTTCAGCGCGCCGGCATAATCGAGGCCCTTGGCCTGCTGCGTGAGGATGTAGTTGGTGGACCCATTGACGATGCCACTGAGCGCATGCAGGAGGTCGTTATCGTAGTATTCCTCGAGGTTGCGCAGGATGGGGATGGAGCCGCACACGGCCGCCTCGTAGAGGAAGGACCCGCCGTGTTGTTGCTGCAACCGCAGCAGCTCGGGCAGGTGCTCCGCGATGAGCTTCTTGTTGGCGCTCACCACGTGGCGGCCGCTGCGCAGGGCCTCCGTAACAATACGGTACGCCGCGGCTGCGTCGTCGATGAGTTCCACCACCAGGTTGATGTCGGGGTCTTGCAGTAGTTGCGCGGCATCGGTGGTGAAAAGAGCGGACGGCGCAGCGCGCGGCTTATGCGGGTCGCGGATGCAGATCGTCTTGATGCGGGCGTTCAGGGAGGGCAGTTCTTCGAGTACGCGGTAGATGCCTTCGCCGACGACGCCGAAGCCAAAGAGGCCGATGGTGAGATGATTAGGCATACTTGATTTTAAGTTGCTGTCGGGAAGCGCCATGGCGCGTCCTTACGATGATAAGATGAAGGGATACGGGACGCGCCATGGCGTGTCCAAGCGGGAGATATAATTAGGATTTCCGTCGAGGCGGGCCAGGGCGCGTCGGTGCGCATCAGGATGCGTCGGCGAGGGAATTGGCAACGGCTGTAGTGCGCGCCGCAGCCACGCGCGCGAGTGCGGCGTCGAGGTCGGCGATGAGATCGCCGGCATCCTCGAGGCCCACGGAAAGCCGTACGAGCGAAGGCCGGATACCCGCCGCGCGGCGCTGTCCCTCGGGGATCGATTTGTGGGTCATCGTGGCCGGGTGGCAAAGCAGGCTCTTGACGCCGCCGAGGCTTTCGGCAAGCTGGAACAGCTTCGTGCCGGTGACGAAGCTGACTGCTGTTGCTTCGCTGTCCTGCTTCAGCGAGAACGACACGATACCACCAAAGCCGGTGGCCTGGCGGGCCGCCACTTCGTAGTTGGGATGGGAGGGGAGGCCGGGGTAGAATACCTCCGCCACCGCGGGATGGGTTTCGAGGAACTGCGCTACGCGCAGCGCGTTTGTGCAATGCAGGCGCACCCGACACGAAAGGGTCTCGATGCCGCGGATCACCAGCCACGCGTCGAAGGGGCCGAGGATGGCGCCGCTGGCGTTCTGGATAAAGCGGATGCGCGCGCCGAGCCCGGGGTCTTTCGTCACTACCACGCCGGCAATGAGGTCGCTGTGCCCGCCGAGGTACTTTGTGGCCGAATGCACCACGATGTCGGCGCCGAGCGCGAGGGGTTGCTGCAGCACCGGGGTGGCAAAGGTGTTGTCGACGCACAGCAGTACGCCGGCGGCCTTCGTGATGCGCGCAATGGCGGCGATGTCGCTCACCTTCAGCGTGGGGTTCGTGGGCGATTCGATCCAGACCAGCTTCGTCTTTGGGGTAATGGCGTCGAATACTTCTTCGGGACGCGTGGTATCGACATACCGCACGCTGATGCCGAACTTGCCGTAGATGTGCGTGAAAAGGCGGTAAGCACCCCCGTAGATGTCGTCCACGGCCACGATCTCGTCACCCTCGGAGAGGAGCTTCAGCACGGCGTCGATGGCGGCGAGGCCCGAGGCGAAGGCGGTGCCGGTGCTTCCCCCTTCGAGGTCGGCGACGATACTTTCGAGCGCGGCGCGCGTGGGGTTGCCGGTGCGGGCATAGTCGTAGCCCTTGTTAACACCGGGCGCTTCCTGCACGAAGGTGGAGGTCTGGTAAATGGGTACGGCGATGGCGCCGGTAAGCGGGTCGGTGGGAATGCTGTGGATGATGCGGGTTGCGTTGCTCATGTGGATAGGTTTTTTTTGATGTTGTAGAAATACCTATCGCAGAGGGCTTACCGGTACGGGCCTTCTTTACCTCCGTCGTGCACTACGGACATAAAAAAAGCGCTCCCGATAACTCAGAAGCGCTTCACTATTTTGACTGGAAAACAATAGAGCGTTGATCTGACTTATCTTTCACGACGCTGCGGTCGTGATGGAATTGGCACCTTATCCCGACGCTACGGTCGGGACAGGTTGTCAAGGCGTCTCAGGGCCATTACCCTCAGCCTTTCTGGATAAGTGATTGAAAGAACTGCTACGAATGTAGGGTCGGGACACAACGCTTCCAAAAATTATTTTCCGGCGGGCACAAAAAAAAGAGAAACAATCGTTTCTCTTTTTCGACTTACTTGCCCAATCCGCGGAGCCAATGGATGACCTCGTCGCGGGTCTTGCCGAGCTTCTGCTGCAGGCGGCCGAAGAGCTCGTCTTCCTTGCCGTCCTCGTAGCGCAGGTCATCGTCGGTAAGGTCGCCATGAGCCTGCTTAACCTTGCCTTTGAGCTCGTTCCACTGGCCCTTCAGTTCTAGTCTGTCCATAGATGTGGGTTTTAGTTTGTGTACGATTCGATTCAGTGCACCGCACGAATTTCCATGCCACCGCCTGATCGCATTCGTGCGGAAAGCCGCGACTTGAGTTCCCCCTTCGGGGGTCAGGGGGCAGGCAGCAGCAGCACCAATGCACCGGGAAGTATGCTGGCGCTCACTTCCTTCGTGCGGCCGCGATACTCGCCATCGACCTGGAAGTAGGTGCGTTTTTGGGTACGGATCTGTACCGTGCGGGTGCTGATGATCTCGATCCGCTCGCGCTTGAAGGAGCGGTTGGTGAAGAGCGCCTTCAGGATCTCGATGAGGTTCAGCTTGCGGAGCACCACCACTTCGAAGTAGCCGTCGGCCACGTTGCCTTCGGGGTTGATGTTGGCGCCGGTGCCGTACTTGCGCGCGTTGGCCAGCACGATCATGTAGGCCTTTCGCTTGAGGATGCCCTTTTCGGTGTGGATGGTAGCGTAGATCTTCTGTTTTTGCCAGAGTACGCGGAAGATGGCTCGGCCGTAGCCCCACATACCCCGTCCTTTCGATCCTTCGAAGTACTTTACGAGCATGGCGTTGAGCCCGAGATCGGAGAGGTGGATGCAGATCTCCTCGTCGTTGATGCGGATGAGGTCGATGGCCTGCTCCTGCCCGCCGGTGACCACTTTCAGCGCTTCCGCCGGGTCGAGCGGAATGCCCAGCTCGCGGGCCATGCCGTTGGCGGAGCCGGCGGGCAGGATCCCGAGTGGGATGCGGCGCTCCTGGAGCAATTCGGCCACCAGCTTCACGGTACCGTCGCCGCCCACGGCCACCACCCGGTCGGGCTGCACCTGTTCGATATGATGGGCCACCGAGGTCTCGTCGGCGTCGCCCGTAAGCAGGAAGAACTCCATCGCATGCGGCGAGTCGCGCATGTGGGTGCGGATCTGCGTCTCCCAGTCGGACTTGGCTTTGCCGCCCGAAACGGGATTGATGACGAAGAGGAACTTAAGCTGGCCTTCTTTCTGCATTACCTTTCTGTAAATCTATGGGTTCATGGGCATTGTTCACCGGCTGAGGCGAGGGCTACGGGTGGTCCGGGGCCGGGTCTTCCGCAGGCTCGGCCTGACGAATGAAACGGTAATAAAAGTATACCACGGCTACGGTCATGCGAGCCAGCTGGTGCTCTACGGTCATGTATTCCGCCAGAGCGCCCTGCCCCGCAGGCGCTACCGGCAGAGCGTGCTCAACAATACCTGGGCGCTGCTCCGCCTCTTTATGGTGAAGCCGCTCCCCAATGTACGCCTGCGCACGCAATGGCAGGGGCAGGTACTGGAAACGACCGCCGACCGCGATGGCTTTTACAAGTTCGAGTGGCAGGACAACCCGCCCCTGGAGCAGGGCTGGCACGAGCTGAAGGTGGAGCTGATCGGGAGCCGGGGACAGGTTCGGCAAACGGGTACCGGCAGCCTGTATATCCCGTATGCGACGCAGTACGGCTTTATCTCCGACGTCGACGATACGTTTCTCATCTCGCATTCGGCCAACCTCCGCAAGCGGCTCTACGTGCTCTTTACCCAGAACGCCCGCAGCCGGAGGCCCTTCGAGGGCGTGGTTCGCCACTACCAGCTGCTGGCGCAGGGCAATACGACGCCGGATGCGCCCAACCCGTTCTTTTACGTGTCGAGCTCCGAATGGAACCTGTACGAATACCTGCTCGAATTCACGAGGGTGCAGGCCCTGCCACGGGGCGTATTCCTGCTCAACGTGCTGAAGCAGGTGCGGGAGCTGCTGAAGACCGGGCAAAGCAACCACAACGGTAAGTTCGCGCGCATCGTGCGCATCGTGGAGGGTTTCCCGAAGCAGCGCTTCGTGCTGCTGGGCGACTCCTCGCAGCGCGACCCGTATATCTACGAGTCCATCGTGCGGCACTTCCCCGGCCGGATCCATGCCGTGTATATCCGCGACGTGTACCAGAAAAGCCGCCCCGCGGTGCTGGAAGTACTCGCCAAGATCGAGGCGGCAGGCGTACCGGTTTGCTTCTTCAGGCACAGCGACGAAGCCATCCTGCATTCGCGCAAGATCGGGCTCATCAGCACCGAAGAGGCGGCGAAGGAGATAGGGTAGGGGTAGCGATCCAAGTTCTAGGTCCTGCCTGCGGCAGGACGTTCGCGCAGCGGCGCGGCGAAGGGCGGCGCAGCGCAACTTACGTTTCGCATGAGGACGGGTGTCGTGCGGTCATTGCGAGGCAGATGACCACCGAAGGTGGGCAGCAACGAAGCAATCTCCTCCGTTACGCATGAGGCTAAACCAAGGCCCATCGTACTTGGTAGCGGCACGGCAACTGGTACTTACCATTACCGACACCCGAGGTAACGCCGGAGATTGTCCCGAAGTCCGAAGCTTCGGGACGAGACGCTGCGCTCGCGATAACGGGCACTTCCCACAGATCAGTATTTTTTGCGTACTCTGCGGCTTTCCGCCTTTGCGTGAAACCCGCATTGTGCTTTGAGAACAGCCAGCCGCATGCGGCGGACAACTCCTGACGCCCATCGGTCGCTTTTTTGTCCTACCTGCGCCGGCTTCTTTCCCGCGTTTTTTGAACAGCCCGGATATGGCATGAAGTTTTAGCACACACTGCGGGCAAGAGCCCGGAACCTTAATCAACAGATATGGAAAAGCATTTGCAGAACGAAGAAGCCCAGGCGAAGCTGAAAAAGCTCGTCGAAGAGATCCGCGTATGTATGTTCATCACCAATGCCGACGATGCCGTGGACCACACGCGCCCGATGTCGGTGGTGGATGTCGATCCCGACGGAAAGCTCTGGTTCTTTACCGATATCCGCTCCATCAAGGTGGAGGAAGTGGAAAAAACGCACAAGGTGCACCTCACCTTTGCCCACCCCGGCAAGGAGAGCTACCTCGACCTGTGGGGCTCCTCGCACGTTGTCACGGATCGCGCAAAGATCAAGGAGAAGTTCACGCCGATGGTGAAGCCCTGGTTTCCCAACGGCCCCGAAGACCCCAATATCGCGCTGCTGCACGTACACCCCGAGCGTTGCTATTACTGGGACGCCGAGACCGGCAAGATGGTCCAGTTCCTCAAGATGGCCGTGGGCGCCGTTACCGGCAACTCCAAAATTGCAGACAGCACCGAGGGGAAACTCTCTTTGTAGATCTCAGATCTCGGATCGCGGATCTGGGATCTGTTCCAGTGCGATAGACTTCTTCTTTTACCTGGCATCTGATGCAGGTGAAGATTGCAACGAAGGGTGGCACTCCTGCAGATCTCAGATCTGACATCCCAAGATTTTTTGTTTGGCGTATATCAGTCGTACCGTTCCCGGCACGACTTTTTTCGTTTGATGGACATGGATCCAGAGAAAACAGGACTGGTGCCGCCGCAGGAAGGCGGTGGCCAGAGCAATACGGAGGCGAGCCGCAGCTTCGGTTCGGAGGCCGAGGCGAATACGTTTTTCGATGTGCTGAAAGCGAGGCTGCTCAACGTCAACGACTGGCACCGCATGGCGGGTGCCGCTACTGCCGTGTTCCAGCTCACCGATGCGGAGGGGCTGGAAGTAGACCGCACCGTGCAGGCCGGCGACCATTTCAAGATCGATATACCCGGGCCAGGCAGCGTTACCGGCGAGGGCTTCGATTGGGTACAGGTGGAGGCGATCGACGAGGGCGAAGCTGATGGCGCTGAGCACCTGACGATCCGCGTACGGCCGGCTACCGACCCCAATACCCCGCGTCCCGACGTGGCCCATTTCTTCTCCGACGATGCTACCTCCTCCTTCATGGTGCGCCGCGAAGGCACTACCGTTACGGCCGCCGTATATGGACGCAACGAGAAGCCCAACACCGCCGCGGAAAAGCTGGTCGACAAGGCACGCAACCTGGCCGTTGCCTCCGGCGCGATCGCTGCGGCCTCCAAGTTCCAGTGGAAGTCGCTTGTAGAGGGGCTGGTACGTGAATGAGGGCGCCGGGAAAGAAAGGGAACGACGATTTCTACGATCCATAAGACGAGCGCGGATGTCTCCGGAGCCAATGCAATACCGATTAGCGTGAAGCTTGAAGTTAGGTTGCAAGTGGTTTGATGCCAGGTAGGATTGAGAAATGGCGCCGCAGCTGATCGTCCCACAGGAGTTTCCGCTGTGATCACGATGATCATCGAGTCATCGCTCAGCTTCATGCGCTAACCAGCGGGACACTCCTCCTTTACAAATAGACGCTCGATGCCGAACCGGATTGATTCCGCACATTAGCACATTAGCACATTGCTTCACGAGCTGCACGAAAGCATCGAGCAGCCTGCCTTTGCATTCGCCCATTCCGGGCGCTTCTGCATGAACTTATCGTGCCTGTTGCTGTACGGCTCGCGGAGGGCCGCCTCCAACTCGCGGAGGACGCTGTCATCACCTTTCTCCAATCCTTCGATCGCCTGTGAGAGCAGGTAATTGCGCAGGATGAAGCGTGGGGTGGCCGCCTGCATCCGGGCGCGCGCCGCCTCCGGGTCCTCGCCGGAGATGCGCGCGGTCCAGTTCCGTATAAATTCGGTCAGCAGAGCCTCCTGGTCATCGGTGGGTGTGCCGTAGAAAGACGGGGTAAAATGGGCCAGTGCATCCTGCTCCGACCCGATATAATCAGCCAGCAGCTGGAAGAAGATCGTGTAGTCGGGCTGCACGGTGCCGAGCACCAGCTCGGCCTGCTCGATCAGTGCCTGGTCGTCAGCCGTCAGCTCGGCCAATCCCAGCTTGTTGCCCATCATGCGGAACCAGTGCTTCCAATAAATGCCGTCGTAGGTGTCGAGTACCGCCACGAGCGCTTCCTGGCTGCCGAACAACGGCAACAGGGCCCCGGCAAGGCAGCCGAGGTTCCATTTGGCCACGGCGGGCTGTTTGCCAAAGGCATAACGGCGTCCGGGCAGGTCGGTGGTGTTGGGCGTAAAGTTGGGCTCAAAGGCATCCACAAACGAATACGGGCCGTAATCGATCGTCAGGCCCAGGATCGACATGTTGTCGGTGTTCATTACCCCATGCACAAAGCCCACGCGCTGCCACTCCACCATAAGCCGGGCAGTGCGGGCCACCACCTCGGCAAACCAGTCGAGGATGCGGGTTTCACTGCCCTGGTGCTGCGGGAAATAGCGGTCGATGGTCCAATCCACAAGATCCTGCAGGTTCTTCTTCTCACCGCGGGCCGACGGCATCTCGTAGTTACCGAAACGCAGGAAGGAAGGCGCCACGCGGCACACAATGGCGCCGGGCTCATGGGCCGGGTGCCCGTCGTAGAACATATCGCGGAGCACGGGCTCGCCGGTGGTCACCAGCGAAAGCGCGCGCGTAGTGGGCACTCCGAGATAGTGCATGGCCTCACTCATCAGGTATTCGCGCACGGAGGAGCGGAGCACGGCGCGGCCGTCGGCGCGGCGCGAGTAGGCCGTAGGACCAGCGCCTTTGAGCTGCAGCTCCTGCACGCCCGAGGGCGTCGGCAGCTCGCCCAACGTAATGGCCCGGCCATCGCCGAGCTGTCCGGCCCAGTTGCCGAACTGGTGGCCGGCATAGCAGGCCGCATAGGGGTACATCGTTGGGGCAAGGCGGTTGCCGCCCAGTATTTCTACGTCTTGTGCCTCGGGTGCTCCCAGGCCAAGCTCCGCGGCGAGTGCTTCCGACCAGGCCAGTAGCTTCGGCTCGGGTACGGCCGTGGGCTCCGCCTTGCTCCACAAAACGCCGGGCGTCTGGCGGGGCTTGCGGCTGCCGCTTTCGTCGCCGGGAAAGCGGGTGATGAAATCCTTTCTGAAGCTGCTGTTCCGGAGTTGTTGCATGAGAAGGATACCCGCAGGTTTCATACCACGAATGCGGGATGCTAAAGGTAGGAGCGGGGCGGTGGGGGGGAAGTCAAAAGTCAAAAGTTAATATTCAAAAAGGCTAACGCCGGGAACGGCTACGCGGACCACATTGCCGCTGCTGGAGCTTTTGACTTTTGACTTTTGGCTTTTGATTTGAAGTCATTTCGAAGCAAGAAAGAATCGTATTCCTTAAGAATCCGGCTTGTCCTTATCCTGCATGAGCCGCTGCATTTCCTGGGCTTTCTCGCGGTCTTCAGGGCTCAGGAGGGCCCAGCGGAGGCGCACCATTTCTTCCTTGATGGTCTTTGCTTTTTCAAACTCGGCGCGGTGGGCCGCCTTGAACGACTCGAACTCGGCCGGCGAGGCAAAGTTGGGTTGCAGCAGGTGCTCGTACTGCTTCCATTCTTCCTTCAGCGCCTGTAAGCGCTCCTGCATTTGTTCGGGAGTCATACGGTGAAGTTAATGTGCTAATGGGGTAATGTGCTGATGGGGTAATGGGGTTTTTTAGGGTTTTGAAGGTTTTCAAGGTTCTTAGGGTTTCTAGAGACTATTTGAATTATAAGGTTGCGCCCAATGAACTGTGCGAGCACGGTATACGGGGCTTCCGCCCCCGTTTCACAACGCACAACGATAGGATAGAAAAACCGTCGCTTTTGCTTCGTTGCGCCGCCGTGTCGTTGCGCATAGAGGCAGCTTGCAGCCGACTTTTTCAATATTCCACGGCATTGCGTTGAATAAGCGAGCTCGTGCAAGAAACCATAAACAAGAAGCCCCACACAAGGTGCGGGGCTCCAAAAATCTGACATCTGAAATCCGAGATCTGAGATCCTCCATTACGGGAAGATACCCAGCTCGGCATACGATGTACCCACCTTGTTGATGGCTACCACGAAGGCAGCGGTGCGCATGTCGGGGATCTGCGGGTTGGCTTTCCAGGTCTCCATGATCTCGCGGGTGGCGGTGATCATCGTTTCCTCGAGGCCGGAGTATACGAGGTCCACTTCCTCAGGGCCGTGCATGATGAACTTGCGCTCGGAGTCGCTCACCTTCTTGGCGGTCAGCTCCTCGATCTGGCCGAGGATGTGGTGGTTCATGTTCTCTGTAAAGCGCTTCTCCATACGGCCGTAGCGCACGTGGCTCAGGTTCTTCAGCCACTCGAAGTACGACACGGTAACGCCGCCGGCGTTGAGGTACATGTCGGGCACCACGAGCGTGCCTTTGGTGATGAACACCTCGTCGGCCTCGGGGGTGAGGGGGCCGTTGGCGCCTTCGCCGATGATCCGGGCCTTCACGCGGAGGGCGTTGTCGCCGTTGATCACGTTCTCGAGGGCGGCCGGGATGAGGATATCGCAATCGTGCTCGAGGGCATCGGTGTTCTTGGCGAAATTCTGGGCGCCGGGGAAGTTGAGGATGGAGCCCGACGACTTGCGGTGCTGGAACACGGCTTCCACGTCGAGGCCGTCGTTGTTATAGATGGAGCCTTCGTACTCGGCGAGTGCCACGATCTTGGCGCCTGCCTCGTGGAAGAACTTAGCAGCGTGGTAGCCTACGTTGCCGAGGCCCTGCACTACGATGCGCTTGCCGGCGAGGCCGGTGGTCAGACCGAGCTTCTCCATCACATCGGTCATGTTGCAGACCTCGCGGATGCCGTAGAAGATACCGAGGCCGGTGGCTTCGGTGCGGCCGCGTACGCCACCCTGGGTCACGGGCTTACCGGTAACGCAGCCGGCGGCGTCGATCTCACCGGGGCGCAGGCTCTGGTAGGTGTCCACGATCCAGGCCATCTCGCGCGGGCCGGTACCGTAGTCGGGGGCCGGAACGTCGGTGCCGGGGCCAATGAAGTTCTTCTTCACCAGTTCCGCGGTGTAGCGGCGGGTGATCTTCTCGAGCTCGTATACACTGTATTTCTTCGGGGCGATCTTGATGCCGCCTTTGCCGCCACCGAACGGTACGTTCACGATGGCGCACTTGTAGGTCATGAGCGCGGCGAGGGCCATCACTTCATCCTGGTTAACTTCGGCGGCGAAGCGGATGCCGCCCTTCGTAGGCGTTTTGTGCTGGGAGTGCTGCACGCGGTAGGCTTCGATGACCTCGATGCGGCCATCGTCCATACGCACGGGGAAGCGCATGGAGTACACGGAGTTACATTCCTTGATCTGCTCGAGGATACCTGGATCCCATTTGGTGAACTTGGCAGCCTTGTCAAAGCTTTTGACTACGCTCTGGTAAAAGCTGTATTCGTTGTTAGCCGACATGATAATCGTTTAGTTTAGATGTTAAGCAATCGATTAAAAGGTTATAAGGAGGGCCACCGCAGGGCGGCCGCGTAATCAGTGATAGGGTTGTTTCTCGAGGCGGCTCAGCTTGCGGTCGAGGCGCACGAGGTACAGCACGATCCCGGCAAAGATGGTGACGATGACGGCAAAGACAATAAAGATTTTACCGTTGCTGCGGAAGACGTCGGCCATCTCGGCCGTTCCGCCCTGTGCGGAGGCCCAGCCGTGGGCCATCAGGAGCGCGAGCAGGAGGAGCGCTTTTTTCATCGGTCTTTGGTTGTGTCGTTTACGGGATCGGTTTCGAGCAGGCCGCGTTGCTTCAGGTACATGAGGCGCACTTTGAGCGTGGCCATCCACACGCCGAGCAGGGTCCAGCCGGCGATGGCGGGGTAGAAGACGATGCGCATCCGCCAGTCGAGGCTCTTCGGATCGATGCCGGGGTTGTCGCTGCCTTCGCCGCCGGGGTGGAGGGAGGGCAGGAGGCGCGGGATGATCCAGATGGAGGGGAAGAGGAAGGCGAAGGCGAAGATGTTGTAGACCGCGGAGATCCGGGCTTTCTTGTCGATGTCGTTGATGGAGTCGCGCAGCACCAGGTAGGCGGCATAGATCAGGAGGGCGATGGCGGCTCCGATCAGCTTCGGCTCACGGGCGATGGCGGCGAAGTTGCCGCCGGCGGCGCCATTGGGGTCGGCCCAGGTAAAGGCGGCCCAGATGGCGCCCGTGGCGTAGCCCAGCACCCCGAACAGCATGCCCACCACCGCGTACTGGCGGGAAAGGATGTCGTATTTAAGCTCCCCTTTCGAGAGGTATTGGATGGCATGCACCACCGAGATCACGAAAAGGATCATCATCGCGAACCACATTGACACGTGGTAATACAGGTTGCGGATCGACTCGTTGATGATGGGGAGGCGCGGCACCTGGAATACCGGCAGGTCAAACACATTGAGCCCGGCCGCGAAGGCGTAGAGCAGCAGGATGACACTGAGTATTTTCCACCAGCTTTTGCGCATAAGAAAGGACGGCGGAGCCGCCGTTTTGAAACAATGGCGCAAAAATAGGGAATGTGCTGATGTGCTAATAAGTTAATGTGCTAATTCGCGAAAACCGATCGACGATTGTTTGGGGGCATGCGGTGCGGTTCATTCGTACCTGATCACAAGTGTCCCTACGATGGCGGCAAACCGTTGCTTGTTAGCACATTAGCAGATTAACCCATTAACCCATTAGCTAGTCTTTCCACAAATACGGAAACAGGATCGACGCCAGCAGCACCACCATCACGTCCATGGCGCCGAGCATCAGCAGGGGCGTAGTGGGAAAGGTGCCCACCGTGCTGAAGGCCGCCATCGACAGCTTCATCAGCAGGATCAGCTGCGGGATGATGATCGGGAAGCCCATGATGGCCATGATGGCCGCATTCTGCTGCGCCTTGGCCGCGATGGCTGCCAGGAAGGTGAAGACCAGCGAGAGCGACACCCCTCCGAGCAGCACGAGCCCGAAGAAGGGACCGGGACGCAGCACCGGGTGCTCCAGGAAAAGCGAAAAGAGCCCGTAGGAGAGCGTGCTCATGGCCAGCATCAGCAGCGCGTTGAAGAGCAGCTTTGACAGCACGAAATACACCGGGCTCACGAGCGTGCCGTAATACAGCATCCGCCCCGGCGCCTCCTGCAGGAAGCTCTTGGCCACGGCATTGATGCAGATAAAGAGCTGCACCACCCAGAAGAGGCCGTTCCAGACGCGCGACTCCGGCGACTCGAGCGCCATGTATAAGACGAAGATGGTGGCGCCGATATACAGCACGACGCCGTAGAAGCTGTATTGCTGCCGCAGCTCCAGGAGCAGGTCTTTGCGGAACAGCGCGCCTATTTGCGAAAGGGAACCGATGGGGTGATTTTTGGCGAAAATAGCGCCTCCCTGCGTCCCCCTGTCCAAAATGTTCTATTTTACCGGCCTCAAAACCCGGATATGAAACTAATCAGACTTTTGGCGGGCGCAGGGCTTTGCCTCACGCTGGCGCACTGTAGCGACTCGTCGAAGAACAACGCTTCCGACAATTTTGCCTTCAACCTGCCCAAGGGCAAGACCTTCCTCTATTCCGTCGATTACACCATCGGCCAGGAGGTGCAAGGGCAAACGATCAACTCCAGGATCCAGGGCGACTACTCGATGGAAGTGACCGACGAGACCGATTCCCTGAAGACCCTGCGCATGACCTACGACCGCATCGCCATGAATATGGTGACGCCGGATCAGACCATCACCGTCGATTCCGACAAAGGCGACACCGCCACGGGTACCGCCGAAGCCGCCAACATGCAGGGCATGATGAACAAGATGTTCCGCAGCATGAAGGGCAAGGCCTTTACCATGAAGGTGAACCGCGAGGGCAAGGTGGTGTCCATCGAGGGCATGCAGCAGATGGCCGACGCCGTGGTGAATTCAATGGGACTTCCCGAGGAAGCCCGTGCCGGCGTGCTGCAGGGCTTCTCCCAGCAGTTCAACGACGAGAGCCTGAAGGAGACCTTTTCGCAATCGTTCAACATTTTCCCGAACAAGCCCGTGAAAGTGGGCGACACCTGGACGCGTACCTTCGCCGGCGAGCGCACCCCGCTCAACACGAAAACCACGTACACGGTGAAGGCCATCGAGGGCGGCAACGTAGTGCTCGACGCGAAATCGGACGTGAGCATGACGGGCCAGCAGTCCATGAAAGGCGTCCAGACCGGCACGATGCGCGTAGACGGAAAGACGGGCCTCGTGCTTAACGGCGAGGTGAACCTGGCGCTCGAAGGACCGATGAAGATGACCTCCAAAGGCACCTTCACCGGCAAGCCCAAATCGTAAGGACGTATCGTTTGCTGCTATATGACGAAAGAGCCCTCCGGGGCTTTTTTTGTGAGCGGGTGAGCGGGTGAGCGGGTGAGCAGGTGAGCGGGTGAGAAGATGAACCCGGTAACGCATTTTACAGTCAGAGATAACCAACCAGCCCACGCCTTCCACCGTAGGTTTCAATAGGTACCAGCCCACACCGTTAGCCAAGAACTCCACGAAACCGATCACTTCGCGTAACGGGGGAGATTGTCCCGAGGCTTCGGGACGCTGTGCTCGCAATGACTTCCCAGCCGCGCAATGACTCATGCGTTGTAAGCGACCCCTTACCAATAAGCCAATAGACCAATAAACAGCCGCGAAGCGGCCTCACGATATGGCCCCATCCAGCTGGTAACACCGACGGCAGCGCGGCTCGTACACGTCCTTCTCGCCGAGCATGATGCGGTCTTCGTTGGGGATCTTGCGGTAGGAGTAGTTGGCGATGTTGCCGCACTGCATGCAGATGGCGTGCAGCTTCGTGATGTAGTCGGCCTTGGCGAGCAGGAAGGGCATCTGCCCGAAAGGCTTGCCCATAAAGTCCATGTCGAGGCCGGCCACGATGACCCGGATGCCGCGGCAGGCGAGCTGCTCGCACACGTCGGGCAGGCCGTCGTCGAAGAACTGCGCCTCGTCGATGCCCACCACGTCGCAGTCCTGGGCCATCAGCAGGATCTTCCCCGAATGATCCACGGGCGTGGAGTGGATGTAGCTCTCATCGTGCGACACGATCTTCACCTCGTCGTAGCGCACGTCGATGGCGGGCTTGAAGATCTCCACTTTCATCTTCGCGATCTTGGCGCGCTTCAGGCGCCGGATCAGCTCCTCCGTCTTACCGGAAAACATCGACCCGCATACCACTTCGATCCATCCGCCGCATTCACCTTTAATATGGGGTTCGATAAACATATCCCGTAATTTTTGACGCTTGTTTAAGTGGGGTTCGTACTTTTAGCCACGGTGTCCCCGAGGGCCTCATTATCTATTTTCGAGGGGCGCCAAAACTACTGGAAACTAATGGAACGTGTCCGTGTTTTGATCCAAAAATTAGCAGCACAGGAAGCCGGCGGCGCCACGCCCGCACAACTGCTGCAGACCGTGCAGGAATTACACGCCGCCCTGGGGGCGCAACAGCAGCAGGCAGCCCTGCCGGCCGGTGGCCGCGTGGCGGTACTGATGCCCGCGCTGCCCGTAGCCGCTGCCGTTGCTGCCGTACCGGCTCCGCAGCAGGAGCCTGCCCCCGTAAACCCCGCGCCCGTTTTTGTGGAGACGCCCGCAGCTGCGGAACCGGACGCACCGGCACCCATCGTCCCGGTAGCCGCGCCGCCGGCCGAAGTGCCGGCAGCACCGGTGGAGGCACCTCCGGTGCCCGAGCCGCCTGCCCCGGAGCCGGCAGCGCCGGCTCCTTCAGCACCGGAGCCCTATGTGCTGCAAAAGCCCGAGGTCATTGCGCCGGCCCCGCCCGCTCAGCCGGCCTATGTGCCCCCGGCTTACGAGCCCCCGCCGCCCGCCTACACGCCTCCGCCCACCCCGCCGCCCTCGGCTTATACGACACCCGCCTTCAACCCGCTCGAGGAGGTACCCACCCTTGCGCAGCAGGCTCCTTCCCCGGAGGTGCACCGCGCCCTCGGCGAGGGCGGTGCCTCGCTCAACGACAGACTGAAGCAGGAGCATGTGGAATTGGGGAAAAAGCTGACCGGCGGCCCGATCAAGGACCTGCGCAAAGGCATCTCGCTCAACGACCGCTACCTGTTCATCTCCGAGCTGTTCCGCGGCGACGAGGCCATGTACGAGCGCAGCATCAAGACCATCAACGGCTTTCATATCCTGCCGGAGGCGGAATACTGGATCAACCGCGAATTGAAGCTGAAACTGGGCTGGCCCGACGGCAGCGAGACGGTGCAGCAGTTCGATCAGCTCGTAAGAAGACGCTTTTCCTGAATGAAGGCGACCACGCGGCCCGTGGCACCGATGTTTTCCCGCACATAGCGCGCGGCGGCTTCGCCTACCTGTGCCCCGTGCTCGGGGTGTTCGTACAGGCTGTCGATCCGCTGCTGCAGCTTTTCGGCATTGTTGACCGACTCCGCGGCGCCGGCTTCGATCAGCCCCACCGCTTCCCGGAACTTCTGGTAATTCGGTCCGAAGTACACCGGCTTGCCCCAGGCGGCCGCCTCCAGCGTATTGTGGATCCCGCTCTTGTTGTAGCCCCCGCCGATATAGGTGACGTGCCCATAGCGGTACAGCCGCGACAGCATCCCGATGTTATCGATCAGCAGCACCCGCGCGGCCGGACCCGCCCCGCCCGCCTGCAACGCACTGTACGTCACGGCCTCGCCGGGAAATAGCTCCCGGAGCCGGGTGATGTTGGCAGTGCTGATCTCGTGGGGGGCGATGATCATCCGCACGTGGGAAGAAAGGCCCGCGAGCACCTGCTCGTCCTCGGTCCAGGTGCTGCCGGCCACGAGCACCGGACCTTCGCCCTGCACAAATGCCTCGATGAGCGGGAGGGGAGCGGGCGCCTCGGTAATGGTGGCCACCCGGTCGAAGCGGGTATCGCCGTTGGCGGAAGCCCGGGTAATGCCGATGGTCTTTAATAAGTCGACGGACGCTTCGTCCTGCACAAAGAGCCAGGTGAAATAAGTGAGCATCCGGCGGTGGAGCCCGCCATACCATCTAAAGAAGGCCTGTTGGCGCCGGAAGATGGCCGAAACCATCAGGAGCGGGATGCCCGCTTCGTACACGGCACGGAGGTGGCGGTACCAGTAATCGTACTTGATAAAGATGACGAGGGAAGGCTTGGTGAGGGCCAGGAAGCGGCGCGCATTCCGGGCGGTGTCGAGCGGGAGGTACACGATGTGGTCGGCACCCTTGTATTTTTTCCCCACCCCGAAGCCGGACGGTGAAAAGAACGAGACGAGGATGAGGTGGCCCGGGAATTGCAGCCTGAGGGCTTCCAGTACTGGCTTCCCCTGTTCGAATTCCCCGGCCGACGCGCAATGCATCCAGATCAGCGGTGCGGTGTTGCCGGCCAGTTCCTTTTCGAGTTGCTGCGCCCAATTCCGCCGCCCTTCCACCCAGGCCCTTGCCTTGGACGAGAAGAGTCCGGCAATGCGGACGCCGACAGCGAAAAGGGCGATGAAAACAGGGTAAAACAGCACCGGAGCCCGGTTAGTAGGGGCAGGGACAAAAGTAGGGGCTTCCCCTTGTTCCCACCCATATTTTCCTATTTTTGCGCCACTTTTTACCAAACCGCCCTTCGTTATGCGCACCATCCAGATGGTTGATCTGAAGCAACAATACCTGAAGATCAAAGAAGAGATCGACGCAGCTGTGCTGGGGGTGCTCGACAGTACCGGCTTCATCAACGGTCCGGCCGTCGGGCGCTTCGCCGAAGCCCTCTCGGCTTACAACGGCAGCAAGCACGTGATCCCCTGCGCCAACGGTACCGATGCCCTGCAGATCGCCATGATGGCCCTCGGCCTCGAGCCCGGCGACGAAGTGATCACCCCTTCCTTTACCTATATCGCCACCACCGAGGTCATCGCCCTGCTGCGCCTGACACCCTTGTTCGTGGACGTAGACCCGAAGACCTTCTGCATCGACCCGGCCGCCATCGAAAAGGCCATCACGCCGAAGACCAAAGCCATCGTGCCGGTGCACCTCTACGGGCAGGCGGCCCACATGGAGGCCATCATGAAGATCGCCGAAGCCCATAAGCTGCACGTGATCGAGGATAATGCCCAGGCCATCGGCTCCGACTACTATTACAGCGACGGCCGCACCGTCAAGACCGGCGCCATCGGCACCGTGAGCGGCACCTCGTTCTTTCCTTCGAAAAACCTCGGCTGCTACGGCGACGGCGGCGCCATCTTCACCAACGACGACGCCCTCGCCGCCCAGCTCCGGATGGTGGCCAACCACGGCCAGAGCAAGCGCTACTACCACGACGTGGTGGGCTGCAACAGCCGCCTCGACACCATCCAGGCCGCCGTCCTCGAGATCAAGCTCAAGCACCTGGACCGCTATATCGACGCGCGCATCAAGGTGGCCGATGCCTATGATGCCGCATTCGCCAACCACCCGAAGATCACCACACCCTTCCGCGCCGCTTACGGCAAGCACGTCTTCCACCAGTATACCCTGCTGCTCGAAGGCGTGGACCGCAACGGCCTCGTCGACTACCTCGCCACACAGGGCGTGCCCTCGATGATCTATTATCCCGTGCCGGCCCATCGCCAGCAGATGTTCTCCTCCTTCAACCTCCCGGAAACCGAGCTGCCCGTCACCGACTGGCTCACCGAGCGCGTCGTGTCGCTGCCGATCCACACCGAGATGGAAGAAGACCAGCAGCAGCACATCATTCAATCCGTCCTTAACTATATAAACCAATAAAGACTTAACATGAAAATTGCGGTAGTAGGAACCGGCTACGTAGGCCTTGTAACAGGCACTTGTTTCGCCGAGACCGGCAACACGGTCACCTGTGTTGACATCGACCAGGAAAAAGTAGACAAGCTCTCCAACGGCCAGATCACGATCTATGAGCCGGGACTGGAGAAGATCTTCCAGCGTAACCTCAAGGAGGAGCGACTGGTGTTCACCACCAACCTCGCCGACGGCATCCGCGACGCGGAGATCGTGTTCCTGGCCCTCCCGACGCCTCCCGGCGAAGACGGCTCAGCCGACCTCAAGTACGTGCTCGGCGTGGCCAAGGAGATCGGCAAGCTGCTTACCGACTATAAGGTGATCGTGAACAAGAGCACCGTGCCGGTAGGCACCGCCAAGAAGGTGCGCGACGCCATCGCCGAAAATTGCAAAGTAGAATACGACGTGATCTCCAACCCCGAGTTCCTGCGCGAAGGCGTGGCCGTGGAGGACTTCATGAAGCCCGACCGCGTCGTGATCGGCACCACCTCCGAGCGCGCCCGCAAGGTGATGAGCGACCTGTATGCACCCTTCGTGCGCCAGGGCAACCCCGTCATCTTCATGGACGAAGCCTCTTCGGAGCTTACGAAATACGCCGCCAACTCCTTCCTCGCCGTGAAGATCTCCTTCATGAACGAGATCGCGCGCCTCTGCGAGAAGCTCGGCGCCGACGTAGACATGGTGCGCCGCGGCATCGGCTCCGACGACCGCATCGGCAAGCGCTTCCTCTTCCCCGGCATCGGCTACGGCGGCTCCTGCTTCCCCAAGGACGTGCAGGCGCTCGTACGCTCCGCCCACGAGGTACAGTATGACTTCCGCATCCTGGAATCCGTAATGGCCGTGAACGAAGACCAGAAGACCTTCCTGGTACCCAAGATCAAGAAATACTTCGGCGACTCGCTGCTGGGCAAGCACTTTGCCCTCTGGGGACTGGCCTTCAAGCCCAATACCGACGACATCCGCGAGGCCCCGGCCCTCTACATCATCAAGGCCCTCATCGGCGAAGGCGCCACCGTAACGGTGTTCGACCCCGAAGCCATGAACAACGTGCGCAAGGTGATGGACAACGTGATCAACTACGCCGAAAGCCAGTACGAAGCCCTCGACGGCGCCGACGCCCTCATCATCGCCACCGAGTGGAACGAGTTCCGCACGCCCGACTTCGGCCGCATCAAAGAGCGGATGAAGGGCAACGCCATCTTCGACGGCCGCAACCTCTTCGACCTCGGCGAGATCGAGAAGCTCGGCTTCCACTACGAGAGCATCGGCCGTAAGCCGGTGGCCGCCCCCGTAACCGAATCCACACCCGTAACCGCATAACATGGAACAAAAACGCGTACTCATCACCGGGGCCGCCGGCTTCCTGGGCTCGCACCTCTGCGACCGCTTCATCAAGGAAGGCTTCCATGTAGTGGGCATGGACAACCTGATCACCGGCGACCTGAAAAATATCGAGCACCTCTTCCCGCTGCCGCAGTTCGAATTCTATAACCACGATGTGACGAAGTTCATCCACGTGCCGGGCCGCATCGATTATATCCTGCACTTCGCCTCGCCGGCTTCGCCCATCGATTACCTCAAGATCCCGATCCAGACGCTGAAAGTTGGCGCCATGGGCACACACAACTGCCTCGGCCTCGCCAAGGCCAAGGGTGCGCGCATGCTGGTGGCCTCCACCTCCGAGGTGTACGGCGACCCCGTGGTGCACCCGCAGACCGAGGAGTACTGGGGCAACGTGAACCCCGTGGGCCCGCGCGGCGTGTACGACGAAGCGAAGCGCTACATGGAGTCGATCACGCGCGCTTACTACACCTTCCACGGCGTAGAGACGCGCATCGTGCGCATCTTCAACACCTATGGCCCGCGCATGCGCCTCAACGACGGCCGCGCCCTGCCGGCCTTCATCGGCCAGGCCCTCCGCGGCGAAGACCTCACCGTATTCGGCGACGGCTCGCAAACGCGCTCCTTCTGCTACGTCGACGACCTCGTGGAAGGCATCTACCGCCTCCTCATGAGCGACTACACGATGCCGGTGAACGTGGGCAACCCCGACGAGATCTCGCTGAAGGACTTCGCCGAGGAAGTGCTGAAGCTGACCGGCAATACGGTGAAGATCGTGTACAAGCCCCTGCCGCAGGACGACCCGAAGCAGCGCAAGCCGGACATCACGAAAGCCAGGGAACTCCTCGGCTGGGAGCCGAAGGTGCATCGCAGCGAAGGCCTCAAGGTTACCTACGAGTACTTCAAGAACCTCCCGAAAGAGGAATGGACCAAGCAACCCAAAGAATTCACGAAAACGAACTAAGCAACTACCAACCACCATGTACCAGGAACTCCTTGACAAGAAAGCAAAGCTCGCCGTAGTCGGTCTCGGCTATGTGGGCCTGCCGATCGCCCTTGAATTCGCGCGCCGCATCTCCGTTATCGGTTTCGATATCAACGAGAAGCGCGTGGAGCTGATGAAGCAGCACATCGACCCGAGCAATGAGCTCGAGTCCTCCGCTTTCGAAGGCACCGACATCCAGTTCACCCACACCCTCGAGGAGCTGCGCGAAGCCAACTTCTTCGTGGTGGCCGTTCCCACGCCCGTGGACGAGCACAATGTGCCCGACCTCACGCCGGTGAAGAAAGCCTCCGAAACCATCGGTAAGGTGATCAAGAAGGGCGACTATGTCGTGTTCGAATCTACCGTATATCCCGGCTGCACCGAAGAGGACTGCCTGCCGATCATCGAAAAGCTCTCCGGCCTCAAGATGGGCGTGGACTTCAAGCTGGGCTACTCGCCCGAGCGCATCAACCCGGGCGATAAGAAGCACACCATCCGCACCGTAGTGAAGGTAGCCTCCGGCTGCGACGCCGAGTCGCTCGAGGAGATCGCCAAGACCTACGAGCTGGTGGTGGATGCGGGCGTGCACCGTGCCTCCTCGATCAAGGTTGCCGAGGCCGCCAAGATCATCGAGAACACGCAGCGCGACCTCAACATCGCCCTCATGAACGAGCTCTCGATCATCTTCGACAAGATGGGCATCAACACCTACGAGGTGCTCGAGGCCGCCGGCACCAAGTGGAACTTCCTGAAGTTCTCCCCGGGCCTCGTGGGTGGTCACTGCATCGGCGTGGATCCCTACTACCTCACCTACAAGGCTTCCGAGCTGGGCTACAACTCGCGGGTCATCCTGGCCGGCCGCTACATCAACGACAACATGTCGAACTACCTTGCCCGCAAGGTGGTGCAGCACATCATCAAGAACGTGAGCGACGTCAAGAACGCGCGCGTGCTGGTGCTGGGCGCGACTTTCAAGGAGAACGTGAGCGATATCCGCAACTCCAAGGTGGCCGACGTGGTGAAGGAGCTGCAGTCGTTCTTCCTCAACGTGGAAGTGCACGACCCGTATGCCGACACCGACGAGCTCATGCACGAGTATGGCTTCGGCCTCACGCCCGAGATCGGCAAGGACTACGACGCCGTGATCGTGACCGTGTGCCACGAGCCCTACGCGGATTATGACGATGCCTTCTTCACTTCCATCACCAAGGACAATGCCCTCGTTGCCGACATCAAGGGCCTGTTCCGCAGCAAGGTGAAGAGCCGTCAGTACTTCAGCTTCTAAACGATGTTTCCCTGCCTTGCTTCTTTTTGATGCAGGGATGCCCGACAATGATTTTATCAGGCAGTTCCTCCCGATGCCTCCCGGCAGAAGGAGGAACTGTTTCTTAAGAGCCGATTGCCCAGCGATATGAACTTCAGTACATGTGCACTTCCCGGTCTCGTGGTGATCGAGCCCCGCGTTTTCGAGGACAGCCGCGGCTACTTCTACGAGGCCTACAACGAAGCGGTATTCGCAGCGCAGGGCATCGCCAACCGGTTCGTGCAGGACAACCAGTCGCAGTCGACCTATGGTGTCATCCGCGGCTTGCATTTCCAGCGGCCCCCGCATGCGCAGGCCAAGCTGATCCGCGTGATGGAGGGCACCATCCTCGACGTAGTGGTGGACATCCGTCCCGACTCGCCGACCTTCGGCCAGCATTTTTCCCTCGAGCTCTCGGCCGCCAACCGCCGCCAGCTGTTTATCCCCGCCGGCTTTGCCCACGGCTTCTCGGTGCTGTCGCCCACGGCCGCCATCCTGTATAAATGCGATCACCTGTACAACAAGGAAAGCGAAGGCGGTATCCGCTATAACGATCCGTCGCTCGCGATCGATTGGAAGGTGAATGTTGCGGAAGCCACCGTTTCGGAGCGCGACGCACAGCTTCCGCTTTTTAGCGACCTGCGTGCTACCTTCACCGCATGAAGATCCTGGTAACCGGCGCCGGCGGCCAGCTCGGCCAGGAGCTGCAGGCCCTCGCGGAGCGCTTCCCGACCTATCAATTTTCCTTTCACGACCGCAGCACCCTCGACCTCGGTGATCCTGTGCGTATCGCATCGGTGATCGGGGCAGCGCGCGCTGACTATTGCATCAACGCAGGCGCCTACACCGCGGTAGACAAGGCCGAGTCGGAGCCGGATGCTGCGTTCCGCGTCAATGCCGACGGCGTGGGCGCCCTCGCTGCTGCCTGCGCCGATGCCGGTACAAGGCTCCTGCACCTCTCCACCGATTATGTGTTCGACGGGAGTGCCAATACTCCGTACCGCGAGGAAGACCCGACCGGTCCCATCGGCGTCTACGGCGCCTCGAAGCGAGCAGGAGAGGAGCTATGCCTCAGAGTCAACCCCGACGCAGTGATCATCCGCACGGCCTGGGTGTATTCGGCATTCGGCCACAACTTCGTAAAAACGATGCTGCGCCTCATGCCGCAGAAGGAAAGCCTCTCCATCGTCGACGACCAGCAGGGCTGTCCTACCTATGCCGCCGACCTCGCTGCAGCACTACTCCACATCATCGGGTCCGGAACCTGGGTGCCGGGCATCTTCCACTACAGCAACGACGGACCGACTACCTGGTACCGCTTTGCTGCTGCCGTGAAAGCGCATTGCGGCTTTTCCTGCGTGCTGCGGCCCATTGCCACAGACCAGTACCCGACGCCGGCGGCGCGTCCCGCGTGGTCGGTGCTCGATACCGGGAAGATCCGGAACACCTATGGCCTCAACATCCGCAACTGGTCGGGATGCCTCTCCGAATGCCTGGCGCTGCTCCGGTGCGGGCAGCCCCTGTAGTGCGCCCGATTTGCTATCTTCGGGCTTCGCTGCTGCACCCAACTAATTGCTGAATGGAATCCGTCCTGGACTTTTTCCGTAACTTATTCGATACCTCCGACTGGCCGCCCCGCTGGCATTGCGGCCAATGGAGCGATTTTCATGGCTGGCTGTACATCATCTCCGACCTGCTGATCTGGTCGGCTTATTTCGCCATCCCGCTGGCCATCCTGCGCTTCGTGAGCCGCCGGGTGAACGCGCGCTTTACCCGTACCTATTTCCTGTTCGCCGCCTTTATCCTTGCCTGCGGCTCCACGCACCTGCTCGACGCCGTCATCTTCTGGTTCCCGGCCTACCGCCTCAGCGCGCTCGTGCGCTTCGTCACCGGTGTGGTGAGCTGGGTAACTGTATTCCACATCATCAAGCTGATGCCCACGGCCCTCAAGTTGAAGTCGCACGAGGAGCTCGAGCGCGAGGTCGCAGAGCGGCAGAAGGCCGAAGCGCAGCTGCGCCTTACCGTACAGCAACTCAACGAAGCCCAGGAGATCGCCCGCATGGGGCATTGGCAGTGGGACATCCGCACGAATTCGGTATCCTGGTCGGAAGGCATGTACAAGGTTTACGGCGTTCCGGCGCAGGGCGGCGGACTCAGCTACGAGGCCTTCCTCGACAAGGTGCACCCCGACGACCGCATCTTCGTGGACGAGGCCATCCGGCAGGCGTTCGGCACCAAGAAATTCCAGCCCTTCACCCACCGCATCCTGCAGCCCGACGGCAGCGTCAAGATGATCCAGGCGAAAGGAGAGGTGTTGCTCGACGGCGATGACCAGATCACCGGGATGATCGGTACCGGGCAAGACATCACCGACGGGTTCCAGGTACAGCAATCGCTGCGCGAGAAGTCGGCCCAGCTCGAAGCCTCCAACATCGAGCTCCAGAAGTTCGCCTACGTGGCCTCACACGACCTGCAGGAGCCGCTCCGCAAGATCCTTACCTTTTCGTCCCTGCTGCAGGCGGAAGCCGGCGTTCTCTCCGACAGGGGAAGGAGCTATCTCGAAAAGATCGACCAGTCGGCCGGACGGATGCAGCGCCTCATCGACGACATCCTGCGCTTTTCCAACCTCGGACGTGGCGAAGCCCCTGCCGAAGCGGTGGACCTGGCGCAAGTGCTGGCCGAGGTGCAGCAGGACCTGGAGTTGTCGATCGCGCAGAGTGGCGCCGTAATCGAGGTGTCGGACCTGCCTACGGTGCCCGGGAATGCTTCCCAGCTGGGCCAGCTGTTCCAGAACCTGTTGCGTAATGCCATTAAGTTCCAGCAGCCCGGAGTGGCCCCGCATATCCGCATCAACGGCGGGGTGCTGCCCCTGGCCCAGCTCCCGCCCGCCGTGCGCGAAGCGCTTGGGGAGCTTTCGCTTCCCGCGGCGGTTCGGCAGCAGCAGAAGTGGGCCGAGATCCGGGTTCAGGACAACGGCATCGGCTTCGAAGCCGAGTACGCCGGGAAGATCTTCGAGATCTTCCAGCGGCTGCACCCGGCGCATACCTACCCCGGCACGGGCATCGGCCTCGCCATCGTGAAGAAGATCGTGGAGCAGCACCATGGGTTCATCCGCGCCGAGGGACAACCCGGCGCCGGCGCCACCTTCACGGTGCTGTTGCCGATGAGCGCGCCGGTGCTGGCCGCACAGCCCGAAGGGGCAGGGAGCCGTTGATCGTGCGGCGCGGACCTCCGCTGACGCACCATTGTCTTTTCACAGATAATCAGAATGATCAAAATTGCCGTTGCAATGCGGGTAGCTAGCTGCAGCCGTGAAGTGCGGGCGCCTGCCTGTCCGTTCCGGACATCTTCGTCCGGGTCCAGGCGGGTGCCCGTATATCGTCATCCGAATGCCAGGCGTTACTGCACGGGCTCGTTGGCAGGGTCGGTCGGCGCCACGTACTGAAAACGAAAGAGCCCCGCTGTTGCGGGGCTCTTTGTTGAGCTACTAGGATTCGAACCTAGACAGACAGAACCAAAATCTGTAGTGCTACCGTTACACCATAGCTCAATCCTGTAAGGGAGTGCAAAAATAAAGGTTCACAGATTCCTACCAAAAAAAATTCGGAATCTTCTGCATAATCTTTTGATCCTCTTTACCAAAGCGCCCGTCACCCGCGCTGGGTGGCAAGCTGCGGCGCCCCGGTTTCCTCGGCTTCCCGGAGCTCCGCGATCTTCTCGAGCGTAGCCTCCACCTTGTCGCAAAGGGCCGTCACGAGGGCGCCGCGCTCGCATACATCGTAGGCGCGGCGCAGGGCAGCCGTCTCATCGTTCACCACTTCCACGGGCACTTCCTGATTCACGCTGCGGATGCCGTCCTGGAGCAATCCGGCGATCTCCTCCGCAGTGCGGCCGCGCAGGTTTTTATCCATGCGGATGATGATGTGGTCGAAAGCGCCTGCGCTGATGGCGCCGATAGCACGGATATCCTCGTCGCGCCGGTCGCCGGTGCCGGTGATGACGCCGATCTTCTGCGGGTAATTGAGCTGGCCCACGAAGTCCTTCAGCAGCTGCACGCCCGCGGGGTTGTGGGCGAAGTCGGCCAGGAAGGTACACTTGCGCAGGTGGAAGAAGTTGAGCCGTCCCGGCGTCAGCACGCCCGAGGGCTCGAAGGTGCGGAGCGCGTGGCGGATGTCCTCGATCGTAACTGCTTTGAACAGGTAGGTGGCCATCACCGCGGGCAGTACGTTGGCGATGTTGTGGGCCGCCTTGCCACCATACGTAACGGGAATATCCTTCACCGGCAGCACGCGCACCTTCCAGCTGTCTTTCATGATGGTGACGTAGCCGTTCTCGAAGATGCAGGCCTTGCCCCCCTTGGCGCAATGTTCGATCACGCGCGGGTTGTCTTCCCGCATTGAGAAGAGGGCGATCTTGCAGCTGAGGTCGTTCTTCATCTTGTAGACGAGGTCGTCGTCGGCATTGAGGATGGCGTAGCCCTTGTCGCACACGGTTTCGGGCACCACCTGCTTCACGCGCGCCATCTGCTCCACGGAGTTGATGCCGCCCATACCGAGGTGGTCGGCGGCGATGTTGGTGACGATGGCCACGTCGCACTGCTGAAAGCCGAGTCCGCCGCGCAGGATGCCGCCGCGCGCGCACTCGAGCACGGCAAAGTCCACCGTCGGGTCCTTCAGTACAAACTGTGCGGATACCGGGCCCGTCGTATCGCCCGACATCATCATCTGGTTTTGGATATAGATGCCATCCGAAGTGGTGTAGCCCACCTTGCGGCCTGCAGCGCGCACAATGGCGGCGGTGATGCGGGTGGTAGTGGTCTTGCCGTTGGTGCCGGTAATGGCGATGATGGGGATGCGGCCGTCGGCCCCCTGCGGGAAGAGCATGTCTACCACGGGCTCGGCCACGTTGCGCGGCAGGCCCTCGGAGGGCTCCACGTGCATGCGGAAGCCGGGCGCCGCGTTCACCTCGAGGATGGCGCCGCCGTTCTCCGATACGGGCTCGGAGAGGTTGGGCGCCATAATGTCGATGCCGCAGATGTCGAGCCCGATGATCTTGGCGATGCGCTCCGCCATGAAGATGTTGGCGGGATGTACCTCCTCGGTCACATCCGTAGAAGTACCGCCCGTGCTCAGGTTGGCCGTTGGCTTTAGCCACACCTCCTCGCCTTTGGCGGGAACGGTCTCGAGCGTATACCCCTTATCGTTGAGCATCTTCCAGGTAAAGTTGTCGATGGTGATCTGCGTGAGCACCTTCTCATGGCCGTAGCCGCGGCGCGGGTCCTTGTTGGTTTCGTCGATGAGCTGCTGGATCGTGCTGACACCGTCGCCCCACACAGCGGCCGGCGTGCGGCGGGCGGCGCACACGAACTTGTAGTTGATGACGAGGAGGCGGAAGTCGTAGCCCGTGATGAACTTTTCGCAGATCACGGAGCGCCCGTAGCGCTGGGCTTCCACCAGGGCTTTGAGGGCCATCTCCTCGTTGATGATGTTGGTGGTGGCGCCCTTGCCGTGGTTTCCGTCCACAGGCTTCAGCACCAGCGGGTAGCCGAGGTCGCTGATGGCTTCGCGGAGCTCTTCCTCGTTGCGGACGATGACGCCCTTGGGCACCGGCACCTCTGCGGCTTCGAGGAGCATCTTGGTATCTTCCTTATCACCGGCGAGGTCCACGGCGATGCTCGATGTAGTGGACGCGATGGTGGCGCGGATGCGCTTCTGGTGCACGCCGTAACCGAGCTGCACGAGCGAATGCCGGTTGAGCCGGATAAAGGGAATATTGCGCTTCAGCGCCTCGTTCACGATCGACCCGGTAGAGGGGCCGAGGCGCGTTTCCTCGCGGATCTCGCGGAGCTCCTGGATGTCTTTCTCGAGGTCGTACTCGGTGCCGTCGGTGAGCGCCTGGGCAATCCGTACCGCAGCTTTGGCGGCATAGGTCCCCGCTTCTTCCTCCTCGTAGTTGAACACCACGTAATACACACCCTCTTTTTCGCCGGTGCCGCGGGTGCGTCCGAAACCGCAGTTCATACCGGCGAGGGTCTGGAGCTCCAGGGCGATATGCTCCACCACATGGCCCATCCAGGTGCCTTCCTCCACGCGGTGGAAGAAGCCGCCGCGCGTGCCTTCGCTGCAACGGTGCTCGATCATCGAGGGCAGCAGTTGCTCGATCCGCTGGCGGAAGCCGGGGATCTTATGCGTGGGCTTTTGCTCGAGCTCCTCCAGGTCGAGCTTCATCTGGATCAGTTTGGGTCGGCGGACGCTCCAGTAGTTGGGGCCGCGCAGCACTTTCAATTCGAGGATCTTCATTGCAAGGGGTTAGTGTCAGCAATATACGTTAATCGGGTTTCCGTAGCTGCAATCGCCATGCCTCCCAAAATCAGGTTTTGGTGGTTTTGAAGATTCTGAAGGTTTTGTAGGTTGTTGTATGTACACCATGGGCCGCGGTAGTTCCGGAGTGTGCGGTAACTCCTAACTTCAAACCCCAAACTGCACACTTCAAACTACCCGCATGCCCCATCGCCGTCACTTCCTCCGCTCCGCCGGGCTCGCCGCCGCCGGATTGTTCGGTACCGTTTTTCAGCCGGCCTGGAGCCGGGGGCTGCAGCGCGCGCTGCGCGACGCGGAAGGAGTGGCGCCAGGCGACCTTGCTGCCGAAGAAGAGTTCTGGTACTACATCCAGCAGGCCTTCACCGGTACGCCGGGGCTGATCAACTTCAACAACGGGGGCGTATCGCCGGCACCGCGCGTCGTGGCCGAGGCCATGAAAAGCAATTATGATTTTAGCAACGGCGCGCCGAGCTTCAACATGTGGCGGATCCTGGACCAGGGCCGGGAGCCCCTGCGGCGGAGCCTCGCGGCGTTTGGCGGCTGCAACCCCAATGAGCTGGCGCTCAACCGCAACGCCACCGAAGGGCTCGACACGGTCATCTTCGGGCTGCCGCTCAGTGCCGGCGACGAGGTGGTGCTGTGCCGGCAGGATTACAACCACGTGGTGTTTTCCTGGCAGCAGCGCGCGGCGCGCGACGGCATCCGGATCAATTGGGTGGACCTGCAGCTGCCTTCGGAAGACGAGCATTACCTCGTGCAGCAGTATGTCAACGCGTTCACGCCGCGCACGAAGGCGGTTACCATCACCCACATGATCAACTGGAACGGGCAGCTGTTGCCGGTACGCGCCATTGCCGACGAAGCACGGAAGCGCGGCATCGCCGTGCTGGTGGATGGCGCCCATTCGTTTGCGCAGCTCGATTTCAGGATCCCGGACCTCGGGGCCGACTACTTCGCCACCTCCCTGCACAAATGGACCTATGCGCCCATCGGCACCGGGGCCCTTTGGGTGCGGCCCGAAAAGATCGCGGCGCTCTGGCCCCTGCACGGGGCGGAAAAATTTTCGGTTGATGATATCCGTAAGTTCGAGCACCTCGGCACCCGTCCCTTTTACATCGAGCAGGCCACGCACAAGGCCGTCGAGTTCAATGAGGGCATCGGGCTCAAGCGCAAGCAGGAGCGCTTGTACTACCTGAAGAATTACTGGATGGAGCGCGTAAAAGACCTCCCCGGCGTGCGCCTCTCCACGCCGTTCGCCCCAAAGTGGAGCGGCGCCATCGGGATGATCTCGTTTGAAGGGAAGAAGCCCAACGAGCTGGATTCCTACCTGTATGCGAACTACAAGATCCACTGCACCACCATCGACTGGAACGGCGTCCGCGGTGTCCGCATCACGCCCAACGTCTATACTACCCTCAAGCAACTTGACCTGCTGGTGGACGGCATCCGGCGCTATGCGGGGAAATCTTGAGAATTCGGATCTCAGATCTGGGATCTCGGATCTTTGATCTGGCTGGCGCCCGCGGGATTCCAGAGTTTAGAGATGTTACCTGGGGCAATATGAAGTACAACGGGTGAAGCAGCGCAGCTCAAAGGCTGTTTGAGTTAAATGATCATCAATAAAGGGTGAAATGGTCGGCCGCAAGCGGCCTCGATGCACAACGGCACAACGGCGCAAAGGCACGACGAAAAGTAAAAAGAACAGATTGTTTTTCTATGTCGCGCCGTCGTGCCTCCCGAGGCTTCGGGAGCGCCGTTGTGCCGTCGTGACAGGGGCATCAGCCCCGCTCCCCGCGCTTGCGCGGTCCGATGAGCAGTGATCGAATAAGTCAAGCTTCTTCTTAAATGAGAAGAGCTAGCCCATAAAAGCTTTTTGCGTCTCCGCGTCCTGGCGGCTTTGCGGGAAATCCGCGTGCCGCTTTAGCAAGGGCCAGGCGCCTGCGCCGGGTTCAATGCTATTTTCCCCGGTTTTACCGTCAAAATAGCCTCCTGGGGCACCGAAATGGCGCACTCGCCGTCCGTCGCCTGTATTTAACAGAAAAAAGCGGCCCCCGACGGCCCAAAACTGTAGTTTTGTCGGGAACCCCGCTCCCAAGTCCTTCCCTTCGGAAGGGAACGGGCAGGGTCCAATCGTAAGAGCCACATGACCCAGCAATATCCTAAAGGAAAACTCATCGCGGTGGGCGGCGCCGAGGATAAAGGCACCGACCTCGAAAAAGGCGAGATCCGCCGCAACAACCTCAACTTCTTCGAGCTCGGCATTCTCCGCCGCATCGTAGAGGAAGCCGGCGGCCCGGAGTCGCGCATCGAGGTGGTGACCACCGCTTCCATGATCCCGGACGAGGTGGGAGCCAATTACCTGAACGCTTTCGGCAAGATCGGCTGTACCAACGTGGGCGTGATGCGCATCCGCGACCGTGCCGACGCCGCCGAGCAGGAATATATCGACCGCCTCCTCAATTGCGACGCCGTGATGATGAGCGGCGGCAACCAGCTGCGGCTCTCCGCCACCTTCGGCGGCACGCGCTTCGGCCAGATCCTGTTGCACCGTTACCACAATGAGTCGCGCTTCCTCATCGCCGGCACCTCCGCGGGCGCCATGGCCATGAGCAACACCATGATCTACGAGGGTGATGCCGCCCAAGCCCACCTCAAAGGCAAGGTCAAGATCACCACGGGCCTCGGCCTCGTCGACCACGTCATCATCGACTCGCACTTCGAGAAGCGGGGCCGCTTCGGGCGCCTGGCGCAGGCCGTGGCCACCAACCCGTCTTGCATCGGTATCGGGCTTGGTGAGGACACGGGTATGCTCATCACCGAGGGCAACAAGATGGAAGCCATCGGCTCCGGCCTCGTGATGATCCTCGACGGCCACGACATCATGTACTCCAATATCGCCGACATCCCCGAAGGCAACCCGATCTCGATCGAAAACCTGAAGGTGCACTTCTGCGAGAAAGGCAACGGCTACCTCGTAAAGGAGCGGACCTACCTGATGGAAGCCCGCGAAGGCGCGCTGATCAAGAAACAAGTACATGTTGAATAAATAGACCATATTTTATTCTTCGGAAAGTCAATACAGGCAAGGGTTTCAGCAATGGAACCCTTTCTTTTTTGCCCTCATTTCATAACCTGCTTGCCATAACAGTTGCCATATACCGGTTCTTAACAGTTCCTTAACAGTTGAGACACCCTTTCCGGGGTGCTGTACCTGCCTGAAACCTGATAAACCCCTTTAACGAAAGATTGGCTGCTATCTTGGTAATTGACTTTTTCACGGTCGTTGGGGGTGGTAGCTTCAGGGTCCAAACTCATATCCAATGACTGCTTTAAAGTATCCTCACCTGACCGTGGTTCGCAAGGAACCCAAGCTTCAACCAGATCAAGCCACCATCCAACTCCACTTCAACCTGCTGATGGAGATGCGCAGGAAGTACCACCGGAAGAATGAGGTATTGTATGATAAGCTCGGCTTCGGTGCATTGTTTGATCGCATCGTGGCCATTGAAGATGTGTATGATATGAAGGTGACCTATACCAAATTCCGATGATGTTTTTTCGATCAGGATTTGGCCGGAAACCCTCGGAACTCTGGTCAAGGTTCGGGGTTTCTTCTTTTCAGATCCTTTTAGTAAGTTTAAGTTCAACAAAACCTAATTGCCATGCCTTTAAAATTTACGGTGCCTCCGCTTCAGACAGCCACTATTTCCTTGGACTTTCCTTACGCTGCATTTCCACATGAAATAAAGTGGATAACCTCGATTAATAACGCAGACATTAATAGTGGTGCGAGAAATGGTCATGAGCACGGTGGAAACGGAGCCGGCCCCATTACTCTAATAAACAGATCGAAGCGGAATGCGGTAGAGGTGAATATCGTGCATGCATATAACGGCGGTGGTGTTAATGTAAACACCGAAGGTTACGTAATTCTTCCACCCTTCAGTACTAATTCTTTTTATGTGCTATTTCATGAGGGTATTTATCCCACAGACACGAATTACAAAGCGAAGGCTACTGTGCGCTTCTCGAAGAATCCAGTAGGTTCTGCAATCGAAGATGGTGACGATGGAGATGGAAACACGATTACACAGAAGATTTACGATGAGATTGAGTTGTAATTTCAGTCGTAGGCTGTTTATACAGCATCGCTAATATATATACATGCTATACCCCCGGAACTCTAATCAAGGCCGGGGGTTTTTCTTATACTTGTCACATGGCAAACCAGACTAACCAAATCGGTATAGATTTCAATAAGGTGTTCATGTACTTCTATGGTAACCGTAATCCTCATCCGGCAGAGGATACCGAGAGGGTGGCAACCTCACTTGGACTGCGCCCAACGGATCTATCTGCAGCAAGGCTTAAGTTGGTGAAGGATGGTTACTTGATAGAGGAAGACATGATGAAATCGATCAGAATAATGTTGTTAGTCGAAATTGGATTTATTACCTGTCGATAGACGGGGCCTTATTCCTTGATCGCTTACCCGATGAATTCAAAGGCGATCCATATGGTTACCTGCAGCAGCTTCAAAGTGAGCGAGAAAGACGGGAATGGTGGGAGAACATTCCAAAGAAGTTTTGGTTCCTGTTTGCGGTCATTGCTTTTGTTATGAGTATTGCAAGTGACTTGTGCAAGGAATACCTGAAGCGCAAATTCTTCCCGGAGAACCAACCCAAGACTGAGGTCCGGTCGGTGCCACCACCATCGAAGCCATAACACCGCCACGGCCTCAATACAGCTTCATTCTGACCATATCTGGATCGAGACAGCGCAACCCTCGGAATTCCGGGGGTTCTCTTATTTGGGCTTTAAACGGCCTTTAAAAGGGTCAGGCTGTTGTAGTGATTAACCAAGGTCTTAAGGTGTTGAACGATCTGGTACTTCAGCCCTTGGAACCAGAGATTGCCGTGGTCCGGGATCCGGTCGATGGTCACCAATGCATTCATCGTAAGTTCCAGATGGAATTGAGGTGAGGTGATGAAGTTGAGATATACCGGTGTCATGTTGAATGCGGTTTCTGGTTTGAAGATGTTGATCGACACCTCAGCGAACCTTGACAGGGTGGGTTCTCCTTTCCTGTTCACATGCTCCGGGAACTTACCCTTGCAGCTTGATATGACCACGTTACCCAACGGGGTGATGAATGCAAGACGATCCACATAATCATCCACCGAGATCAGATCCGCACAGCGGGTGATGTAGTGAGCCGAAGTCATTTCAAGCGGAACGTATACTTGGATACCGATACCCTTGATCTTGGTACCCTTCCTGATCGCTTCGCTGAAGTTGGTGATGTATTCGTTGGACAGGGTAAGGCTGTCCACATCATCATATGGTGACTTGATGTTACCTCCAACGATTGTTTCAATCACGTTGAACCGGTGGGTGATGGTTGATGCTGATCGTGGTATGGTGATGAAGTTCTGGTTAGATACGAGGTGTAGGTATAGCATGGTCTTAACCCTTTATTGGTTAAGTATGGTTATTCTTCGTGATGATGTAAATCCTAATTTAAATTGGATAAGACCAACCCCGGAGCAACCGGGGGTTGGATAAACTTTAAGTTGAAGAACCAATCGCTTCGCTCACATTGGATACACCCACTTCAATTAAGTAGATCGGATCCACAAGTGGATCATGCAGATAGTCGCTCCGCTCCATTGGATAACCCATCGCTTCGCTCAATTGAGAACCACCACCCCATATAAGCCAAGAGAAATAGAAAAGGAATCAGCTTCGCTTCTATTAAGACTATTTCTCTTTATATAATTCTCTTATTCTATTTCAATTATTCTAATTGAGTTATTCTAATTAAGGGTACGGTAACCGGGGACGGTAACACCATCGATGGGTTCACCGGGGATGGTGACACCGGGGGCGGTAACCGTACTCCGGTGAAGGCCGTGAGGCTGTGTATCCCAACCCCAATTCACGATCAGTTCACCACCCACTTGATTCATCGAAATAAAATCTTTATCGTTTTACGGATTTACATCATCATGGTCATATTTATCAATATCACCATTCATGGTGGCGGGTTCCTCCGGGGTAGCTACCCGGAGGTTTGCTTCCCGTTTAAAAAAAGCAAATTATCCAACCCATGAAAAAGCATATACAATGGTTAAAAGAATCGACTTCGACAAGGAGCAATACGGTCGTATTGCATTTAAAGCAGCAAGAGATAAGAACATCAGCGGCGACCCGTTTCACCTGCTGTTCACCCTTCTTAATAACGTAGATGGATGGAAGATCCGTCTTGAATACTTTGCCAACGAACTTGGATGGGGCGCAAGCAGACGCAAGACAGCAACCAAGAAGCTGATTGAACATGGCTACCTGATCCAGACTCAAATCATCCTTTCTTCGGGTCATAAGGATTGGGAATATCAGGTATCCGAATTGGGAGATCTCAACACAGGTACTATTCAACCAGAAGCGCAGGAGCCTCCGGTGAAGCCTTCAACTAAGAAAGTACCTCCACCTCAACCTGAAGTCCGGGAACAACCCGAGGATGCGCACACCCTTCAGGATCTTAATAAAAGCTACATGAGGCAGGTGCGGGAGTTCGTTCTTCAATACCCGGAGAAAGCAAGGAGGCAGATTCAAAGCCTGATCGGTGAAACCTTCAACCAAGAGGTCAAGAAGATGTGGTCACCCGATCAGGTGACCCGGTTCATCCAAGACCAAGCCGAGAAGAAGAAAGCTGCGATCAGCAACATCAGCAATCCTAAGCTGAAACTTGAGGTTCTGGATGCACGTACTAACCGCAAGATTCAATAAAGACAAGCCCCCGATCAACGGGGGCTTTATTATTTGGCTTTGGTCTTGGGATCCTTCTCTTGATATTCAACTTCAATCCCTTTGGATGGGATGGAAAGCTTGTGGATCCGGTATTGCTCCCAATCGCAGCGGTCCCACAGGCTCACCCCGGCCCGCATCGATGCATTCTCAATCTCGGTGCGCTTATAGAACATTCCGATGGTCAGGTGCTTGTTGGCCTTCTCTTGGGTTTCAGGGAACACCAAGCCATCCTTATACCCAAGAAAGCGATACTTCAGATCAACGGACCGCTTCACCTCCGGAGCGGGATTGCCCTTCCGGGTTGCTTCAAACCATCCAAACGACTTCCAGATATCATAGCCGATCTTCTCCGTGATGGTGTCGATCTCCGTTCTGGTATAGACCTTATCCTTCAGTTTAACAAACAGTTCTTCCTTCAGCTTGTCAAGGTTCTCACCATCGATGCTAATCTCCTGATCGTAGCGCACACCGATGCAATGGTATGCGGTTTCAACAGCCTTGGCGGGTTCTTTCTTTTTAAATAGGCCGAACATATATAGTTGGTTTATGAATTATTCGATTGGTCATGGTCAGTACGTAAGTCGTTTGCATCGTGTTCTATAAGCTTATTGCAGATACTATGAACGAGTCTTAGCTTACCCATACAAGTTTCAAAGCGGTCTGAATTATCAAGATGGCAACTTTCACAATCAGGTGTCTTGCGAATGCGGTTCGGGCGCTTTTCTGTCGCCTTCGGAATACCAATTTCAATTCCATAGGTGCAACAATGGTCATAGCTTATATGATGGATTAGCGGGCTATCACCTGTCGGTTGTTGGCAATATGAGCAGATTCCCCCGTCCCGCTTATTTAGATAAGCCTTCACATACGGGTTGTGTGTAATGCGCCGAGCAAATAGCTTCCAAGGAAGAAGTTCATACGCCTTCTTCGCTTCGCTTGATGGCAGCATTGGAATCAGGGACTTGTCCATAAGCCAAGTTAATAAATTCCGGGCGGGGTGATTTAGTTAGAGCCGCACCAACTTGTACTCTTTCTTCTGGATAATCAGCTTTTCGTTTCGGCTATCTACCGTAATCCAAACCGCAACACCGTCGTTCGAAACTGCGTGGATCGATCCGATGTGTGGCGCAATAACGGACTTGGACTTAATTAACATAGATGGTGCCTGATTTACGTAGATCTGGGGTTCGCTAATTCGAACTGTAATTCCATCTTCAGACCTAAAGTTCTTGCCAGATGCATAGAACATGATTGATTGTTCGCTGCGAAATTCATATGCCTTCGTTGGTGATGGTGAATTCTTTACTGCTGCAAGAAACTTGGCAGCTTCACCGTTGGGGACAACTTTAGCGGAACCGAATGGGCCGATCCGGTCTAAGGCACATTGGCAGTTTACAGCGAAGTTGGTGTAGACCTTTGTCGGTTGTGACTCATAAAAATTCAATTCAACTATTCCGCCAACAACGCCTTGTTGTCCATTCTGAGTTGTTATGGATACATCTCCTGAAAAATAGAGGCTTTTCCCAATGCTATCTAAAATGAGGTTCGACTTATAGCTTGCTGTGTACCGGTCATGGTTTACTGTGATATTAGTAATTGCCAACTTCTTAGTAGCTGCATCATACTTCAAGTTATATACGAGAACCTTGGGTCCATCTGTGTCTTTGTAATTGAGCAGGATTGATTTGTTTCCAAGGGCCGAAATCATGGCCTTTGTAAGCAAAGGCGTTTGGCTCTGGGCTGAAACAGAGGCTAAGGAAAGGATAGCAAGGGCTACTGTTGATCGTCTCATTTACAGTTAATTTTTAGAAATATACAACAACTGTCTGATTGGTAGCTTTTGCTCAACCAACGAATATTTATAGATATGACAGAACAGCAACTAATCAGAGCAATGAACATCTTCTTCAACGATACCTATGGTACCTTTATCATTCAACCGGATCCGATGTTCCCAAGACACAACTACTACAGCCAAACAGAGGTATTGACCAAGTACCAGATCAGCCAACAAGCCTACAAAAAGCTGCTGCAGGATCAAGGAATTGAGCCGGTCAGCAAGACCGTGGATCTCGGAGGATATCCCGTGACCACATGCTACGTGGAGAAGGAAAAGATTGATGCGCTAAATCTCCCGATCCGCTTGACAAAGCCGAAATAATCACCGATAATTAAGTCCATAAATATCACTCTATACGCCCTGCATCTCTATGCGGGGCTTTTTATTTTGAAAATATTTTGACGATTCAAAGCTTTTGGTCCACCTGCAGACTATTTATCTATAAACAGCACATGGGCGCAACTTTCTGGTCAGATATCGACCAAAGCAAAATCAAGGAAAACGAATTCGGATCAAAGCTTCGCAGCAAGGGATATAAGGTTACGGTCGTTGGATACATGGAAACGACTCCATATGATGTTGCGGCCATCAACCCCAAGACCAACCGTACCACCACCTTCGAAGTGAAGTACGATAAGATGGCAAGCAAGACCGGGAACATTGCGGTGGAGTATTGCAAGATCCGGGATGAAGAAGAATCCACGCCCACAGGCATAAGTACGACCCAAGCTGACTATTGGGTGTTCAGCTTCCCCGGAGATCCCACCTTCTACACAGTACCCACCACCACCCTCAAGAGCCTGATCAGCGAACGCAAGTACATGCGAACGGTGAGCGGGGGTGATAACTATTGGTCCCGGATGTACCTATTCCCGAAGCAGACCATCACCTCCAACGCTACACAAGTGAAATAAAACCAACTATAATTAAACCCAAGCAACCTATGAAACAAAGCACAGAACCCAACCCGATCCACATCCCGATCCGATACAAGCTATTGCGGGGGTGGTATTCAATCATCGACCTAATCGCCAACCCAATCCTTCACCTGCAGGTATGGATCGCTTCAAAGGAGCATAAGAAGCCCAAATCCATCACCAACGTTGAAGAAAGCAAGTAAGCTAACCCACGAACAGATTAAGGAAAAAGCGATCCGGGAAATCATCTACAGCGAAGAATTCCGGAAGAAGGCTGAGGGTATTCAATTCCGGAACCATATACCCAAGGATTCACAGATCGTGGATGATGCAATCCAAGAGGTTGCGTACTGGATCCAACGGAAGGAGGCCAAAGAGATCGCAGAGATGTACAACGATAGCCCAAGGCGGATCTTCGGGTTGGCCGTTAGGATCCTGATATGGAAGTGTTATGCCAAAAGAGGGGATTACCCCAAGCACTCCCTGAGCCAACACATCCTCTGGACCTCCAACTTTCAATCATTGAAGTTCGTGTGTCCCACGGAATCTGGTGAGAGCGAAGGTGAACATCACAGCCATCAAACCTTGGTGGATCCAACCACGGAGGAACCAGATGAGAACAAGATCAACATCATGGGCCTGATCAGGTCGAAGCTTGATCCACTTAACCTCCAAGCCCTTGACGAATACTTGAAGCTTAACAAGAAATCGGGGGTGGTACCAAAAGCATTCCGGATCAGATACCCCATGATTGAAGAACAGATAAGGAGCATCGTAAAAGATGCCGGAATTAAACGAGTATCAATATGAACCAACAAGAAGTATTCAACGCAATAACCACCCTGTTCCCGATCCTGCAGGAATACAGGCGTAGAGGATCAGCCAAGATGGACGCAGATCAGAAGCTGCTGCTACGGCAGGTCTACCTGACCATCTATCCCACGGCAACAAGCATGGACCTTGCCTGTCCCTCCTGCATCATCCATTATCTCTCGGTTCTGGAATCGTACTACGAACGTGAATACATCCGATGGATTGAAGCCCAACTAAAGATGGAAGCCAAGCAAACTCAAGATGCTGCTTCAACGAATCCACCCGCCACATCCAAGAACGGATCCAGACGTAAGAAGAAGGATTAAAAGAGAACCCCCGGAATTCCGGGGGTTTATTCATCTGACAAGCCTTAATAGATCGACTCCTGATTGTTGGTGCAATTCGCCAATGAATTGATATGCGTGAGTGCTGCCCTTTCGAACAACGACAGGATCAGCAACGCCAACAAAGTATGCGATCAGGTATGTGTCATTGTCATTAACAACCTTTACTGCTGATAGCCGGTGGAGGTTATAATGTGTGTCGTCATACTGAGCAAAGCGGAAATTTGCCATGATGTTAATTGGTTTAGAGTCCAATATATACCAATTGCTGCCAACTTTTGAAACCCTCAAGCGGATCACGCAACTCCTAAGAAGAAGGACCAATAAAATAGAACCCCCGGAATTCCGGGGGTTATTTCATTGTATTTCCTCACACAATGCATCAAGAGTAAGTTCTGCATTACTGTCCGGGACTATTTCCTCCCATTCGGCCTCAAATTCATCCCAAACAAATGTATAGATAACCTTCCCGTCAGTTGTGTATCCAGTAATACCTCTTAATCTATAACGCTTTGCATCACAATCATACTCTCTTTTTATGATTTCATAAGAAAATTTGGGCGCAAGTGCAGCAAAATCTGGAAATTGCTTTCGCATTGACAGTCTCCTTTTTGCAAGGCTCTTTCCCGATTCTACTGTTTTTAACCATGCAGTAATTATTGATCCTTCTCTTGTAGTTCGTGAAGTGTTGTAATACATTTTGTATTCAGTACCCGTAATGAGTTCTGCCCATTTGGACTGTGCTGATCCGATCAGGAATCCAAGCACGAATAGTATAGTTAGAATCGATTTCATATGCACAAAATAAGAATGACCTTAGAGAACCAAATCGTGGAATAAAGATGCAGAGGATAGATATTTCTATTTATATATTCCATCTAACACTTCAGTCAAGGAATTTACTTTTTTCAGATTCATGAATGTTCCGCCTTCCGATGGGCGGTGGTCAACGCCGGTTGACCAGATTTGGTAAGTAAGGTCGCTTGCTATGTTTTGTTTGATTTGAGCTATTGCATTTGAAATAGCTGCAATATTCTGGTCTATGTCTTTAGAAGTGGCTGTTTTCAGTTTTTCAAGCTTTCTGTCGGGCTTTGCTTCAAAATACTGGTAGCAGGGCGTGAGATCTTCGGTAGCCCAAACAAGGGAGATGTTAGTTATCTTGCTCTTTGTGTATTTCAACGTGAGCGTGCAGGACAAAGTAGATAGGTTCGTTTTAACTACCTTGGTGAAAATCTGGGGTGGATCCTCAACCAATTTTGGTTCTTCGACCTCAATTCCACTTTTTTCAAAGAAGCTTTTGAATTCACCTACCAATTGTAGAATGTAATCTGCTTGCTTCTTAGCATAAGCTTTTTCATACTCTTTTTCAAGTTCGGTATAGGTGTCCCATAATGCGGCAAATTCTTTCGCCTTCCTAAGATCAATCATAGCAGTTTAGTTTGGGTTTTGACAAAAATATGAGAATTTTTATCAACCATGCAAGATCGTAATACTACCCCAATGGGAGATGTAATAACGGAGCAAATACGGAAGCATATGCCAAGAGAAGATGGATGGTTCAAGAAGGGAAATAAGGGAAAGCCAAAGGGGGCTAAGCACCGATCAACAGCGGAGATCAGAGAGTTCATTCAGAAGGTTGTTGACAATAACCTTGAGCGCCTTGAAGAAGATCTGGACCGGATGGGTCCAACGGCTCGTTGGATGATACTGGATAAGATCAGCAAATACTTCCTTCCAACATTGTCGAAGAACGAGAACCAGAACACCACGGATGGACAGGTGACGATCAAGGTGGAATATGCTGATCAGCCACCCACCTCCTTGATGATTGATCCGGCCATAGAAGTGCCAACACCCTTAGCAATTCCTGATCAGGATCTGCTGCAGGAGCCTCCATTTTAAACGGGCGGGTAACTCTGATTATGTTAACCTGTTTTAAAGTGGTTGTTCTTCAATCACTTATGGCCTCCCAAAAGACTTAGCATCGGTATTTGGGTACATATGATAGAATCAAATAATGTATCACCGGGGTATCGTACTCCATAAAACGCATAGCAGAAATGAACGATAGGTGAGCGAGATCAGCATTAGGTTACCCCGACCACATGAGGCGCAGCAGCGGGTACTGGATAGCAAGGCAAGGTTCCGGGTATTGATGTGCGGGCGCAGGTTCGGCAAGAGCCTGATCGCAATGGTCATATGCATTCAACGAATGTTGAACGGTGAAGCCTGTGGGTACATCTGTCCGGAGTATGGCCTATCCAAGTCCTTCTTCAAGGAGATCCTTCAGTACCTACCACAGCAGCTTATCAGGACCGACAACAAGAGCGAACTGACCATTGAACTTATCACCGGTGGATCGCTCCGGTTCTTCTCAGGTGAAGCCCTTAATTCTCTACGTGGCCGGAAGTTCCACTTCTTGGTGGTTGATGAAGCTGCGTACATCCCGGATCTTGAGCATGAATGGAACACATCGATCAGACCGACCCTGACCGACTATGCAGGTGATGCTTTGCTGATCTCAACCCCAAGGGGTCGGGGCTTCTTCGATGCTCTGTATCAGAAGGGGGTAAATGGGGAGCATGGATACGCTTCCTTCCACTTTAGCACCTACGACAACCCATTTATCAGCCGGGAGGAAATAGAGGCAGCAAGAGCCTCTATGCCCCTTGCGCAATTCAATCAGGAGTATCTGGCCATACCGGGCGAGAATGCAGCCAACCCATTTGGTACCGAGAACATCCGGATCAACACCATCCCGGCCCTAAGCAGGAACCCCACGGTGATATACGGGATTGACCTTGCACGGTCAGGTGACCACACCGTGATTATCGGGTTGGATGATGAAGGGGCCATGAGTTATTATGACCGCTTCCAACTCCCGTACAACCAGACCATCGATAGGATCCAGAAGCTATCCGCAGGGATCCCGAAGATCGTGGATCAGACCGGGGTAGGCGCACCCATCGTTGAAGCCCTCCAAGCAAACTGTAGGAACGTGAGGGGGTTCACCTTCACATCGGAGTCCAAGCCAAGGATCCTGATCCACCTGATCCGGGAGATAGAAGCAGGGAACGTTAAGTTCATTGAGCCTGTTGCGCAGGAGATGATGGTTTTCGAATACAGCTATTCACCCACCGGTCATGTGAAGTACCAAGCCATGAGCGGGTACCACGATGATACGGTGATGGCCTTGGCTATGGCAGCTTACTTCCGGGATCAGGTTCAGGCAGTTCAGAACTGGCGGCTGTATCGCTGATCAGCCAAACATATCAACATAAACGATCTGCTGATCAAGTTGCTCTTGAATGCCGTCGAGAGGAATGTTGTATTCCACCCGGTAATCTCGAAGCATCTGGTATGTATCCCTTATGGCTTTTGACCTTCTTGATAACGGTAGCTTTTCGATACGTTCCAACATCCTTTCGCAGAAATAAGTCATATAGTCAGGGATTGAACCATCAGGGTTGTCAATCTTCCATCGGTGATAATACATGTCATTCATGTGTGCAGGTAGAACTGCATAGCGGTTTAATCGGTTTCCGTATGCCTTTTTCACCTTCTCGAATTGGGGGTCTATTCGGTTCATGATTCTAAGGTAGATCTGCTGAGATAGCATACGATCAGGAGCGGTTCTTAATAATTCCTGTGTATGGCTTTAGGTGGTGGCGTTAATTCTTCTTACCCCTCTTGCTGACCCCTTGTAGCTTGTTAAATTGCTTCAACTCCGTTTCATTCATTTCCCGTTCTAACAGGATCTCGATAACCTTCTGATATGGAACCTCCGCATCAATACCCATTTGTGACCGGATCCATTGCTTCGATAAATCATCCATCTGTCCGAGTTCTCTTAACAAGATCCAATAGTCATTTGTGAAGTTCGGGCGGTTTCGATCCGCATTGGTTACCCCCATCCGTATCAACCATTGGATCAGTTCGAAGATGTTGCTTGTCATGGCAGGAAGATACTAACCCTTCATGAAGGCACACATCAACACAAAGACCCTGATCCAATCGCTCCCCTCAAGTTGGGATGAACTTCCGCTGAAGGATTACATCAAGCTGACCCAAGTGGAGATCGCAGATCAAGACCCGGAGGATCCATTGAACCTGTTCACCGGTCTGGATAACACCATCCGGGTTGCGGCCGTCCTCACCAATACCCCCATCGATGCATTAGAAGCCCTTCCTGCCTCTATCGTCATGGAGATGGGGAAGAAGCTTGCATTCATATCGGAGCCTTTAAAGCCCTCTAAAAAAGGGCTTATCCAATGGAAGGATGTTGAGTCCGTATCCTATGATGATTTCGTGACCTTCCAACAACTGTCCAAGAATCCCCTTCCCAACCTCCACCTGCTGATCAAAGCCTTCAGCAAGAACAAGCTGACTGAGGATGAGATCTTGAACCTATCGACGCAGGAGGCTATGTCCGGTTTTTTTACGTTACGGATGTATGTCAGAAAATATTTCAAGACTACATCCAGATCTACAGCATGGAAGGCGATCAGGCTGATCGTTCAGGAGGGATGGACCAAGGCGGTCACACGATGCAAGCGAATCAGCAGGAAGCAAGAAAGCAGATCCAACAATCTTACGGATGGTTCTTCCTTGGAAAGCAAGTAGCGGATTACACCCGGTGTACCTACTTTGAAGTAATGGAACGCCCGGCCATTGATGTTCTATCGATGGTCCAAATCATAAAGATGGAGAATGAAATGAACAGATTGAATCATGGCTAAGAACATACGTGGAGCAAGCAAGGCCGCAACAAGGCGGGCGCTGAACACCCAAGCTGCAAGACTTGGAACGGATGAATCCCAATTCGATACGGAACTATCGGTATTGGAAACCATCGTTGGTGAGTTCATTGAACGGGTCCAAGCCAACATCAGCAAGGAAAAGAACTTTGTCACCACCGGTAAGATCTCCGATATCAGCATCAAGGTTGTAGGGGATGTAGTTCATGTGATGGCCAACCCTCACCTGATCTTTCAGGACCGAGGGGTGAACGGATCCAAGAAGAAGCGATATGATACGCCTCACCGCTACACCGATAAGCGTCCCCCGGCTTCAGCCTTCATCGATTGGGTCAAGAGCAAGCAAGGCTTCCTGACCGCCAAGAACGATTACCATAGAAAGATGGATGATAGGATTTCCGATCAGGAAAGATCGGAGGATCGGCCCTTCAAGGAACTGACAGATCAGCAGAAGATTGAACGTGCTGCTTGGGCGGTCTCGACCAAGATCTTCAACGAGGGCTTCAGACCAAGGCGGATCTACAGCAAGGAGATTCCCAAGCTGATTGACGATCTCACCGCACAGTTCACAGACTTCGCAATACAGCAGATCAATCAGAAGATTGATATCAACCCCCGAGACGGGGGAGGCAATAGAACAATCCCAAGCTGATGAAGAAGATCAACCAGATCCTGACCGGGTGGAAGAACGTGGTTCATTCCGATCAGGCAATAGAAGCCCTATCCCAAGAGCGGTTGGGAGTATGCAACACCTGTCCTTCCAAGACCAATATGCTCGGTTTGGATGTATGTGGGGTCTGCCATTGTCCGTTGGTGGCAAAGAGCAGATCCCCGCATAGTGGTTGCCCACTTGGGCGTTGGCCTAATGAGCCGACAGCCAAGCAACCAGAAGAAGGAACAGGGTCACCAACTTCTTGATCTTTAAAATCCATTTACATACTGTCAGGAAGGGACACTTTTTGTCCTTCTGACACGTTCCCACATTTTGATTAACGGCAGGTGATTGTGATACGAATGTTGTGTTGTTGAATTCACAGTTGTTGAATTGAAACACAACGGGCAACGGCGGGTGTACTGTGGGAACGGCGGAATTCTGTTCGCCGTTCATAGTCAAATCATTTAGTACGATCTGGTTTGCGATCTAAAAGCAAAAAGCTTCTAAAAGAACCCAAAGGGTCATAGTGTTGAGAACTCAGTCTTTCCCGAGCCTCCGAGTTTCAAAGATAAGAAAAACCTAATAACTACTAACCTGAAAAAAGTAGGATGATTTCAGTCGTAACCAAACCTTCCACCTTCTCACCTTCCGGCAATCACCTGATCTGGCAAGTATCCAGTTCGGATCCCAACCTTGTGTACTTCAAGGTGAAGGTGAGCGAAGCGGAGAGCGGGGGTATCATCAATAGTTTGAACATCTTTCCAACACCCGCCTACCAGAACGGATCCTATATCGATCTATCCAAGCTGCTTCAGAACGTGGTGATGTGGGAGGTCAATACGGATTCCTACCTTCTGGTTGCTCCGATGGCCAAGCTTGTTCGTGGTTACCAGATTGAAATCACCGAGGTTACCAATGTGGGTGGCGTTCTTACGGATGGTGATGTGTTCACGGATGATGATGCGATCAGCTACATCTTCAATGCGGAGTTGGGCAGGATCGAGCGATCCACCTTAACCCAAGGGAAGTACGTGGTGAACCAAAGCAGCACCGCCCAATTCTTGACAGGGAAGCCCAACTACAACAAGGTCAATGATATCAATGCGGAGTACCTGTACTTCCTTCAGGATGGAAGCTTCAGCAACTTGTATGCAAGGGTGAGAACCTTTGACGGATCCGGGTCCATCGTGGATAGCGTGACCACGGCCCTTGAAGATCTGGATACCTATCAGGCTTACCGGTTGAACGTATCCCCCAAGTCCATGAAGGATTCATCCAACCTTAGCTTCGAAGGGGTTGGATATTACGTGGTGGATATCGTGGATCAGTCGGCAATCGCCCGGTCGGAAGAACGGGTTTATTTCTACGAGGAAGCTGATTGTGCTTATGACTACGTGAATGTTCTCTGGATCAATAGCCTTGGTGGGGTAGATTCATATCAGTTCATCGCACCACAGGACACGATCAACGTGAGCCGCAACAGCATGAAGCGGAACACCCATGCGATAAATGCAGAGGGGGTATATAGCGATCAGTCGGGCGGGATCTTCAATCCCTCCGATGTAATCATCTCAAATAATACGACCACCACAACCCGCATGGTCAGCCTTCACCTTAGTGATGCTGAAGCTTATTGGTTGCAGGAACTGTATAGGAGCAAGCAGGTCTTTGTGGAATTGGGATCAGGCGAGTTGGTTCCGGCGATGCTAAACGGAACATCCTACCAGATTCCAAGAGGCAAGTATAATCGTGGATCCCTAAACACGATGAGCATTGAACTCACTATGGCTGACGGTGTAATCCCTGCAGGGGTCACAGCCTACGCTACAACGAGGTCAAGCATTGAGTTCATCGATTCGCAGATGAATGCAATCGTTCTCAACATCCCGGGGTATGGTATCAACCCAAATACCGGAAGAAGCTATTCAACGAACTATTCACAGAACTATAGGTAAGCTTAAGCGGCCCTTTTATAGATGTTCGTAAGAGGTTTTGCTTCATAAGGTTCTTTAGTCAATATCTTCTGATCAGCATCTGGCTTGCGATCCTCGTAGGGTAGGAATACCTTCTTGCCGCCTGTCGTCTGATATTGAATATAAAGACATAAGCATTCTATATTAAAGTCGTCAATAGGAACCCATTTGTGAATCTTAGACTTGACATCTTTGATTATCGTTTCATTAAGGAGGGTCGAAGAAGATATCGTCAACTTTATTTCAAACGAGATTCTATCATGGCCGGGAACTGCAGTTTTTTTCGGAATTGTGCAACACTTATAAGATCCGCCCATTTCTATAAAAGACATAGTTTTTATAAAAGCTTGCGGATAGAGCGCCCTTTTCCTATCCTGATTGCATAGGTCGAACCTATACTTTAGTTCGAATGAAGTGCCATCCCATTTGATATACGCTCTATCCTTACAAAGCAGGAGCCGGGGAGTCCTAACAAAGTGACGCCTTAAAGAGTAGATCGAAGCGAGAGCCGGTATTATCAGCTTACCCAATTCTGTTTTGTTTTCTTTTACCCATTCACTTACAGATTGTAGAATTTCATTCATTTACGTTCGTTTTTAAATTACGGTGGTGTATGTCAAAAATAGTTTATACGAATCGGTTTAAAATTAAACGGTTGGTCCGGATGTCCCTCTTTTATCAACAGGCGGTGGATAAAGCCGCCTGATCCTGAAAACAAGTCCTGTAGCGGGATCCGGTAACTTTTATTATACCGCATTATTACAGGTTTCAGCAACACGGCAAGAAAGCAGTAAAAAAGGAGGTGGCAAAGAAAAAAATGCCCACATCGTGCTAATATTCTGTGCAATTGTGGATATTATTTGCGAAACATTTTGGTGTCAATGTATTATGCATATTCATTCACATTAATGTGTTTAAAACTTTTCTAATTATTTAGTGGTAATAAAGTCTTTGCGATGCCGACAATTAAACATCTCCACAAACTCAGATCAATTTCGAACAGTTATTCTGGAACAAATCTTAAGTCAAGATCGATTTAGTTCCTTTTGATCTGGTCGATTAAGAGTTCATAAGAGTTGTTGTAGATGGCTTTAATTAATTGCCGGCTACAAAGGTTTAGAATGTTATGACAGTTTATTAGACAACTATTAAACCATCCATTTCTGTAAAGCTAATGAGAATTCCGTGCCGGAACTTTTTCAAAACGGTAAGTGAATTATTAAAAATATACGGGTCTGTAAGCACATTTCAAAAGCGTTCGGTATTTCTTTTTTTCGTATGGGTCGCACCAATACTAACTAAAGAAAAGAATGGCAATCAGAACGCTAACTGGTACTCTTACTATTCCTTCAACTGAACCTTCTACCAACGGGTTCTATGATGATGTATTCCTAAGACTGTTCTTGGTTGAGAACGGGGGTGAAGAACTGATCGATGCTGTGAGCATCCCCACGACCAATATCTATGAATTCACATTTGACGATCAGGATAAGCAATCTCTTATCAAAATTGTCCGGGCTTCAACCCAAGTGGTCATGTCAGCGACCACCACAAGGGGCGTTCTTCCAAGGTCTTTCCTGATCCCCAACACGGATCCAGAGTATTACACCGATACCAAAACTTCCAACTATACCTATGATGCGGGCCTTGCCATCCTTGCCGCCTCTGGTGGTCGCTTCTTCTCGCTTGCCAAAGAAATCACCGGTGGTATCCTTGCTGCAGATCAGGCGGGTAAAATCCCCTTCAAGGTGAATCATATCGCTCCTGCAGGTAACGGGGTAACCCCCGCTCCGGATCTGTTCTTCAAGACCGGCACCATTGCAACCGTGGCGTACTCTCTTGGTTTCTACCTTGAGAAGAATCCGTATGCAACGAACGTGGCGCAGGTGGGTCAGTACCTGTACAAGCTGCTGCAGCACCTTGCCGTGAACCAGAACATCGGGCTTCATGGTGGTTTGGTCACAGCCGGTCAGGGTGCGTACTACAACTCCACCTTTAACCCGGCTCCTGTGGATTACCGAGCCTTAACACCCGATAACATCTTAGCCTACTTGGCCTTCAAACAGGCCGGCCGGGTGCTGCATTCTGCGTACCTCCAAGCCGCTTCGGACCTCTACGATGTAATCATGGACAAGCTATGGGTATCCGGTACCACCTGCTTTATGGGTGGAAGGCAGGAGGATGGTGCGTCCATCACCGATAATCTTGAAGCGAACTTCCTTGGGGTATACATGCTGAAGGAAGAAGGGGAAGTAATTAAGGCTAACCAACTGCTTGCCCGGATCGAGGCCAACTATTCTGCTATCGATCCGGTGACTCAAGCCATCGGATACAAGGCAACCACCGGTTCAACGGAAGTATGGATGGAAGGTTCCTATGCGGTGGCTATTGCGTACCGTAAGATGGGGAACAGCACCAAGTACGCCAAGATCCTGAAGGATCTCAATAAGTTCCTGCAAGCTGATGGATCGTTCCAGTACGGAATCATCAAGGATGGTCAGTATCAGGTGAAGTCATGGGAATCCGTTGGATCAACGGCTTGGTCGTACATGGCTAACCGCTTCCCGTTGGATGTGTTCTCAACAAGGGATACAGCATCCATCACCTCCGGGATCGGGAACTATTATGTGAACGCACGTCATGAGGATGAGTTCTTCAATACCTGTCCGTCCGGATATACCCCAACGCCGTTCCTGTTTTGGGTTCCGGTGGGGTATTACTATTCCACGGTGTCTCAGTCATTAGTGGATCAGAATGCTTTTGACCGGGTTCTGGATAACGGCCAAACCTTTGCCAATAACTATGGCCTGTGTCAGCAGGATCCGATCTACTTCAATACGGAGCAATCCGACTTCTTCCAAAAGAACGATTGCGGATCTGGATTACAGGGAACAATGGTTCAGTACACCATATTGGGTGGAACATTCGGTTCAACGATCTCGCAACAGGATGCAGACGATCAGGCTCTTGCCGCTCTTGATTCGGGTGGTCAGGCTTATGCCAATGCCAATGGATCTTGTATGGCTATCATAGATGATGTGACGATCTCCATCGTCTTGAGTTCGGTGGATAACGGAACGGATGATTTGTTGTATGTGACCGCCTATGCTACACATACATTGGAAACCTCCATCAATATTGAATTTGATTATGGGATTTCTCCCGGGGTTGCAGGATTCGGAACGGCCACGATTTCCCCAGGATCGACAAATTCCTATTCACAATACGTGGCCACGGTACCTTCTGGTGAGGGTGACTTCTACTCCGCTACCATCACCGCCGTGGATCCGACTTCCTATGGGAACCAGACCTACAGCTTCTAAGCCCTATTAACCACGTAAAGAACTTACATGGCTTATCAGGTTTATTTGGTAGATCCCTATGATGGGGACAATTGGGTTGAATTGGATTGTGAGCAGGTGGACTTCTCCACCTCCTTCGCCGTTGGTGACCTCTCGGATATCAGCAAGCGGAAGGATACCATCACCAAGCACATCAACTTCAAGGGAACCGGGGTGAACAACAACGCCTTTGGCAATCTGTATCACCTTAACAGAATTTCCGACTTCGCACTTGGGAACAGGTTGTTTTTCAACTATAGCCCGCTAAGGAAGGTTGATTGCCTGATCTATGAAGATTCGGTGTTGCTGCTTCGGGGTACGATGAGGGTCACGGAGATCCAAGTTGATAAGAACCAGAACATCACCTATCAGACGGTAATCACCGGATCCTTTATTGAGTTCAGGGAGGTGATATCCCAATCCTATATGGATGCTCTGGATCTGTCTGATCTGAAGCATGAGTTCACATGGAATGCCATCAAGGATTCATGGGAGGTCCGTACCCAACGTTGGAATGCAGCCACCTCCGGGTACACCTATTCTCCCTTCGTGAAGGGGTCGGGGTATGTGTACGGGTTCATGGATTACGGTCACACCTTCAAGCAGCTTGAAGCTAACAGCGATATCAACAGGATCCACATCAGCAACTTCCGACCGGCCATCTATGCCAAAGAATATTTTGATAGGATCTTCAAGCAGCCATCCCTGTCCGGGTATACCTATGAGATCGCAGGATCAGCAGACCTGACTGATCGCTTCAACTCCTTGGTGATTCCGAACAATGCGGAGAATGTGGCCAACCAGACCACCACGGTATCGGTATCGGCAACCACCACCGGAACACAATCGCAGAACGTGGGACAATCACAGTACGGTGCCACCGGCGATAAGACCTACATGAGCCGGGCGTTGTTGCTGCAGGATCTGGATACCACCGGATCGCCGCTGATCTCTTATTACGGGTCGTTCAACGGTGAGGCCAACACCACCTTCATCATCAACCGGACCTTCACCACAGGGGGGTATATGAAGGTGAAGATGAGCAGCTTCACGAACACCTTCGGAACCCCGGTCAAGTTATCGCTGCAGCTATGCAGCAGGGGATTCATATCATCTTCTGATCCGGAGTTCTCCAATCCGGGGGAATGGTCCATCGTGGCGTCAAAGGATATCAACGTTCCGGCCAACTCCGGTCTTGCTTCCAACACAACCCTTGAGATGGAAATACCGGAACGTGAATTCAAGGAGAACGAACTACTGTATCTCAGGATTGAAGTGATTGGGGATGCAATGACCTTCGAACAGATCTTGGGTGTCAAGGTATTTTATACCCTTTCTGAATCTCATTTCAGGCTTCCGAAGCAAGCGGGAAGTATGCTGTCCTTCCTGACCCAATACGGTGATGCTGTGGTTCCTGTGGCCGCACAGGGGGTGAAGCAGATGGACTTCATCAAGTCGGTAATGGGGATGTTCAACCTGTATGTGTACGCAGAGAAGTCCAAGTCGAAGCACCTGATTTTTAAGACCTATAATGATTTCTATGCGTATGCCTCACCGCTGAACCTGTCCACCAATGCCGTTGATTGGACCTTCAAGTTGGATCGCTCCGCATCGATCCGGGTGCGTCCCAACGTACACCTTCCTACCAAGTACCTGTTCACCTACAAGGAGGATCAGGACTTCATGAACAAGACCTATAAAACCAATTGGAGTCAGGTCTATGGAACTTTTGAGTTCAATGATGCCTATGGTCTTTCTGATCAGAAGAAGGTTGAACTGATCTTCAGCCCAACTCCCTTGGTGCAATACCTTGGAACCAAGCGGGTCCACCCCGCTATCTATCAGGTGGATGCCACATCCCGGAAGCCGATCAAGAGCAACATCCGGATCCTGTTCTATAACGGGTTGAAGGCTTGTTCAACCTATTCGGTTACGAAGGATGCGGTCGTATCTGGTTCGCTATCCACCGCAGATATCGTGAGCGGGGTCACCACGTATGCTCAGGTCGGGAACTATTGGTATCAGCCGGGTCTGTTCAACATGACCCCGGTTGAAGATCTCCACTTCGGTACGCCCAAGCAGGTGTACTTCGATATGGTTCCAGAGGTGAACACCTGTCCGACCGCCTATGATTTGTACTACATCACTCAGACCACGGATCTTACCAACCTCAATGTGGTCTATGCTGATGTGGAGGTAAGGTTGAATGAAATGGATATCACCAATCTGGATCTACGTACACCGGTATTCATTGATATGGGTGATATCGGTCACTCGTATTGGAAGATCCTTGAGGTTCAATACGACAATAACAAGACAACTTCCAAGGTGAGCCTTCAAAAGATCGCAATGCCGTGATTACTGCTTTGTGAATTCTGATGTTACTTCAAGGATTTGGCCGTTCGCTGCAGTATAGTTTCCTTTTGTCTTAAAGCTTGATGTAGTTACCGATATAATTGGTTCCGAATAATATGTCGAGTTTGCGATCTGTTTCCACATGAAGTTGTCATCTTCTATTTTCCAAAATGCGTTACTATAAGTTAGGCCGGCGTTTGGTCGGATTGATGCGGTAAGGTCAGTCCTAAGCGTGAATCGATTGTCTTGTAGTGCAGGAAATGCTTCGAAGTAATTTGTGGTCGTAATACCATTATACGTGAATGCCTGTGAAGCTGTCATTGATGTTTTTATCCAAACGCCTACAAGTTGGGATTGATTATACTGATTCACCCTTGGTGTAGAAGGTGTGTTGTCTGACTTCTTGGAACATGCTACAACAATAAATAGAGGCAAAAGATAGCGATTCATTATTGCTCGGTTTTGGTTCGTCCAAGGTAGTGCCTTTTATCAAATTAGCAGAGTTCGGACTACTAACCATGAAACATAGATTTCATGGCAGAAGAACGGAAGCAGGTTATAATCAGCGTTGGTGCCGACACCTCCGGGTTGAACCAAGGTATTGATGAAGCAAGGGAGAAGCTTGAAGGGTTGGGTGATATCCCCCTTGATAAGCCTATTCGGACGCTGAAGCAGGAACTGAAGGAAGCCACGAACGAGGCGCAGAAGATTGCACAGCAGTTCGGTACCACCTCCAAGGAGTTTGCAACAGCAGCTTCGAGGTTGGCCAACCTCCGTGATGAGTTCTCCGAGTTCAATGCTTCAGTTGAGGCGTTTAATCCTGACAACAAACTTCAGGGTCTGGTATCACTTGCTCAAGGTGCGACCGGTGCGGTGCAGGGTGTCGCCGGGGCTATGGCATTTTTAGGAGTTGAGTCAGAGACAGCGGCCCAAACGATGGCCAAGCTGCAGGGGCTTATGGCCTTCTCTGATGCGCTCAATTCGGTGGATGATATCAAGCAGTCGTTCAAGAATTTCGGGACGGTTATTCAATCGACGGCAGCATTCCAGAAGATCAATGCCGTATCGACCAACCTTGCCACCGGGGCCATGAAGCTTCTTGGCATATCTACCAACACCACCTCCTTCGCCTTCAAAGCCCTTAAGACAGCCATCATCTCCACCGGTATCGGTGCCCTTGTGGTTGCTATCGCTGCCCTGCTTCCCATGATAACCAACTGGATCAGCGGAACAGATGAAGCGGAGAAAGCACAGGCAAGCCTGAAGTACACGGTGGATGGGTTGAACCAGAGCCTGAACGACAACTTGGATGCAATCGCATTCAACAGCAAGGCCCAAGAGATCTTGGTCAAGAAAGCCGGGGGATCCGAAGATGAATTGAAGGCGGTCCGGAAGAAAGGTAGGGAAGAAGAACAGAAAGCCTTATCCGCTCACTACAACAACCTCCGGAATGAATACGACCGGGCGATTAAGGATAAGAAGCTTAGTGCGGAAGCCCTTGCCGATCTGGATAAGCAGGTTCGTGAAGCGTCCAAAGCCGAATTGAAGAAGATGGGCGACAATCAGCTTGCTGATATGCAGGATGATGCGGATCGTGCTGACGCCACCCGGAAGAAGGCCAAGGAGAATGCTGATAAAGCAAAGCAGGAAGCAGATAAAGCGAAGGCCGAGAATGAAAAGCGGATCGCTGACCTGAAGGCCGCTAATGAAAAGTATAAGCAAGCCCTTGGTGAACTGCAGGGTATCACCGAGGAAGCCAATAGGAAGGCTATAGAAGCCCGGTTGAATGACCGGGAGAAGGAGCTATTGGATATCGATACATCGTATCAGGAACGGAAGAAGCGGATCGCACAGACGCAAGCCGATGAAGTTGCTGATCTAAAGGAAGCCCTATCCAAGAAGATTATATCCCAAGCGGAGTACAACAAGCGGGTTGCCGAGATCAACCTGAAGGCGGGTGACGCACAGACCGCAATCCTTAAGGAGAAGGCCGGGTTGGATCTTGAGGTGGAGAAGAAGTATCAGAAGCAGATAACAGAGTTCATTGATGGCTACCAGACCACCGAGTTCCAGAGACAGCGGAGCAAGCTGATTGAAAACTTCGATCAGCAGATCAAGGTTGCCGATGCGAAGCAAAAGGAGATCCTTGAAAAGCTAAAAGCCGATGAGTTGAATAAACTGGATCGGTCGGAAACCTTACGGAAGAACACCATCAATTCGGAAACGACCTTGATCAAGGTGGAAACCGACAACAAGGTGAGTGAGGATGATTCACCGGAGCAGAGGCTTGCCAAGCTTACCGCCGTATACGATGCGGAGAGGGCATTCAAGGAAGCGAAGTTCCAAGAGGATCTTGCCAAGCTTGGGTCGGATCAGGATGCGATTAGGAACCTGAAGGCCAAGCATGAAAAGGAAATCACCGATGATGAAGCTGCTTATTCGGAGTCAAGGATGCAGCTTGCAAAGCTTGAAGCTGATAACAAGATCGCCGCATTGAAGTCTGTGGGTGATTCGGCCAATATGCTTGCTGAGATCGTGGGCAAGCAGACCGTTGCCGGTAAAGGGTTGGCCATTGCTTCGGCCCTTATCAATACCTATCAGGGTGCGTCCGAGGTTATTAAGGCCAAGACCGTTCTTCCTGAACCCTTCGGTACGATCCAGAAAGTGGTGAGCGTGGCATCAATCGTGGCTACTGGTATGCGTCAGGTGAAGGCCATCACCGCTGTTAATGTTCCGGCGAAGGGTGGATCAGGCGGTGGTGGGGTATCAGCCCCGGCGATCTCAACCGCCCCCATCATCAACGCAATGGCCACATCTGCAGCGAACAACCAACCCCAAGATGTGCGGGTGACCAATCCGCAGAACCAAGTGGTGAAGGCGTACATCGTGGATCGGGATCTTCAGGAGAACGAACAACGAACCAACTTCCTCAACAAGCTTGGAAGTATCTAAGTAAAGAACCCCGGTTATTCCGGGGTTTCTCTTTGTTCTGCAATTTCTATTTCTGCTTCATCAAGGATACTACTACAATTGGATTCTATACCCTTCTTCATTCCGGTCCTCCATCCTACAGATTTCAGGTACCACATGGCCTCTAAAATGAATTCTACGAAGTCCTTGGTTGAAAAATTTTGAACACGGTATTCGTGAGTTAGAATAAGAAAGGTGTTATTTCCATTACAGGCTTCCATCGTTACCACCTCTGTATAATCGTCCAGTTTGACATGGATATAGATACTTGCTTTTTCAAATTCCAATGTAATAACTAAAACGTGGTTGGACTCTCTCTGTGAACCTGAGTTTCTACTCGTTACGTCATATGAAGTTAGGCCAAGATTCTTTAGTGTTTCTGATCTAAGCGTAGGATGGAAAGTGTATCTACCAAAGTGTTTTACGAAAGCGTCGAATTCATTGTGGTGGGGTTGGTATGCCATAGTCCTGTGTTTGCCTAAAGCTACTGAAAAAGTCTTTCCCCGTTGATGGTCCTACTACTTGAGAAAGACTATCAATGAAGCTTCCCCTATATGAACTCCGCATCAATGAAGGATCCCAATCCATCGTGGATGCAATCGCCTTGGTTGAAGAACCGGCTATTGAATCAGACTTCTTAGCCTTTAGCAAGGATGCCCATCGGGAGATGTTCGCAAGCAATGATGAAAGGATGGAATTGTTAGGCGCAGCAATGGTGCCTGATATGAAGATCTTCCGGAAGGATCCAGATGGGACTGAATACAATGTGTTCTTCAGCAAGGATACGATCAGGGAAATCGCACAGGTGTACTTCAAGAAGGGGTTCCAATCCAACTTGAACCTGCATCACACCGCAACCCCCGCCAAGTCTTTCATATTCCAATCCTATATCGTGGATTCCGAAAAGGGAATGACCGCTCCGAAGGGTCTGGATCTCCCGGATGGTACTTGGGTGGTCGGGGTGAAGGTGACTGATCCCAAGGTGTGGGGTGAGATCAAGGCCGGTAAGGTCAAAGGCTTCAGCGTGGAAGGTTTATTCGAATTCTTCGAACCTGCCATGAATACTACCAATCCAGATGAACAGGAACTGATGAACGCCCTCAAGCTGTTGAATCACCTGCTTCAGAATAAAGCAAAATCCAAATAATAAGAATGAACCTAATTCAACAACTCCTGAAGTCAGTCCGTCTCTTAATGACAGACTTCGTAGAAAACAAAGTGTGGTCGGAAGCCGAGATCAAGATCAGCGAAAAAGCTGTTGGATCGAAGGTCGAACTGATCGATGCCGATGGCCAACTTCAACCCGCTCCGGATGGCAACTATGAACTGGACAATGGTTTCAAGTTCACCGTGAAGGATGGACTGATCGAGTCCATTGAAGGTGAAGATGCACCTGCAGAAGTCCCCGCCGAAGATGCGGTGGAAGCTGCTGAGGTCCCCGCTGATGAACAGCCTAAAGAAGATCTTCCCGCTGAACCCAATCCTGAAGTTGACGAACTGAAGGTCAAAGTTGCCGATCTGGAATCCAAGCTTGCTGATCTCGCCGCCAAGGTGGATGAGATGAATGCTTCGGTTGAAGTCGCTGCATCGAAGGAAGAAGTTGCCGAGTTCACCAAGGCCGCTGCTGATCTCAATAAGACAATCCTTCAGCTTGCCAAGGTGCCGGTCCAGTTCTCCCAAACTTCCACGAACAACACCGTGAAGGATAGCAAGGAACAGAAGCTTGTTGATCTCGCCAAGATCCTCAACTCCAAGTAAGGATGTGACCCGTTCAGGGACCGCATACTACTATAAAAACCGGGATGAAAGTCCCAACCAATAATCCAAAACCTAAAAGAAAACCCAATATGCCATTTGATGTAACCGGTCTGTCGGCCTATGTAGCCAACAACTCCAAAGCAATCGCCCTTAAAGCTGTTGCCAATGCAACTACCGCTAAACTGTTCATTGAGAACGGTGCCGTTCAATCCGGCGTTAAAGGTTCCGCTGCTATCCTGAAGATGGATACCGATGCGAATTTCCAAGATGGCTCAAGCTGTGGCCGTACCGCAGTTGGTAATACTACCTTGACAAGCAAGACCATCACGGTTAAGCCGATCAGCGACTATCAGAACGTATGTCCCAAGTCGCTCCATAACACCTTCTTCGCTTCGATGCTTGCCAAAGGCCAAGCGCCCGAAGAAAGCTTCACCCCGGAGTTCGCTGCATACCTGATGGATGTTCGCTCCAAGAAGATCGCTGCTGCTGTTGAAGTGATGCTGTGGAATGGTGATACGGCTCTGACCGGTACCACCAACAACAAGCATATCAACGGTATAATGAAGCAGGTTGGTGCCGGTGTTGCGCTCACCGCTACAGGTTCCACCCTGATCGCTAAGCTTCAGGCCGCTTATCTCGGTATGCCGGTTGAAGTACGCCAAGCCGAAGATGCTCGCATCTTCATCGGTGAGGATAAGTACGCTGAATATCTGGTTGCTCTGGCCAACGCCAACATCTACAAGGCAACTGATGATATGGTTCTGTTCGGTACCACGATCAAGCTGCAGCCCACCGCAGGTCTGAACGGTAAGAATAAGATCTACATCGGTCGCATCTCCAACTTCCAACTTGGCCTTGATGGTGAATCCGATATGGACTCTGCTGAACTCCGTTTCTCCAACGAGACTAAGCAATGGTATCTGGACTACAACTTCTCCGTTGGTGTTGCCGTGGTTGATGAAACCGAAGTCGGTGTTGCTTCTATCTAACACCACCCAATAAACTAACAGGGGCTTCGGCCCCTTTCTATAAATCTTTTTAAAGATGGCTTGTAATTCTCTTGTGGCCTTGCCCCGTTCTTGTGGATCGGAAGGTGTGGTTGGTGGTCTGGAAAAACTCTATATGATTTCCTATTCTGACCTGTCCGGCCAAACACCCTACACCGCAACATCTGGTGGCGTGATTAGCAATATCTCTCTTGTGTCCGGTAAGAAGTATGTGGAAGTCGGTCTGTTGAAATCGACAGCCGGGATTAAAGAGGTAATGACCAAGAACCCTCAGGATGGTACCCTGTACTTCACCCAATCCCTTACGGTTGTAATCGCTGATGTAAACGCTACCAATAAAGCTTGGGTTGAATCGGTCCAGAATCAACCCGTATCGGTTCTTGTTAAGTCCCGTACCGGCAAGTATTTCGTTCTTGGCCTCAATGGTCAGCTTGAAATGAACAGTCTTGAAGGTGGCCTTGGTACGGCTGAATCGGATCTGGTTGGTTATACCATCGGCTTCGAAGGTGTCAGCACCAAGCTGATTCCCATCGTTGATGATACTCTGATCGCTTCGCTGATCTAACTCCTTCGTGTGTTTTTGTTTTCGTGTGGAACCTCGGTCAATCGCCGGGGTTTTTCTTTGACCTGCCGGGCCATACTACGAAAGAAAGGATATCCAATATGCTGATCGCAGATAAAGCCCTTTCAGGGAACATATTCATCATCACCGTAAGTGAGCGGTTGGATCCAGTTCCATCCAATCTCCATATGATGGTTCATTCAACCTTCAGCAACGTGACCTATGATGTTGAACTCCCGGAAAGCACATCACCCTATCCTGATCGGTACGACAAGTACACCGTTGCGGGGTCGGCCTTTGAACCGATGGAGCCGGGTCTATACAGCTTCACGATTGAAGCCGATGGTACACCGGTTAAGTCCGGTATGCTGAAGGTGATTGATCAAGCAACCGATCAGGCATACCTGATCCAAGAAGTGGATGATACGGAAGATGATTTCCTGATCCACGAATAAGCCTATCCTATCCAAGAACACCAATGAAGAACAAGAATATCCATTCCATGAACTTCGGATCCAGTTCGGTCCCGAAGCCCTATGAAAGCAAGAACACATCCGATGATAAGTACGTGACCTATGGTACATCGAATACCTACCCTGACTTCCTGCTGAAGCTGTTTAACGACTGCGGTACCCATGCGTCCATCATTGAGGGTAAGTCCAACTACATCATTGGTGAGGGGCTTCAATATGAAGATGGTACCCCGGTAACCATCAAGATTAACCCTGCGGAGAACATCAAGGAATTGGTGATGAAGTGTGTGAAGGACTTCCTTGTGTTCAACTACTTCGGGATTGAGGTGGTTCGTAATGTGTTCGGTGAAATAATCGAACTGCATCACGTTCCCGCTCACCGGATCAGGACCAACAAGAGCAAGACCAAGTTTTGGTTCTCAGAGGACTGGTCATTGGGTAAGAAGCCGGTCCAGTACGACCGTTGGAAGGCCAATGATAAGGATGTGAAGTCCACCCTTTTCTTCTATGATGGTTACTTCCCGTCAACCCAAACCACCTATACCCCGCCCGAATACAAGGGTGCCATCAAGTCGATCCTGACAAGCATTGCCATAGGAGATTTCAACCACAACAACATCACCAACCACTTCTCGGTGAGTTCGCTTATCACCTTCTTCCAAGGTTCGAACGTGCCTGAAGAAGTGAAGCAGCAGATCCTTGACGATCTGAAGGCTTCGTATACGGGTGAGAATGGGTCCAAGGTGATAGTCGATTTCCAGACCCCGGAAGGCAAGAGTGCTGAAGTGAAGAACCTGTCAAGTGGTGATTGGGCTAATGCCTATATCGAAGTTGGAAAGAAGGTGTCCGATGATATCTTCATCTCCCATCAAATCACCTCACCTCAACTCTTTGGCGTTAAGGTGCCCGGTGAACTCGGTGGTGCGGAACTTGAAACCTCTTACGAGATCTTCAAGGCAACATATGTACGTGTGAAGCGTGACGCACTTGAACAAGCCTTCAATACCCTGTTCGCTGAGGTTCCTGCCATCACCGGCACGGTGTCCTTCACCGACAAGCAGCTTTTTAAGCCCGTTCTGGCCGATGCAATGAAGCAAGCAGTCATGACCATAAACGAAATCCGAAAGGAAGCAGGATTGCCGCCTATTGCCGGTGGAGATCGGTTTATCGGTGAACCTGCAGCCCCGGTGCCTGATCCAGTTGCGGAGCCTATGGAGTCTGAAAAAAAAACTTCGGTTGTAGCTGCTGATCCGAAGCCCACCCACCGCAAGCTGACCGAAGAAGATTATGAGCAGGTGAAGGATCTCGGGTATTCGGAAGATGAATTTGAGATCGTGGAGGATTTCAGCAAGGTGTTCAAGTTTGACAAGGACGCCGATATCGCCAATTACCTGATCGAAAAAGATATCAAGTCGCTCACGGTGGACCAACTTCGGGATCTGATCGCAAAAGATATCAACGTGAAGGTTGCTTCCGGTGACCTGTCCGATATCCTGAACCGGCTCCATGAATCAGGCGTACTCAAGGTCAATGTCGGATCCGGTGGAAAGATTGAAGTGAAGCCCAATAAGACCGCTGATCTCCCGGATTCGGGGGAGGTGTTGGTCATGTACCGATACACCAAGCGACCGGAGGTGAATGGTCCTGATCTGCTTCCCACCTCAAGGGACTTCTGTGTGAAGATGATGAACAGCAAGAAGCTGTTTAGCCGGGAAAACATTCAGAGCATGTCACAGCTTTTCGGATATGATGTGTTCGGATATTCGGGGGGATTTAAGTACGATCCGGTGGAGGACAAGACCACCCCGTATTGCCGCCACCAATGGACTGCTTTAAAGGTGAAACGAAAGAGTAAGTAATAAAGAAGCCGGGTTGATCGCCCGGCTTCTACAATGTAGTTCCAACTGAATCTATTCTTCAATAAGGTCATTTCTGTATTGTTCCAAATCCATATCGTCGGTGAGCGCCTTGACATTTACAAGGCTATGTATTGCGCCCTTCATAAATGCTTGAATGTATTCGGCGTTAAGCTGATCGACTGTTTCGGATGCTACGAATTGTAAGTTGAAGTTCTTGTCGTCATACGCTTTCATTTGTATTGTGTCACTATCATTTCTTCCTTCGAATCGGAAGTATATGTTTGCGGTTGTATGGCCGATAATTTCGAAACCATACCTTATTCGACCATCTTGGGTGGATGGGATTTTGTCTTTTGTGTGGTAGTTCCAATGCGCCGTAGATGCTTGTATGAATGCTTCTGTCGCAGGGATTAAGGTGTCAAGGAAGAATTCGTGAACTGAATCGGGGATGCTCATATCAGTCAATTTTATTTTGGTGTGTAGAAGATGCGGGATTAGGCTTTGTGTCAATCTCTCCACAGCGCATTATGATACGAGGAAGCATAGTCTATGGTTAAGGGTGCAACTGTAAAACGGCGCACGGTTTCCAGAGAATAGATTGAAAGCTTTATAAGATGGAAAATATGTTTAACACTTTTCAGTTCGAAATCATACGATAATACGATACGCTCATTTGCGTTGCAGGTATCTACTAATGTTCCTGAAAGCTGATCAAGATCTGCCAGAACAGAAAAACTTATGCAAGCATATGTCTTGGTATTTGCGAAGCTGAAGTTGAAGATAGAAGCATCGTCATATCGTTCCCTATATGAATAACCATCATCATATTCGACCACCCAAACCGGGGACTTCTGTTCGTCAAGGATAGCGTTTATAGTGTCCTTGATATCTGTAATTAATGCACTATGGATAATTGCAGTTTCCATTGGTTAAAGACCTTTACGTTGATTGATATCATCCATGATTTCCTTTGTGAATTGGGTAAGTTCAAGTTCATCTGGCATTTCTGGTACCTGCATTAAGAAATGTACTGCATTACTTAGGTACATCTCGATGAATTTAGGAGTAAGTTGTTCTATAGGTTCTTCGGCTTGGAATGGCATGTTGAGGTTCTTTTCGTGGGTTGCCTTCATGACAATATCCTCACTCCAAGGTTCAGAACTAATTGAAACAAAAATGCCTTTATATTCTGGCTTCCTGTGCATTTCGAATCCTAAGCTGACTGTTCCCATTCCGGGGTTAGCAATATAATCGTCGGCAAGGTTAAAGGACCATCCTTCTTCTTTTTTCTCCCTAACAAACTTGTATGCTATGGGTCGGATTGTTTCCATAAAGAATGTCTCAGCGGCTTCGTATGCGTCAGTATCGTAATTGGGAATCATATTTTCTTCGAAATCGAACATCGGTTTGTTTTTGGTTGAAGCTGAAAGTTACAGAATTGCAGAATACCTCGAAGGGTGGTGTGGTTGACATACTAACCATCAAAGCTTTTTCTATCTATGCCTAATGTTCTGCTTATATCAGATCGCCATCTGAAGGATCAAGCCTTGGTTGAATCCAACGTTGATGCGAAGGTTTTAGCCAAGGTAATTCACTCAGTTCAGGAGATCCAGTTGAAGCAAATTCTTGGATCCACCCTGTACGGATCCCTAATCCAAGCAGTTGCCGATCAAATCCAATCCGGGACCACCCTCAGCGAAACTTATACTGAAGTGCTTAACGATTATGTGAAGCCATGGATGGTTTGGGCGGTTGCTGCTGACTTTCTTATCCTGAACCAATATAAGGTCACAAACAAGGGTGTCCTTCGTTTAAGTGATGATGGGGCGGAGTCGGTATCGCTGCAGGAGTTGGAAGCATTAAAGAATTACTATGACAACAATGCAGCTTCCTTTAAGCTGCGTCTGATTGACCACCTGAAGAAGAATTCGTTGGTGACCTATTCGGACAACCCCGATACCAACATAAGCAGCGGATCCATCGGATGGTTCATTGAACGATAACTGACCTATGCCAACCAGAACACAACTTAATAGTCAACTAACATCGATCCTCACGGCTGTTGTTGATATCCCCCAACACCTTCAGGCCAACCAAGCCATGTTGGATTATGTGGATCAGGAGATCGCAGCGGCCAACGGTGATGTTGAGTTTGATCGCATCATCGGCTACAGCGGGACCACCGCCCAATACCTACGGGGTGATGGCCAATGGGTAGCCTTCCCGACCTCCAATTCCGGCTTTACCAACAATGCGGGGTACCTGACCGGTGTAACATCTTCGCAAGTCACCACGGCCCTTGGGTATACCCCCGTCAATCCTCACATCACCATCGATGTCCTGACCGGTACCACATATACCATCGCTGCTGCAGATAACAACAAGCTGCTTCGGTTCAACTCCACTTCCGGGGTAACCGCCACAATTCCTTCGGGAACAACCATAGCTATTGGATTCAGCTTATCCTTCAGCCAAACCGGGACAGGACAGGTCACGTTCTCCCCGGCTTCCGGAGTGACCCTAAATTCTGCCGATGCCGCCTATAAGACAAGGGTTCAGTATTCGGTGGGAACGCTGATCAAGGTAGCTGCTGATACGTGGCTTCTTGCCGGTGACCTAAGTGCCTAACCTATGATTCTTTCCGGCTTTTCAAAGCGTAGGAACACCGTCACGTCCTTTGATACTGATGCTCAGGCTTACTTCACAAGGTTGGTGGCCACCGGCTATACCGTGAACAATACAGAGAAGTATGCGATCCACAACTTCGTCACCACGTTGAAGGCCAATTCTCTTTATACGACCAAGATCTCAGAGATGTGGTTCCTGCTTGGCAATATGGCCGAAAGCCAATCCTTAAGCTTCAAGAACACCGCCTACAATATCACTTGGGCGGGTGGTCCAGACCATAGGATTACGGGGGTGAAGTTCAACGGGGTCAGTAACTACGGTGTGACCACATACCGGCCCGGTCCTTCCGGCGCAGCAACAATCAACGATGCTCACTTGGGTGTTTATTCAAGAACATCAACGTCAACGAGTGGTATGACAACGGAGAGCCTGTTCGGTAATCGTGTTGCCAACAACTCGATGTTCATGATTCACTCAAGAGGCAATAACTATAGTAACGGTAGTTCAGACTCCGCTGCGGCATATATCATGACCTCCGGGGGTATGATTGGTATGTCCGGAAATACGAACGGATCCAGCTTCTATTTAGGCTCCCGAATCAATTCAACGGATGGTCGGTTGTTCAAGAACGGGGTTGAGATCGCTGCTTCCACGACCCTGAACTCACCATCAACGCCGAACATATCGATGTATATCGGTGCCTGTAATAACGCAGGTGTGGCAAACTACTTCACCGATAAGGAGATATCGTTCCTTATTTCCGGTAAGGGTCTGACCACATCTGAGGTAGCCATATTGTCAACCGCTGTTGACCTATTGCTTGCCCGCCTAAGCAGAAAAGTTTAATCATGGTTTACGTAATCGATCAAAACGTGGTCACGCAATGGCAAGGCATGACCGATGGTGCCAACCAATTTTACGCCCGGCAGATGCTTGACGGTCGGTGGGTCACCTCTGTGGCCACCAAAGACCTGTTCCCGGATGCATTCAACGGAGATGAGGAATCAATCAATGTTTCCCTCTTTGACTTCCCTCAAAGCCGTCCTTGGGAGGATTCGGAGTAAGAGCCTATTAACCCATTATGCTATCACTCCAACAGATCAAGAAGAAGCTTATCACCTACCTGACCAACCACGGTCAGGTGAACGAGGTGGTATGGGCCGATGATTTTGAATTTTCGGCTGAACGAAACTTGTCCTACCCGGTGGTTAATATTGAGTTCCTTGAAGCCACGGTATCCGGAAAGATGCTTGGATACAGCTTCAAGGTGACCATCGGTGATATGGTGGCTGCGGATCAGGTGGATCTGCAAACAGAGGTTATCAGCGATAACTTGCTGATCGCAGAAGATTTCCTGACCTACCTGCAATACGCAGAGGGTTGGGAGTTCAACCGATCCACCTCCCTTGTTCCCTTCCGGGATGATACCGGCGATAGGGTTAGCGGAGTTGTATTCCGCTTTGTATTAAACGTGGTTCGATCTCAAAAGGAATGCGCTACACCAACCAAAGATTGATTCCCCCATGAACTACGTTAAACTGTTATTGCAAAAGCTTTGGAACCAATTTTTGGAGGGAAGCGTATTCAAGGCCATGATTGCTATCTGGATCTTCTTCGCAGGAATCCATTCGTATGTGTACATCATTACGGCTCTCACAATCATTGATGTGGTAACCGGGCTGATGAAGGCTGTGAGGATCTCTGATCCCATCACCTCCCGGAAGTTGAGAAAGGGTCTATTGGAAAAATTGTGTATCTACTTGATCCTGCTGATCTCCGTGTTCTTCATCGATACATTGATGGCTCCCATTATTGCCGGGTATTACCTATCCTTCGTGATAACGGTGCTGATCGCATTTTACGAACTCACATCGGTGTCAGAAAATTTGTCGGTGCTGATGCCGCAGATCCCCTTTCTCAAGGGTCTGGTTCGGATCTTCCGGAAGTTGGGAGAAAAGACCGTTGATGGACTTGATAAGAAGGTGGATTCAATCGTTGATACCGTGACCGATTTTAAGCCCAATACAGCCGATCCTCCAGCATCTGATATCAAGACCCCGCCCGATCTCCCGGAGGTCAAGCAATAGGCCGTATTTAGGTCGCAAACTATTTTTCAGGACGCTCTCTAATGATGAACCCCCGTGATCACCGGGGTTCTTGCATTAAGGTTTGAGTAAGCCTTTATAGATCTTGATCTCACTTTTCCTTCTGGTGGCAAGGCCGGGGATCTCAACTTTCTTCCCATCGATGGTTCCCTTGTTCCACATCAACCATGCCCGTTCAATCGTGGCGATATCCTTCTTGGCGTTAATGGATCGCATCACCGTTGATGATGCAAGACCGGCTGTGCCGATGTTGTATTGGAGGGATAGGAGGGCGATCAGTTGTTCTTCTGTCTGCGGAACCTTAAGCATCTTCGTGAGTGCAGCAAGCATGTGTCTTGCTTCAACTTCCGCATATTGATAGGCTTGAGCAAGGGTTATCTTATCACCCTTCATAACCGGGGTTCCATCCGGATACCGGATCGTTCCAATCCCGATGGTCCAGATCCCCACTTGATCCTGATAGGCGTTGAGCCGAATGCCTTCGAATAGTGCAAGCTGTCTTAGAAACCTTTTGAAATCCATCTATCCCGTTTCCGGGTTAGTATGGTCGCTTATAGGTCATATATATGGAACTCATATACCGTGATTTCCTTTGTGTCAATGCGGGTTTCAATCCCTTCGGTACCCTTCTGATATGTTTTGATTAGCAGGTTATCTTCAAACTTAGTGTTGGTATACTTATAGCCACCGGCTTTTATATGTGATACAATTAAGTCACTTTGAGATTTTCTGAACACATTGCATTGGACACGGTTTCTGACATTTCCCTTCATGAACATTATCGTGAGTAAGGCTTTAGCCGGGGATTCGTCAGATCGTTTGTCGAGTGCATATGTGATGCTACCAACGGTCGAGTCAGATGGTCCCCATGCTTGCCAAACGGACCACCGGGTTCCGGAAAGGATGTTTTCGATCTGTTCCGGCTTCTTGTTTCGAAGCTGAAGGAGAAGTTGAAGTGTTTGACTTGAAGCTATCATCGATAGGGGGAGGGTCAGAAAAAGGAGAGTGATGATTTTCTTCATGCGGATAAAGCTATAAAAAAGGCCGGTGATCACCGGCCTTGCTTTTAAACTGCTTTCAGAATTGGCTTCCGATCAGGTTCAATGAAGTCGGTAAGGATCCTTGAATACTGCTTCTGTATGTTGGCCGGAAGGGTGCCGAGATAATTTTGGGTGGTCTTTTGATCGGAGTGTCCAAGACCTGCGGAAATGTGGGCCACCGGTACCCCGTTAATCATCATCTTGTTTGCATAGGTATGCCGGGCTGAATAGAAGTTGATGGTCACACCGGGAGTCAGTTCCTTGGATACCCAACGGAGGCTCTTGGTAACCGCCTTAGCCCACCTCTCCGCTTGAGTGAACTGTTTCTTCCCCGTGGCCTTTGGATCGATGATGGGGAAGATGAATGGACCATCTTTGGATCCATAATCATCGATGATGGCTTGGATGTGGGGATTGATCTCAATGAAGATCGGTTCAGGGGTGTTGTTGCTATGCATGGTCTTTCTCCGGTAAAAGACGATATGGCCGTTTTTGATGTTGGTCCACTTCAGGTGAGCGATATCAACCGGGGCCATCCCGTTGCAGAAGTGGGAGAAGAACCAAAAGCTTCTGGCTTGCCTCTGCTTCTCCGTTCGTGGTTTGAAGTTCCAGAGCGCCACGATCTGATCTTGGTTAAGGGCTGACTTGGCTGATCTGGATGCGCCAATCTTATATCCGTTCTTGCCGAAAGGGTAGGATCCAGATCCAATCAGGCCATCGCTGATGGCCTTCAGGTATACCGTCTTGAGCGGTCGGAGGTAGGTGGATACGGTCGAAATCGACCTTCCTTGTACAAGCATATGCTTCTTGTACCGCTGCAGGAACTCCACCTTCACATCCTGCAGGGTCACCGCATCCCCGGCAAACTTCTTCAACGAGGTGATTGAATTGTGGTAGTGAGCCGCAGACTTGAACCGCCCGTTGGCTTCGTGTTCATTAATCATCGGTTGATAAAGGGCTTCCAAGTGGATCTTGGTTCCCTTGGTTACGATATCGAACTCTGTATTGAAGTTGGCCTTGAACCGTTCCCAAGTGAAGTTGAAATCAAGCTTCTCAATGATTGCTTCTGCCTTATCGACTTTGGCTTGGAGTTCCTTCCACCGGGCCTTCAGGTGATGCTTATTGGACCGGGATAGTTCCTTGAACGCATCCGGGGTGCTGAACTCCCGGATGGAGAACCTACGTTGGGTACCCTCATAATTGACGATCAGCTTGATTGGATTTTGCCCTTCTTTGTTGGTGGATCGTTTGTCCAAAATCAGGTTGACTGAAGCCATATAAATTGATTTAGAACCTGAAGGTGGTGTAAAAAATTGCCATAACAATTGCCATAAACTCGTTTGGATCTATCTTGGTAATTGACCTTGCAAAAACGTTGAAAACCAAACAGATAATTTGTAACTAATTGAAAAATAGTCAATTACAAAGATAGATGAAGAAGCAAACGTAGTGTGGTTGGGGATTGCCGCTTGATCAAGAAGCAGGTGCATGTGGAGTAGATAGCCCTCCTTTCTCCCTCCGGTAACGATGCGTCATGACGCGTCGCCATGGTACCACAATAAAGCAAAAGCCGCCCACCGGGCGGCTTTTGTATGATTCCCGGTTCCCCGGGAGCGCCGCCTTCCCGGTTGGCATATCTTTACGAACCATGAAAAAGCTACTGCTCCCCGTACTCCTGCTGCTTTGCCTGAATGCCTCCGCCCAAAGTGACGCCGCCATCGCCGGCACCTGGAAATTCTTCCGCCTCATCGACTCCTCCGGCGCCGCCCCTGCCGACCTCGAGATGGCCCGCAAGATGTTTGCGGATATGGCCATGACCTTCTCCGCCGATGGCCGCTACCGGGCTTCGATGATGGGCAGAAGCGAAGACGGCAACTGGGCCTACGTGGGCGCTACCAAGACGCTGACCATGGCCTCCGACCGCGGGCAGACCAACAACGTGCGCCTCCTGTCGGTGTCCGATACGGCGCTGCTGCTGATGATGGACCGCAAGGGCGGATACGAGCTGCGTCGCGCGAATACTACAACGCAAATGACGCCGGGGCCGAAGCCTGCGGCCGCTGCACCGGTGGCGGTTTCGAAGGAGCAGCTCGCCCGCAAATGGTACTTCCGGCGCCGCGAGCAGCCGGGCCGCACCGAAGAGCAACTCCGCATCGTATCCGAGCTTTTTGCCGGCACCTACTTCGACCTGCGCCCTGACGGAACCTGTCGCCTGCAGCTGGGCAAGATGGAGTCCGCCGGCACGTGGAAGCTGGATACCGGAAAGGGTGCGCTGGTGCTCGTCCAGGAAGGCGAAGAGCAGGTGTGGGTGGTACGCGCCATCAGCGCCGACCGGCTCGAGCTCCAGAAAGGCTACAAGGACGACAAATGGATCTTCACCCGAAAGCCCTGATCCGGAACGGAGCCTGGTGCGCTGCAGGCAAACCGTAGATCTACCGAACAAGAGCTGCCTCCGTTCTTAGAACAACCTGATAGGCCCGCGTCACTCCGTCGCAAGGTTGCGCCCTCAACCTTTCAAAACCCGTCAAAACCTCTAAAACCTTTTTGCCTTGCCGCGCCTGCAAGACTCCATTCACATTCTGCGCCCGCCTGAAGCGGTGTTCGACATCACGCAGGACTACAGCCGAAGGCTCGAATGGGATACCTTCCTGGTGAAAGCAGAATTGCTGGGCGGTGCTCCCCGTGCGGCCGTCGGCGTGCGGGCCTGGTGCGTGGCGCACAACGGCCTCGGCATGGAAACGGAATATGTGTCGTTCCGGCCGCCGCGCGTGGCCGCCGTAAAGATGACGCGCGGCCCCTGGCTCTTTAAAGACTTTGCCGGCTCCTGGAACTTCAGGGAAGCCGCGGGCGGCACGGAGGTAGTCTTCGTATATGCGTACGCATTACGGTTCCCGTTCGTGCTCTTCGGCGCCTTCGCGCGCCGCCGCCTGCAACGCGAGGTGCGGCAGCGCCTCCTCGACCTGAAGGCCTATCTCGAAGGGGCGGAGCCTTCCGGCGGTCGTTAAACTTTCAGAGATCCTGGTTGTCAGAAACAGCATATTTGCCTTCCATGACCCGACCACTGCTTTTCTGTGCGCTCCTGCTCGCGCTTCTTTCCTGTAAGAAGAATACGCACGACGACCCGCCGCCGGTAACCCCACCGGTCGCGCCGGCCGCCGCTTACTTCCCGCCTTCGGGCAGCCCCGCCTGGGAAACGATTGCTCCCGCCACTGCCGGCTGGAACAGCGCAGCCCTCGACACCCTGGCACCCTGGCTGCAAAGCAAAAACACAAAAGCCTTCATCATCCTGAAGAACGGGCGCATCGCCTACGAGAAATACTTTGGCACCTTCAGCGCCGACTCGAACTGGTACTGGGCTTCCGCCGGCAAAACGGCAACGGCTCTCCTCGCCGGCATCGCCGTGCAGGAGGGACGCCTCAACATCGACAACAAGGTGTCGCAGTACCTCGGCACCGGCTGGACGAGTGCCCCCCTCGCGAAAGAAAATCTTATTACGGTGAAGCACCTCCTCACCATGACCTCCGGTCTTGACGACGCCGTTGCTGACGACGACTGCACCACGCCGGCCTGCCTTCGCTATCGTGCCGATGCCGGCACGCGATGGGCCTATCACAATGGTGCGCACAATAAGCTTCACGACGTGATCGAGGTGGCCACCGGCGTTTCGTACAACCAGTATTTCGCACAGAGGGTCCGCGACCGCATCGGCATGAACGGCCTCTGGTTCATGAGCGGGTATAATCTGATCTATGGCAGTACGGCGCGCAGCGCGGCCCGCTTCGGGCTTCTGCTGCAGCACATGGGGCAGTGGAGCGGCACCTCAATCGCCGACAGTGGCTGGTTGGCTACGCAGGTCAACAGCACGCAGGCCCTCAATGCCTCCTACGGCTACCTTACCTGGCTCAACGGGAAAAGCTCCTTTATGGTGCCACAGACGCAGCAAACCTTTCCCGGCGCCCTGTTGCCGCAGGCGCCCGCCGACCTTTTTGCCGCGCTCGGAAAGAACGACCAGAAGATCTACGTATCACGGGCACACGGACTTGTAGTTGTACGGCTCGGCAACGCAGCGGGCGGCGTCACCCTCGCTTCATCCGGCTTCGACAACGAGCTCTGGGGGAAACTGCGCACGGTGATCGGGGGATGGTAGTGGGTGAGCAGGTGAGCAGGTGAGCAAGTGAACTCGAGAAGGAATCATGCTACCGGTACTACGGAAATTTCTTCTGGAATAGAAAAGGGGCTGTCTCAATACAAAGAGACAGCCCCTTTTTATTCGGGTCCGTGATGGATGCTGGTAGTTGTTTAATCGATTCTCCTGGCTTTAAGTCAGTGTATTGAAACAACTCACTTATCGTATGTAATCATGCGAAATATGGGGCAATGCACAAATCACCTGCTCACTCGCTCACCTGCTATTTCTCCACCCACTGCAGGCACACGGGGCTGGGCACCGCGACGCGCTTACCCGTATCCGTGAGCAGGCCGGTGACCTTGTCTACTTTGAAGACAGTGATGCTGTCGCTTTCCTGGTTGGCGACCAGTAGCCAGGCCCCGTCGGGGGAGAAGGAGAAGTTGCGCGGCACGAGGCCACCCGTAGGCTGGTGCCCTACCGGCGTCAACTGCCCGGTACTTTGATCAATGCGGAAGATGGCGAGGTGGTTCGTAGGATTACGGTTCGAGGCATAGAGGTACTTGCCGTCGGGCGATACGTGGATGTCGGCGCTGCTGCCCTTCCTGCTGCTGTCGGCCAGCAGGGAAATCTCCTGCAGGTGCTCGAGCTTTCCCTTGCCGTAGCGGAACGCACTCACGGTGCCCGTCAGCTCCTGGGTCACATAGGCCCACTTGCCGTTGGGGTGAAAATCAAGGTGACGCGGGCCCGAGCCCGGCGTGAGGGCCACGGAGCGGTCGAGCGCGTCGAGCCGGCTGTTCTTGCTGCTGATACGGTAGATCACCACTTTGTCGGTGCCGAGGTCGGGCACGAGTACGTAGTCGCCGTCGGGGCTCAGCACCGTGGCGTGTACATGCGGCGCCTCCTGGCGGGCCTTGTTCGGGCCGCTGCCGGTGTGATTGAAGGAGACAAGGGATTCGCTGACGCCACCGTCGGGCGCCACGCCGAAGAGGGCTACGGTGCCGCTGCTGTAGTTTCCTACGACCACGTTGCGGCCTTTCTCATCCACCATCACATAGCAGGGATGGTCGCCCTGCGACGGTACGCTGTTGATAAACGAGAGGCGGCCCTTGTCGAGGCGGAAGGCGCTCAGGCGTCCGCCCCCGTCGGCCTTCCCGTCCTCGTTCACGGCATACACGTAGCGGCCGTTGGGAGCGGGTACGAGGAACGACGGGTTGGAAGCCTTCGCCGAATCGATCGGCGCCGTGGCGGCATCTGCCGGGTTGAATGAGAAGGTATAAATGCCGGTGCTGTGTCCTTTATGGGTGTAGGTGCCCACTAGCAACGTGGTAGTCTTGGTCTGGGCAAGGCCTTTGGCAGAGAAGCCTGCAAAGGCAAGCAGGAGCAGTGCGTTTTTCATACGGAGCCGAAGATAGTGAGTTAATGTGCTAATGGGGTAATGTGCTAATGGGAGAATGGATTGATGGGGGAAGTAGAGAAACGGTTGCATTATGTGCGACAATACATAACCGTCATCTCTTGGTAAAGCCTTGGATCGGTAATCGAGAACCAGCCCACGTTGTCATCCCGAGCGTAGCCGAGGGATCAGCCGTGGGTTTTCGATTCATTACCAGCTTACGTTGTCTTCCCGTAGCGCAGCGCAGGGATTACCCATTGGGCATCAGGCATTCGGACCAGCCCACCCGTACAGAACGACAATTCATGCATAGAGGCCTGCGCGCGGGGCGGCGGGGACCTAGATTTGGCCAAACGAATTCCTTTCATGAACGAACGCGTGCGCAACGTACAGCCGGAAGTGCTCTCCGACAACTGGTATACCCTCCGCAAGATCCACTTCGAGTACCGCCGCGCCGACGGCACCTGGCAGGCGCAAAGCCGCGAGGCCTACGACCGCGGCAACGGCGCGGCCATCCTGCTCTACAACCGCACCCGCGGCACCGTGATCCTCACACGGCAGTTCCGGATGCCCACCTTTGTGAACGGCAACCCCGACGGCCTGCTGATCGAAGTGCCGGCGGGCCTCCTCGACCGCGACAACCCCGAAGACTGCATCCGTCGGGAGACCGAGGAAGAGACGGGCTTTCGCGTGCACGAGGTGCGCAAGGTGTTTGAAACCTATATGTCGCCCGGCTCCGTTACGGAGCTGCTCTACCTCTTCGTGGCCGAATACGACCGCAGCATGCAGGTCGACGATGGTGGCGGCATCGCCCACGAGCAGGAAGACATCGAGGTGCTGGAGCTCCCGTTTGCGCAGGCGATGGCCATGGTCGCTTCCGGGGAAATACGGGACGGCAAAACGATTCTGCTGCTGCAATACGCCGCGCTACATCAGCTGCTATAGCGCACGTATGCAGCATGCTGCTTCCCCTTCCTTCTTATAACACGCGTACGGACGCTCCATGGCGTGTCCCGACATTCCAACAATCCAAAACCCTTTCTTATGATGATCCTCGTTGCCGGCCCCTACCGCTCCGGCACTAATGACCAACCCGAACTGATCGAAGCCAATGTCAAAGCCATGACCGACTGCGCCCTGCGCCTCTACCGGCGCGGGCACCTGCCGGTACTCGGCGAGTGGTTTGCCCTGCCGCTGATTGAGGCTGCCGGCTCCAAAGCCATCGGCGACGATGCCTTCAACGAGATCTTTCACCCGGTGGCCCTCCGCCTCATCGGGCACTGCGACGCCGTACTCCGCATCGGCGGTTCTTCTGCCGGGGCCGACGAGATGGTGCACGCCGGCGCTGCCGCCGGGAAGCGGATCTTTTACCGGGAAGCCGACATTCCTGACGGGGAGTAAGGCCAAGAAAAAGCCCCGGCGATACTGCCGGGGCTTTTTCTTGGGGGCAATTCGTTTACTCCGCTTTTACGAGGTAGACCTTCTTCTTGCCCTCGTTCACCAGCAGGTACTGGCCGTGGAGCAGGAGAGAAGGGTCGAGCTTCCGGTTGATGTCGGTGCTTTTGTGCCGGTTGAGGCTGAGGCCGCCACCCTGGATCCGCTCGCGGGCGTCGCGCTTGCTCTTGTAGATGCCGAACTCGGTCACGAAGGACACGATGTCGGTGCCGTTCTCGAAGTGGGAGAGGGGGCAGGAGATCTTCTGGATGCCTGAAAGGCTCTCGAGGTCCTCCACCGAGAGGCTCTCGGCCGGCGCGCTCGCATTGTCGAACAGCTTCTGCGTGGTGGCGATGGCTTCCGCGAGTGCCTCTTTGCCGTGCACGAACACGGTAAGCTCTTCGGCAAGGCGCTTCTGCAGCACCCGCTTGCTCCGGTCGGCGTCGTGCTCGGCAATGAGCGCGTTGATCTCGTCCTGCGGCAGGAACGTGAAGATTCGGATCCAGTTCACCACGTCTTCGTCGGTGGCGTTGATCCAGAACTGGTAGAATTCATAAGGCGAGGTACGGCCCGCATCGAGCCAGACGTTGCCAGCCTCGGTCTTACCGAACTTGGTGCCGTCGGCCTTTTTGATGAGGGGACAGGTAAAGGCAAAGGCCTCGCCGCCCGCCTTACGGCGTACGAGCTCGGTACCGGTGGTGATATTACCCCATTGGTCGGAGCCGCCCGCCTGGAGTTTGACACCCTTGTTTTGGTAAAGCCAGTAAAAATCGTAGCCCTGGATGAGCTGGTAGGTGAATTCGGTGAAGGAAAGGCCGCTATCGCCTTCGAGGCGGCGTTTCACGGAGTCCTTGGCCATCATGTAATTGACGGTGATGTGTTTGCCGGCATCGCGGATGAAGCTCAGGAAGTCGAGTCCTTTGAACCAGTCATAGTTGTTGACCAGCTCTGCCGCCGTAGGACCGGTGCCGGAAAAGTCGAGGAAACGGCCGAGCTGAGCCCGGAGGCCCGCCACGTTCTTGTCGAGGGTGGCTTCGTCGAGAAGGTTGCGCTCGGCGCTTTTACCCGAGGGGTCTCCGACCATCCCGGTGGCGCCCCCTACAAGAGCAACGGGCTTATGGCCGGCCCGCTGCAGGTGCACGAGCAGGATGATGGGCACGAGCGACCCGATATGAAGGGAGTCGGCCGTCGGGTCGAAGCCGATATAAGCCGCTGTAGGCTCTTTGAGTAATTGTTCCTCGGTTCCCGGCATGATGTCCTGGATCATGCCCCGCCAGCGCAGTTCTTCGATGAGATTCATGGGCGCAAATATAGGTTTAGGAGGGTTTAGGAGGTTTAGGCGGTTTGGGGGTACGGATTGGTAGCCGGTGGTTAATGGAAACGAATGAGCCTAGGGCCTATTTGAGGTTGCTAGCCAACTATTTGCCGGCTTTACCCGTATTTATATGCGAGGCCCTGACCTCCTAAACCATCTAAACCCCCTAAACCTTGTTCTTAACTCAGGCATGCCATTTGTTCCAAAAGTGGAAATTAACCGATGTTTTGGACCGGTTGGGCTAGGGGTATTCGCTTGACCGCGTAAAGTGAAGTACATTTGTAAAGAGCCTGGCCCTGTCTCAGAACAGCTCCAAAACTATTGAAGACCCGAAAATCGTCCGAATGAACCCGTCCCGCCCGCTCCTCTGTGGAGCGTTGCTGCTTTCCCTGTCTGCAGGGGCGCAGTTTCGCAAATACTCGAATGAATTCCTCAACATCGGCGTTGGCGCCCGTGGCCTGGCCATGGGCAGCGCCCAGGTGGCTTCCGTCAACGACGGAACCGCCGGCTACTGGAACCCGGCGGGCCTCACCCACCTCGGTTATAAGCAGGTAAACGCGATGCACGCCGAGTATTTCTCCGGGATCGGCAAATACGACTATGCTTCCTTCGCCACCCCCCTTGCCGGCGGCCGCCGCGCCCTCGGCATCACGGCCCTGCGCTTCGGAGTCGACGACATTCCCAACACGCTCTTCCTGGTGGAGCCCGACGGCACCATCAACTACAACAATATCCGCTCCTTCTCCTCGGCCGACTATGCCTTCCTGTTCTCCCTTGCTCAAAAGCTGAAAGACCGGGGCAACCGCAAGATGCAGTTCGGTATCAACGCCAAGGTCATCCACCGCTCTGTGGGCACCTTCGCCAAGGCCTGGGGCTTCGGCCTCGACGCCGGCCTGCAGCTCCAGGTCAAGAAGTGGCGCTTCGGGCTCGTGGGCCGCGACATCACCACCACCTTCAACACCTGGTCGTTCAACTTCACCGACCAGGAAAAGGAAGCCCTCTACCTCACCAACAACGACATTCCCGTGCGCTCCACCGAGATGACGGCCCCGCGCCTCGTGTTCGGCGCCGCCCGCGACTTCAAGCTCGGCAAGAAGGTAGGCCTGCTGGCCGAGGCCAACTTCGACCTCACCTTCGACGGGCAGCGCAACACCCTTGTAAGCTCCAACGGCCTCAACATCGATCCCCGCATCGGGCTGGAGGCCAACATCAACGGCGTCCTCTTCCTCCGCGGCGGCGTCAACAACTTCCAGCGCGCCCTCGCCGACAAGGACACGACCAACCAGAAAAAAGTATGGATCTACCAGCCGAGCCTCGGCGCCGGCTTCCGGCTCGGCAACGTCCGCATCGATTATGCCTTTACCAACCTCGCCAACCAGAGCAGCGCGCTGTACACCCATGTGTTCTCGCTCAGCCTCGACCTGGGAGGGATCAATAAATAAACATCCAATCATCCTACCTCCAAACACCTTACTATGAAACGGATTTTACTCGCATTACTGGTGCTCGCAGGGTTTACCGCCCAGGCCCAGCAATACAACAACGAGTGGATCGACCACGGCAAAACCTACTTCAAGTTCAAAGTGGGCAGTAACGGCCTGTACCGCATCCCGCAGGCGACCCTCGCGGCGGCAGGCCTCGGCTCGGTGCCGGCACCACACTTCCAGTTGTTCCGCAACGGAAAGGAAGTACCCCTGTTTACCTCGGTGGCCAACGGTGTCCTCGGTGGCAGCGATTACATCGAGTTCTGGGGGGAGATGAACGACGGCGGCCCGGACAACATCCTCTACCGCGACCCTGCCTACCAGATGAACCGCCGCTGGAGCCTGCAGACCGACACCGCAACCTACTTCCTCACGGTGAACGAAGGCAACAACAAGCGCCTCGAAACCACCGCCAACAACGTGGCCGGCACATCGCTTACACCGGAACCCTACTTCATCCACAAGGCCGGCAACTATTTCAAGAACCAGATCTCCGCGGGCTATGCCGTGAATGTGGGTGATTACATGTACTCGTCGGCCTACGACCGCGCCGAGGGCTGGAGCTCCAGCAACATCGCCACCAACGCTACCCTCACCACGTCGCTGACGGGGTTATTTCCCTATACAGGCGCTGCACCCACGCCGCAGTTCCGGATCGCCATGGCCGGCACCGCTACCAACCCGCGCCGCTACCGCGTAAACCTGAACGGCGACTCGCTGATGGGCGGCCCGATCAACTACTTCAACGAGGTCACCGACAGCGTGGCGGTACCCGTAACGCGCTTTGCCTCCGGCACGGCCTCCGTGGCAGTTACCAACGTCACTACGTTTGGTAGCGACAGAATGGTGGTCCATCAGTATGAGCTCACCTACCCGCGTCTCTTCAACTTCGGCAATGCCACCAGCTTCGACTTCACCCTGCCGGCAACCGCCGTGGGGCAATATATCCAGGTCAGCAACTTCAGCGCCGGCAGCGCCGCTCCCGTGCTCCTCGACCTGACGAACGGCCTTCGCCTCGTGGCCAACACGGCCACGGCCGGCCAGTACCGCTTCGTGCTTCCGCCGTCGGCAACGCCCCGCCGCCTCGTGATGGTACGCGGTGAAACGCCTGCGACTGCCCAAACGGTAAGCACCCTCACGCCGCGCACCTTCGTCAACTACAACCTCGCCGCCAACCAGGGCAACTACCTGATCGTGACCAATGCGGCCCTCACGCAGACCGTCAACGGTACCAACCCGGTGGAAGCCTACCGTGCCTACCGCAGCTCCACCGACGGCGGCTCCTATACCGCTAAGGTCTACCTGATCGACGAGCTCGTGGACCAGTTCGCATTCGGCATCAAGATGCATCCGAGTTCGATCGTGAACTTCACGCGCTTTGCCCGCAACCGCTTTGGCATCGACCCGCGCCACCTCTTTATTATCGGCAAAGGCGTCAATTATGTGTCGGCCCGCAACGGCGAAGCGCAGCCCACCATGGCCCGGCTCAACCTCGTGCCGACCTTCGGCAACCCGGCCTCCGACAACATGCTCACGGCCGAGCCCGGTACGTCCAATCAGCGTACGCCGGTAGGGCGCCTTTCGGTGATCTCGGGTACCGAGATCCTGACCTACCTCAGCAAGGTGAAGCAGTACGAAGCCGCGCAGCGCCTGCAGTCGCCCCTCATTGCCGACAAGGCCTGGATGAAGAACGTGGTACACCTGTCGGGTTCCACCGAGCCGACGCTTTACGCGATCCTGGCAGCCTACCTCGGCCAGTACGGAAGGATCATCTCCGACACCCTGTACGGCGCCAAGGTCACCACCTTTCTGAAGAACAGCGCCAACACCGTGGAGCAGATCAACAGCGGTGAGCTCGACCGCCTCTTTACCGAAGGCATCTCGCTGATCACCTACTTCGGTCACTCCGCCTCCAGCCACCTCGAATACAACCTCAACAACCCGGATCAATACAACAACCCGGGTAAGTACCCGATGTTCATGGCCCTTGGCTGTAATGTCGGTAATGTGTACAGCGGCAATTCGGCGCGCCTCAGCGCGCTGGAAACGTTGTCGGAACAGTTCGTCATGGCTCCGAACCGCGGCTCCATCGGCTTTATTGCCTCGAGCCACTTCGGGATCACCGACTACCTGCACCTGCTCAGCGCGCGGATCTACCAGCATATTACCTACAAGAGCTACGGCGCCTCCATCGGGGAGATCCTGATGCACTCCACCGAAGACGTGTTTGCGGTGAACACGCAGGAGGACTTCTATGCCCGCGCCACCTGCGAGGAATCCAACCTCAACGGCGACCCGGCCATCACGCTCAACCCGCATGCCCAGCCCGACTACGTGATCGAAGACCCGCTGGTACGCACGAGCCCGAGCTTCGTATCGGTCGCCGACAACTCCTTCCGCCTGCGCGCGCAGGTGCTCAACATGGGCCGTGCCGTGAGCGACTCGATCGTGGTGGAGGTGAAGCGCGAGTTCCCGGGCGGCAACAGCCTGGTCATCTACCGAGATACCCTCCGCGGCATCCGTTTCCGCGATTCGATCTCGATCGACGTGCCCATTGAGCCACTGCGCGACAAAGGACTCAACCGCATTACCGTTACGGTAGATGCCGATGGCGCCGTGGACGAACTCTTTGAAAACAACAATAGCATCACCAAGGATATCTTCATCTACGAAGACGAGGCGCGTCCTGTATACCCTTACAACTTTTCCATCGTAAACCGCCAGAACGTGAAGTTCGTGGTGTCGACGGCGAATCCGTTCGCGAGTACGCGCACCTACCGGATGGAGCTTGATACGACGGCCATGTTCAATTCGCCCCTGAAAGTCTCCAATGACCTCAATGCCCCGGGTGGTATCGTGGAGTTTAATCCAAGCGTAAACTTCCGCGACAACACGGTCTATTACTGGCGTGTTGCCGAGGTGGTGACAAGCGGCGTACCCAACTGGGCGGAGGCCTCCTTCCTCTATCGGGCCGGCACCGACACGGGTTACAACCAATCGCACTATTTCCAGCACCAGGGTACCCGCTTTAGCCGTATGCGACTTGATTCGGCGAGCCGCCGCTATCAGTTCAACCCGGTGCAGCATGAGCTCTATATCCGCAATGGCGTCTTCGGCACCGGATACGCTACGGGACAGGCCGGCGACCTCGTGATCAATGTGAACGGGGTAAACTATATCCGCAACGCCTGTAACTATTCCATGGTGTTCAATGTGTTCGACAAGACCACGTTCCGCCCGTGGGTCAACGGCAGCGGCCAGTACGGCAGCGCTGTCTGTACAAATACGCTCCGTCGCTTCAACTATGAGTTCCTCAACGATACGGCCGGCCGCCGGAAAGCGGTGGCCTTCCTGGACCAGATCCCCGACGGCAACTTCGTGGTGCTGCGCAGTATTATGCGGGGCGAAGACCACTTGAACCAGTACGTTTCGCACTGGATCAACGATGCCAACCTGTACGGCACGAATCATACTTTCTACAACGTGTTGAAGCAGGCCGGCTTCACGCTCATCGACTCGGTGACGCGTCCGCGCGCCTTTGCGTTCGTATTCCAGAAGAACCGACCCTCATTTACCCCGGCACAGGGCATGTCGGTCGGCAAGTTCGACGTGATGACCATGACGGTAATGGCCCCGGCTACCGACTCCACCGGCACCATGACGAGCCCGCGCTTTGGTCCGGCGGCGGCCTGGAAGGAGCTCAACTGGGGTGGTACTTCGCTCGAAGCCCCCAGCCAGGATACCGTATCCCTGAACCTGATCGGCATCAAAACCGACGGTTCGGTTGATACACTCCTTCGCAACATCAGCCGTACGCAGACGAGTGTGGATATCAGAAATGTACCGGCTGCCACCTACCCGTACCTGCAGCTCCACATGACCGTAACCGATACCTCTTCGTTTACGCCATACCAGCTCGATCACTGGCGTCTTTATTATACACCCAAAGCCGAAGGCGCTGTAGCCCCGAACCTGCTCTTCCAGATGAAGGACACCTTCGACGTGGGTGAGCCCCTCGACTTCAAGCTGGCCTTCAAGAACGTGAGCGATGTGGCCTTCGACAGCCTGAAGGTGAAGGTGGTGATCACCGACCGCAACAACGTGACCCGCGTGCTGCCGCTCGGCCGCTTCAAGCCCTTGCCTGCCGGCGATACCCTGCACGTGCGCTTCCCGGTTGATACACGCCTTATCGGAGCTAACAGTATGTACGTCGACGTCAACCCCGACAACGACCAGCCGGAGCTGTATCATTTCAACAACTTTATCTACAAGAATTTCTTCGTGCGCGGCGATACCCTCAACCCGCTCCTCGACGTCACCTTCGACAACCGCCACATCCTCAACGGCGACATCGTGGCAGCGAAGCCGGGTATCGAGATCCGCCTGAAGGACGAGGCCAAGTACCGCCTGCTCGACGACACCTCGCTGGTGACGGTGCAGGTGCGCGATCCGCAGCTCAACGTTCGCAGCTATGCCTTCAACTCCGACACCCTCCGCTTCGAGCCCGCCACGTCGGCCGGCAATGAGGCCAAGGTGCGCTTCAATCCCCACTTCACGGAGGACGGGGAGTATGAGCTGATCGTAAGCGGCCGCGACAAGAGCGGCAACGGCGCCGGTCGCATCGAGTACCGCGTGGCCTTCCAGGTAATCAATAAGGCTACGATCTCCAACATCTTCAACTACCCGAACCCCTTCACCACCTCTACGGCCTTCGTGTTCACCATCACGGGCGCCGAGGTGCCGCAGAACCTGCGCATCCAGATCCTGACGGTCACCGGCAAGATCGTACGCGAGATCACGAAGGCGGAGCTCGGCCCGCTGAACATCGGCCGCAACATCACGGAGTACAAGTGGGACGGTACCGACCAGTATGGCCAGCAACTCGGCAACGGGGTGTACCTGTACCGCATCATCACCAACCACAATGGCAAGTCGATGGAGAAGTTCAACCTCTCCACAAACTCGATCGACGCTGATACCAAGGACAAGACCGACCGCTTCTTCAAGGGCGGGTACGGCAAGATGTACCTGATGCGGTAAGAATATCGAATAGCGAATAAGGAATAATGAATATCGAAGTAAGGCCCCGCTGTGCGGGGCCTTTTTTGGGGGAACAAGGAACAGGGAATACGGATGTGAAGGAGTAGCCCTGGTGTCGCCCGGTTTGCGGTAGCCATTCTTTGTTCCTTATTCCCTGTTCCCTGTTCATTTGTTCTACCCGGTTCTTCTGCTGTGCGTTAGCTTTGCAGGCTATGGCAAAGATCTCCATCAATATGAGCACGGGCTCGCTGCAGCAGGAAGAGATGATCGTGGGCATCGACCTCGGTACCACCAACAGCCTCATCGCGATCATTCATCCCGGCACCAACCAGCCCACCGTGCTCCGGGAGTTCGATAACTCGCGCCTCGTGCCGTCCATCGTGCACTTCGGCCCCGGCGGCAACATGTCGGTAGGTGAGGAGGCCCGCCAGTACCTCGTAACCGAGCCGCAGAACACCATCTTTTCGGTAAAGCGCCTCATGGGCAAATCCTATAGGGACATGGAAGGCGTAGCCCCGTATTTCACCTATAAGGTCATCGACGACGGCACCGACAACCTGGTGAAGGTGGAAGTGAACGGGAAGTTCTATACACCCATCGAACTCTCCTCCTTCATCCTCAAAGCCCTCAAGGCCCGCGCGGAGCATATCCTAAAAACACCGGTCAACAAGGCGGTGATCACGGTGCCGGCCTATTTCAACGACGCCCAGCGCCAGGCTACCCGCGACGCCGGGCGCCTGGCAGGCCTCGACGTTCTCCGTATCGTGAACGAGCCCACCGCTGCCTCCCTCGCCTATGGCCTCGGCCTCCGCAACGACGAGGAAAAGGTTGTCGCTGTATACGACCTCGGGGGCGGCACCTTCGATATCTCCATTCTGCGCATCGCCGGCGGCGTGTTTGAGGTACTCGCTACCAATGGCGATACCTACCTCGGCGGCGACGATTTTGACCGCGCCATCGTGCGGCACTGGACTGCCGGGGCCGGCTGGGACGATGCCCGTATTTCTTCGGATAAGTCGCTCGCACAGCAGTTACGGCTCGCGGCTGAAGAAGCAAAAAAGCAGTTGAGCGTCACCGATAGCTATAACACCATCATCGACGGACAGGAGCTTCTGATCACCCGCGCTGGGTTCGAGTCGCTGATCCGCACGCTCGTGGAGCGCACGATCGACTCCTGCCGTAATGCCCTCGCCGATGCGGGACTGACGAAAGAAGAGATCGCCGAAGTAGTGATGGTGGGCGGCTCTACCCGGGTGCCGCTCGTGCGCGCATCGGTGGCCGACTTCTTCGGCCGGCCCGTGCATACCGAGGTGGACCCCGATGAAGTGGTGGCCCTCGGCGCCGCCATCCAGGCCGACGTGCTCGCCGGCCGCAATAAGGACCTGCTGCTGCTCGACGTAACGCCGCTTTCGCTCGGCATCGAGACCATGGGCGGACTCATGGACGTGCTCATCCCGCGCAATGCCAAGATCCCCACCAAGGCCGGGCGCCAATATACCACGCAGAAAGACGGGCAGAGCGGCATGCGCATCTCGGTGTACCAGGGCGAGCGCGACCTCGTGCAGGACAACCGCAAGCTTGCCGAGTTCAGCCTCACCGGCATCCCGGCCATGCCCGCCGGCTTCCCGAAGGTGGAGGTCTCTTTCCTGATCAATGCCGACGGTATCCTGCTCGTACAGGCAAAGGAGCTGCGCAGCGGCGTGCAGACCTCGATCGAGGTAAAGCCGCAGTATGGGCTCACCGACAACGAGGTGGAGCGCATGCTGCTCGACTCGCTGGAGCACGCACAGAGCGACATGAAGCTTCGCGCACTGGTAGAGGCGCAGACCGAGGCGCGGGTGCTGCTCGAGACCACAGGCACCTTCATTACAAAGAACGAAGCCTGGCTCACACCCGAAGAAATACAGGTGACGCGCAGCGCCATGCAGGACCTCGAAGCCAAGGTGGCAGGCACGGATAAGGATGCCATTCAATCGGCTATCGAGGCGCTCAATGAGATCTCCCGACCCTACGCGGAGCGATTGATGGACGAAGCGATCGGCAAGGCTATGAAAGGAAAAAGTATCTGACGATGAGGCGTGCTCCTAACCCGAAGGCTGCCTGGGTGCTGGCCGGCCTCCCTCTGTTTTTCGTCGGACACGGGCTCGCTCAATACGCTGCCTTCGTGCCGGTGCAGAAGGCGGCCCTATTGCTGCTGCAATATCTGCTGGCTGCGGGCATCCTGTGGCTTCTGTTCAGCGCCTGGCGTAAAGACCCGTCACGCGCCGTTCTCGACACCACCGTCACGCTGGCGTTTTATTTCTTTTTCGGGGGGGTGAAAGACGGGCTCGCCGGATTGTTTCCCGGGATTTTTTTAGTGAAATACTCAGTTCTTCTGCCGATCTGGCTCGCCGCCTGGGCTGCCGCAGTAATGTGGCTGGGTAACCGGGGGCGTACACGGCGAATTCTGGGCTTTCTTGCTCCACTCTGGTTCATACTGCTACTGATCGACGGGATTGCGTTCATCCGCAACCGGGGGCGGGCTGAGATTGGGCCCGCCCTGGCGGCCTGCGCGGGCTGTCCGCGGCCCGATGTGTATCTGATCATCCTGGACGGCTATGCTGGCCTGCCTCAACTGCAGCAGGAGCTGGGCTTCGACAACCGGCCTTTTCTCGATAGTCTGCGGGGGCTTGGCTTCGAGGTGGCAGCCGCCAGCCGGTCGAACTATCAGGATACGCCTTTTTCGATGGCCTCCCTTTTCCAGATGAATTACCTCAGCCTACCCCGCTTTACCTACACCGACGCCAACCTGACGTTTTGCTACACGCAGATTTATGACAACCCGGTGGTGCGCCGCTTTAGGAGGGAAGGCTATGAGATCCGGAACCTGTCCATTTTTGATATCCGGAACAGCCCAGCGCCATACGACAACACGCTTTTAGTGTCAGGTGCACGTCTTATTAGCAGCCAGACCCTCGGGCAGCGCCTGTACCGGGACTTGTACAGCAATATCATTTATGCGTATTTCAAGGGTACGGCCGCTTACGATGGGCTCGTGAACCAAGCCCGCGACATCAACGAGGCGGCGGCAAAAGCAACGTTGGCAGAAGCCGCGCGCCGACCGCAGGAACCGCGGTTCGTATATACCCATTTTGCCATGCCTCACGCACCGTATTATTACGGGGCCAACGGGCGCCCCAACCCATCCTCCGCAACCGGTCCCGAAAACCTGGGACGGATGGATCTCTACCTTGGGTATCTCCAGTATACGAACCGGTTCGCCCTCGACTACCTCCGCCAGATGCGGGCAGCCGCCCGCCCGGGCAGCATATTCCTGCTGCTCTCGGACCATGGCAGCCGGGAAGTCCCCCGGTCAAAACTGCGGTACTCAAACCTGGCGGCACTTTCTTTTCCGGGGGCGCCACGCGTATATTATGATTCGGTGTCAAACGTAAACCAGTTCCGCTTGCTGTTTCGGACGCTCTTCCGAGACACGCTCGCCGTGCTTCCGGACCGTACGTATTGACGTTCCCGAAAAATTACGTTCTTTAGGCAACCATGCCTGCCGGCGTCGCCGGGGCAGCGCGCGTTTACCAAATTGACGGAATGGAACGACCTAGATATATAGCCGGACTGGATGGACTACGGTTCCTTTCGATTACGTTTGTGGTGCTCCATCACCTGTTCACGTTTATGACGGCCTTCGGGTTCACGGCTTTCCACGAGCAGGTGCTTGGACTTATCGGCTATTACGGAATCCAGTTCTTTTTCATGGGCAGTGGCTTTCTGATCACCTACCTGCTGCTTACAGAAAGCGAGCGCAGGCATCGTGTCGACCTGAAGAAATTCTACAGCCGTCGTGTGCTTCGTATTTGGCCGGCCTACTACCTCCTCATTTCCATCGTGGTGCTGTTATTGCTGCATTCCGAATGGTGGCGCATCCCCGGGTATACAGAACGGTATGCACCTGTAGCCGAAGATGCCAACAAGTTCTATTTCTTTTTCGTGCCGCACCTAGAACCCTTCTTTCACCCTACGGCTCCTTACGTACACCATACGTACACGATCGGAATCGAGGAACAGTTCTACCTGGTTTGGGGCCTCCTGTTCCTTTGGGCGCGCAAATACATACTGCATGTGTTCCTGTTCTTGGTATTGACGATACCGGTGTTGAATGCTGTGCACGCCTGGTCGCATGGCCACGAAGGCGGCAGTCGCGTACTCGGCCTCTTCAACAATGCGGTCACCTACCTGCAGTACTCGCGCTTTTCCACCTTCGCCATCGGCTCGCTCTTCGGGTATGCCTACTTTTACCAAAAGCCTTGGATCAATGTCTTCCGGAGACCGACGGTGCAGCTCTTGGTGTATGCGGTGCTGGTAGCGAGTATCGCCCTGCGAGTGGAGTTGCCCTTTGTGCAGAATGAGTACATTTCTGGGTTGATGGCCTGCTTCATGCTGATGGCCTCGTTCCGCGAAAACAGTCTCGTAAACTATGAAGCTCCATGGCTGGGGGCGCTCGGGCGCATTTCCTATGGCATTTACCTGTTCCACATCATCGCCATCGTACTTGTTTGCCGCCTGGTCGCTGCGATTCCGCAACTGGACAAGAACAGCTATGGAACGCTTGCGCTTTTGTGCGTGCTTACCCTTGGCTTGTCTACTGCTTTTGGCTGGCTGTCCTATCACTTCTTCGAGCGGTTTTTCCTCCGGCTGAAGCGGCGCCTGCGCACCGTTTGAGCGAGGCATCAGGCCTTGCTTCAATTGCCTTTCTCCAGCCGATACTTGCGCATGCGCTTCCAGGTTTCGGAAAAGCCGCAGGCGGCCAGCACGCAAATGGCGGGCAAAACGGGCATCGTGAACCTTGCATGCCAATCGTCGCACTGGAACGTGATGGCCAGCGGGTACATGAGCAGAAGCGCCACCAGATAGAGTTGTAGGTTTCGGCGTTCCCGGAAAAGGCCGACCAGGCCAATTAGAAAGAAGACATAGACCGGTACCGTGAAAACGCGGATCGCCCAGTTGTGCGCGGCGGAATACCAGGGGCGGGTCATGCTGAAGAAGGATAGAATGCGCTGCCCCATCAGCTTCGCAAAATGCCCGGGATTGTGGGTCACATAATAAACGATATCCCGCAGCCCGTTGTCGTAGTACTTGAGGTCGAGCGTTGCGCCCCCTGGGTTCTGTGCCACAAAGCACACCACATGCTCCTCCTTCAAAGGCTTCATCGCATTCATGTCTTCGCCGCCGTGCAGGATGCGGTCAATGAATACGAACATGACCCCGAGGAGTAACAGGAAAAGGCCCGATGTCAGGTAACGATCGGCGGGACGTAGGTAGGTGCGGAACAGAGAATAGACGAACAGCGCCGGAGCGAACAGCACTCCTACAGGACGGGTGAAGAACATCAGCAGCAATATGGCTACGGTAGCGAGCAACCATCTTTGGCTGTACTTCTCATTGCGGCACACGGTGTAGTAAAGCACAAGGCTGAGCGAGATGAAGATCGACTCCGAGTACAAGTACAGGTCCCAAGAGAAAAAGGGCGGGAAGAGGCAGAGCAGCAGGGAAGCCATGAAGGCCACCTGCCGACCGAACACTTGTAGCGTTCCTTTGTACAATAGAGTCAGCGCGAAAGCTGAAAAGACCGATTGCGCGAGCGCCACGGCTCCGAAGCCCAATCCGGTCTTGATTGCGCCGGCGGTAAGCAGGATGATCGGCAGGTAGTAATAGTATTTGGGCGCACTGGGAAAGCGCCCATCCAGCAGCAACTCGGCCTGGTATATGTACTTGGTGGCTTCGATGCCGGTACCGATCCCGCCCCTGACGTACAGTGCGAGGTGTACAAGCACAAAAAGGCTGAGCAGCAGCAGCAGGTCGCGGCGGTTTGAATTCATTTGGAGTGGTTAGAGGAGCAGTTTCCGGTTGATGTACTTGCCCAGCAGGTCGAACTCGAGGTTGACGATGCCGCCTTCCTGCAGGCGGTGGAGGTTGGTATGGCTGTAGGTATAGGGGATGATCGCCACCGTGAAGTGCTTTTTCCGCACGTTGAAAACGGTGAGCGAGATGCCGTTGAGGGCGATGGAGCCTTTTTCGATCACGAGCGGGGCAAAGGCCTTCGGGTACCAGAACTGCAACTCCCAGCTGCCTTCCTTGTCTTCGATGTGCTCCAGGATGCCGGTCGTGTCCACATGCCCCTGCACGAAATGCCCGTCGAGGCGCGAGGAGGGGAGGAGGGAGCGCTCCAGGTTCACCAGGGTGCCGGGCCCCCAGGTGTGCAGGTTGGTCTTCTCGAGGGTTTCTTCCACGGCCGTTACGCGGTAGTGCTCCTGCTGTACCTCCTCCACGGTGAGGCAGACGCCGTTATGGCTCAGGCTCTGGTCCACCTTGAGCTCCGGGCCGAGGGGGGAATGAAGCCAGAACGTCTTGTTCCCGCCGTTGGCGATCACCTCTTTCACGGTGCCGAAGGCTTCGATAATACCGGTAAACATGGCGCAAACTTCGGGTTTTTACATTTTCTTTTGGCAGGGTTCCGGAAATGGTGTTATCTTTGCCGCTCGAAAATTTAAAAACATCAAAGGAGGTATATAGCATGTTAATCATCGATTCTAAAGACTGCGAGAACATCGACAAGGCTTTAAAAAAGTACAAGAAGAAGTTCGAGAAGGCTAAGATCCTGTTGCAGCTGCGTGAGCGCCAGTCGTTCATCAAGCCGTCGATCCGTCGTCGCGGACAGGTACTGAAAGCCGTCTACAAGCAGCAGATCGCCAGCGGTAAGATCGAGGCATAAGCCAGTCCCCTCCTCTGCATCGATAAGCTTATAGCTGCAAGGTTTCACTACCTTGCAGCTATTCTTTTTTTATGCCCGTTGCCCATCCCCAGCTCCAGTCCTTCCTCGATTACCTCAAGTTCGAGAAGCGCTACTCGCGCCACACCCTCGTCTCTTACGAGAACGACCTGACCGGCTTTTTCGACTTCCTGGAGCTCCAGTTCGGGTCGGTAGCCCTCCCGGAGATCACCCATACCTTTGTCCGGAGCTGGCTCGCGGCCCTCAAAGACGGCGGGCTTACCGCCAAGAGCATCAACCGGAAGATCTCGGCGCTCCGCTCGTTCTTCAAGTACCAGTTGAAGACCGGCGCCGTGGCCCAGTCGCCGATGGGCCGCGTGGTGGCGCCCAAGAACGAGAAGCGGCTCCCGCAGTTCGTGGCCGATAAAGACATCGACACCCTGTTTTCCTATGTCGAGTTCCCCGACACCTTCAGGGGGCGCACCGAGCGCCTGGCGCTCCTGCTGCTCTACCAGACCGGCATGCGCCTCGCCGAGCTCATCGGGCTCAGGGAAAGCGCGGTGAATGCTTCCAATGGCTCGCTCAAGGTGCTGGGCAAGGGCAACAAGGAGCGCATCATCCCGGTAAGCGACACGCTGCTGGCGGAGATCAAGACCTACCTCATCGAAAAGGCGACGGTGGCCGGCGCCGACCGCACCGTGCTGCTGGTGAGCGAAAAGGGAAAGCTGCTGGCTCCGCGTTCGGTCTATACGTTTGTAAAGAAGTACCTGAGTCTCGTCACCACCATCGAAAAGCGGAGCCCGCACGTGCTGCGGCATACCTTCGCCACCCACCTTACCGGCGCCGGCGCCGAGCTCAATGCCGTCAAGGAGCTCCTCGGCCACTCCTCCCTCGCCGCTACCCAGGTCTATACCCACAATACCATCGAGAAGCTCAAGAACATCCATAAAAATTTTCACCCGAAAGCCTAGAACCGGTTCTTAAGGTTTTTAGGGTTCTGCAGGTTTCGTTGGTGGTGGCCTCCAAGTTCAATGTGCCCGATCTTAAAACTCTTAAAACCTTAAGAACCTTCAGAACCCGAAGAACCTGCTATACGGCGGAGCTCCTTTCTAACCGGGTTTTAACCCCGTTCCTCCGGCTGACCAAAGTTTTACTTAGGACTGATTTTTTTCCGGGAAAATTGCTTTCCGTTCCAATAGAATTGCCTTAACTTCATTGCAGGCCACCCGGCCAGCCACTGAAGCTCTTTTACATATTGTTTCATCGATAAATATAGATTCTATGAACCTTCACATTCAAACGGTGCACTTTGATGCCGATCAGAAGTTAATTGAGTTTGTACGGACCAAGATCGCCAAGCTGCCGCAGTTCCATGACCGGATCATCAAGGTGGATGTTTTTCTGAAGCTCGATAATGTTGTTCATACCATCAAGGACAAGGTCGCCGAGATCCGGGTGCATGTGCCCAAGGCGGACTTCTTCGTGAAGGCGACCAGCAAATCCTTCGAGGCATCCTTCGACGAAGCGTTCGATTCACTGGTGAACCAGATAAAGCGTAAAAAAGAAAAGCTCGCCGCTGCGTGAGCCAAAAAAATTACAGAGACCTCCCCGTTGGGAGGTCTTTTTTTTGCCCGCCTGGCCCGCGTGGGGCACGGGAGTGGCAGTGCCGGGGCAATCTTCGAAGGCTGAAACCCGCGCCCGCTTTGCACCGGGGAAGACAGACGGGTGTCGCGCAAAAAAATCCTAAAGAAAATTTAGTGTTTTTTTTGCCAAGTGAGGAATTCCGTTACCTTTGCCATCCCGAAAACAAAGGGGAGTTCTTTAAAACTAGTTCGCTGAATGTCAAGAGTCTCCGCGCAGCCGCTAAAGCTTGTCGGTCAGGTATCTCGCTACAGGGCGAACCAGTGAAACAAGCCGCTTTAGCTCAGTTGGTAGAGCAGCTGATTTGTAATCAGCAGGTCGTTGGTTCGACTCCGACAAGCGGCTCACAGTTCTTTAGGTAAAACGGGCAGGTTCCAGAGCGGCCAAATGGGGCGGACTGTAAATCCGCTGTCTTTCGACTTCAGAGGTTCGAATCCTCTCCTGCCCACCAAACACAATTTGCTAATTAGTGAATGTGCTAATGTGCTGAATGTGTAGTTCTTTGATGATGTGACCGGTGCTGCTGATTAGCACATTAGCCAATCAGCACATTAGCACATTAAAATCGCGGGAGTAGCTCATTTGGTAGAGCGATAGCCTTCCAAGCTATAGGTGGCGAGTTCGAGCCTCGTCTCCCGCTCTCCGGTCGCCGGAGCTTAGCAAAGGCGACCACCGAGTAGCGCCGGAGCTTGAGCGAAGGCGTTCCCGAAAACTTCTTATCTGCCCCCGGGCTGATGGGAGCAAGCCGTTGTAGCTCAGGGGTAGAGCACTTCCTTGGTAAGGAAGAGGTCGTGAGTTCAATTCTCATCAACGGCTCAGAGTACGGATGGGACCGTAGCTCAGGACGAATATCCCGCTTTGGCGGGAAGGTCGTGAGTTCCTTTCTCATCAACGGCTCCACCGAAAAGCAGGTGGCCTCCGGGCCGCCGGCCACATATGAAGGCGAACGAACCGAAAGGTGCGGGGCGCCGCAAGTGACCCTTCCTATACTTATAGTGAAGGTTTTTTCGGGAAGCATAAATTTGTAGTCCACAACTAAAAACAAATACAATGGCAAAAGAGAATTTTAAGAGGGATAAACCTCACGTTAACGTTGGTACCATTGGTCACGTTGACCACGGTAAGACAACCTTAACTGCCGCCATCACCGATGTTTTGTCAAAGAAAGGTCTGGCGGAAAAGAAGAACTACGACGATATCGACGGTGCTCCGGAAGAAAAAGAGCGTGGTATCACCATCAACACGGCGCACGTAGAATACCAGACCGCTTCCCGTCACTATGCTCACGTTGACTGCCCCGGTCACGCTGACTACGTGAAGAACATGATCACCGGTGCCGCCCAGATGGACGGTGCGATCCTGGTTGTGGCTGCTACCGACGGTCCGATGCCCCAGACGAAAGAGCACATCCTGCTCGCCCGTCAGGTAGGTGTTCCCCGCCTGGTTGTTTTCATGAACAAAGTAGACCTTGTTGAAGACCCTGAGCTCCTCGAGCTCGTTGAGATGGAAGTGCGCGACCTCCTCAGCTCCTATGGCTTCGACGGCGACAATACCCCCATCATCCAGGGTTCTGCTACCGGCGCCCTCGCTGGTGAAGAGAAGTGGATCGCTAAGATCAACGAGCTGATGGAAGCTGTGGATACCTATATCCCCCTGCCTCCCCGCCCGGTTGACCAGGCCTTCCTGATGTCTGTAGAAGACGTATTCTCCATCACCGGTCGCGGTACCGTTGCTACGGGCCGTATCGAGCGCGGTCGTATCAAGGTGGGTGAGCCCGTTGAGATCGTAGGTCTCATCGACCAGCCCCTGACCTCCACCTGCACGGGTGTTGAGATGTTCCGCAAGCTCCTCGACGAAGGTGAAGCTGGCGACAACGCCGGTCTGCTCCTCCGCGGTATTGAAAAGACCCAGATCCGTCGCGGTATGGTAATCTGCAAGCCCGGCTCCATCACGCCCCACACCGAATTCAAGGCAGAAGTTTACGTTCTGTCGAAAGAAGAGGGTGGCCGTCACACGCCGTTCTTCAATAAGTACCGTCCCCAGTTCTATTTCCGTACTACCGACGTAACTGGTGAGTGCCAGCTGCCCGAAGGTACCGAGATGATCATGCCTGGCGACAACACCTCCATCACCGTGAAGCTGATCCAGCCGATCGCCATGGAGAAAGGTCTGAAGTTCGCTATCCGTGAAGGTGGCCGTACCGTAGGTGCCGGTCAGGTTACGGAGATCATCAAGTAAGTGCCCCCTAAATCCCCCGAAAGGGTGAGTAGGAAAAGCATATCTTTACAAACCTCCCTAAGCCCCTCCTCCGGAGGGGTTGGGGAGGCCCTACGGGCGTAGTTCAATGGCAGAATAGAGGTCTCCAAAACCTTTGATGGGAGTTCGAATCTCTCCGCCCGTGCACCAGCAATGCTATCAGCCGCACCGATTTCGGTACTGCTGATAGCATTGCTACTAAAACACTATATCCATCATGAACAAAGTATCCACCTACTTCAGCGAATCCTTCCGCGAGCTGACCCAGAAGGTGACCTGGCCCACCTGGCAGCAACTCCAGCAGTCCACCATGATCGTGCTGGTAGCCACCCTGGTGGTCACCGCCCTTGTAGCCGCCATGGACCTCATCTCCAGCAGCGTGATGAAATTTATCTATTAATCCCCGAGCGGAATCATGGAAGAGAACATAACGAACAATATGGAAGGCGCCGTTCCCGAAGCCCCGCAGGCCGAGACCAAATGGTACGTGCTGCGCGTGGTAAGCGGTAAGGAACGCAAGGTGAAAGAATACCTCGATAAGGAAGTGTCGCGCGGCGGCTGGGGCAATGTGGTCAAGCAGGTGTTCCTCCCCGTAGAGAAAGTATACAAGGTTCAGAACGGTAAGAAAGTGATGCGCGAGCGCAACTACTATCCCGGATACGTGATGGTGGAAGTGACCGACGGCAAGCTCTCCGACGACCTCCGCGAGATCATCAACGGCATCACCAACGTGATCCACTTCCTCGGTAAAGACAACCCCATCGCACTCCGCAAATCCGAAGTCAACAAGATGCTCGGCAAGATGGACGAGATGGCTGAAGCCGGTGGCGCTTCCATGAGCGAGCCCTTCATCGTCGGTGAAACCATCAAGATCATTGAAGGCCCGTTCAACGACTTCAACGGCACCATCGAAGAAGTGAACGACGAGAAGAAGAAGCTGAAAGTGACCGTAAAGATCTTCGGCCGCTCCACACCGGTAGAACTGAACTACATGCAGGTGGAGAAACTGAGCTGAGTCTTCAAACATTCTTCATAAGGCCATTCCTAACGGAATGGCTTTTTATTTTTGCGCATGCCCGCCCGCCTTCGCTTCCTCATCGGCTACTTCCTTGCCTGGCTGCTCTTCTTCGAGGCGGCGCGCGGCGTCTTCCTGCTGCTGCAGTGGAGCCATTCCCGAACCTTGCCCGCCCGTGAGCTTCTCGGCTCCTTCTGGTACGGTGGGCGTATGGACGCGTCGATGGCCGCTTACCTGTCGCTTCCGGTGGCCGTATTTCTACTGATCTCGGTCTTCGTTCCCTTTTTCCGCCGCCCGGCGCCGTACCAGGTCTACAGCCTCCTCCTGTTACTGCCCGTTCTCCTGATTGTACTGTCAGATGTACCCATGTACCAGATCTGGGGCTTTCGCATCGACGCCACGCCGCTCAAGTACCTTTCCAACCCGCGCGAGGCCTGGGCCTCCGTCAGCCACCTGCCCGTGTGGTGGTATGCATTGGCATTTGTGCTCCTGTATGCTGCCCTCTGCCGCGCCGGGATCCGGCTCCTCCGCCGCACCGTAGCCACGCTGCAGCAGCGCGAGCGCTGGTACATCGTCCTGCCCTTGCTGCTCGGAGCCACCGCGGCACTCATCATCCCGCTGCGCGGCGGCCTGCAGCAAACGCCGCTCAACCAGAGCTCCGTCTACTTCTCCACCAACCACTTCGCCAACCAGGCCGCGCTCAACGCGCCCTGGAATTTCCTCTTCGGCGTGGTAAGCGAGACGTCCGCAGGCTCCGAGACGAATCCATATACCTACATGAGCGCGCCGGATGCGAAGCGTATTGCCGACAGCCTGCTGCACGATACGGCGGAGGGCGAATCGGAACTCCTCCGCCGTACCGACATGGAGCAGGACCGGGTCAACATCCTCCTCGTGATCTGGGAGAGCGGTACCGCCAAGATGATCGATACGGCCATAGACGGTATCGAGGTAACGCCAGGGCTTAACCGCCTGAAGCAGGAAGGACTTTATTTCGGGAATGCGTGGGCCTCCGGCGACCGTACTGATAAGGGCGTACCGGCCATCCTGAGCGGCTATCCGGCGCTGCCCCAGTCGTCGATCATCCGGCTGCCGAACAAGGCCAACAGGCTCCATACACTTGGCGGCGTACTCCGGAAGCAGGGGTACCGTACTTCGTTCTATTATGGCGGGGAGCCCGAATTCGCCAACCTGAAATCCTACCTGCTGCACAATAGCTTCGATCCGTTGATCGAGAAGTCGGACTTCCACGCAAAAGACCAGAACTCGAAGTGGGGGGCGCACGACGGCATCGTGGCCGAGCGCCTGCTCCGTGACCTCGCGCCAGTGCAAGAACCCTTCTTTACCACCTGGCTCACCCTGAGCTCGCACGAGCCTTTCGAGACACCAGCCGCTACCGTCATCCCAGGTACCGACGATGCGCATCTCTTCCTCAATTCGCTGCATTATACCGATAGTGTATTGTACCGTTTCGTGCGCAGCTGCGAACGGCAGTCCTGGTGGAAAAAGACGCTCCTCGTCATTGTGGCCGATCACGGTCATGCGCTGCCCGAAACCGGGAGCCGTATCGAGAACTTCCGGATCCCCGTACTCATATTGGGTGGCGCGCTGAACCCGGTGCACCTCGCCAGCAGGGAACATTTTGGGCGCCAGACGGTCTCCCAGCTTGACCTTGCCGCCACCCTCGCGATCGAGGCTGGCCTCGACGGGGCAGCGCTCTTTCCCTTCAGCCGGAATATCCTCCGCATGCAGCCGGCCGATTGGGCCTTCTTCTCCTTCAACAATGGCTTCGGCTTTGTGCGCGACAGCAGCTGGGTGCTGTTCGACAATGTGGGCCGGCAACCCATCGGGCAGAGCGCCGGCAATAACGCCTCGCTCATCCGCGCCGGCCAGGCCCTGCAGCAGCAGACCTTCCAGGATTACCTCGGGAAATGATCTCTGATCTGTGATCTCAGATCAGATTTTGCAAAGCCACGCGGACCTTGCCCGATTCGTCGTTACCTCCAATGCGTTCAAAACCGGGTGCAGCGGTCGATAAGGATTGTTCGAATCGGAACGACCCCTTACCAATAGACCAATAAACAAATAGACCAATATACTTCCCCCTGTTAAAGCCTTCCCAAAGAATTAAATCCGGGATAAGCGGTAACCTCCTAACGTATTAGTACGTCTAATTTCGTATCGAACTGACCGAACAAAACCCAACCTACTTATGCGAATAGCCGCACTTAGCCTGGCGCTCCTGGCAGGTATTTCTTTTCAAGCTGCAGCACAGACGACCGCACAGACCCCGCGGCGGGAGCTTCCCGCGAAACGCACCACCGCTGCCTTCAAGATCGACGGCGAGCTCAATGAAGCCGCCTGGAAGGAAGCCCAACCTGCGACCAACTTCATTGAGTGGCGCCCCACCGCCGGCAAGCCCGAAAGCCCCGAGACCGGCACCGAGATCTATATCCTCTACGACAATACCGCCGTATACGTGGCCGGCTTCTGTAAGGAGCGCACCCGCGACTCCGTGTCGCGTGAGCTCGTGGGCCGCGACGTGGTGGGCATCAACGACTTCGTGGGCGTCACCTTCGATACCTATAACGACAAGATCAACGCCTTTGGATTTTACGTGACCCCTTATGGCGAGCAATTCGACGCCCGCTACTCCAACACCAACGGGGAAGACGGCTCCTGGAACGCTGTCTGGAACTCTGCCTCTAAAATCCACGCCAACGGCTGGAGCTTCGAGATGCGGATTCCTTTTTCGATGCTGCGCTTCGTGAGCAAAGAAAACCAGACCTGGGGCCTCAATATCACGCGCCGCCGCAACAAGACCGGGCAGCAGTTTATGTGGAACCCGGTAGACCCGCAGGTGAACGGCTTCATCAACCAGGAAGGCCTCTGGACCGGCATCGAGAAGATCGTGGCCCCGCTGCGTCTTCAGTTCTCGCCTTACCTCTCCGCCTACGCCAACCACTTTCCCACCGACGAGCCCAACCAGAAAGACTGGAACACCTCCATCAACGGCGGTATGGACGTGAAGTGGGGGATCAACGACGCCTTCACGCTCGACATGACCCTGGTACCCGACTTCGGGCAGGTAGTGAGCGACAACACCGTGCTCAACCTGTCGCCCTTCGAAGTACAATACCAGGAAAACCGCTCCTTCTTTACCGAAGGCACCGAGCTGTTCAACAAAGGCAACCTGTTCTATCCCCGCCGGATCGGCATTGAAACGCCCCTGCACCAGTACGATGCGCGCGCCTATGCCGAGAACAAGGGACTCACGGTGATCGAGAACCCCGCGCAATCGAAGCTCGTGAATGCCACCAAGATCTCGGGGCGTACCCGCAAGGGATTCGGTGTGGGCGTGTTCAACGCCATCACGCAGACCATGTACGCAACCCTCGAGAACCCGCAGAGCAAGGAGCGGGAGAAGTACCTCACCTCGCCGCTGACCAACTACAACGTGGTGGTGTTCGACCAGACCCTGAAGAACAATTCCTCCGTATCGCTGATCAACACGAATGTGCTGCGCAACGGGTCCGACTACGATGCCAACGTCACCTCCGCGATGTTCGACTTCAACAACAAGAAGAACACCTGGAACCTGAACGGCAACCTGTCGGTCAGCAACCTGTTTCACCAGGGTCAAACCGTCACCGGCATGGCGCACTCGCTCGGCTTCGGTAAGACAGGCGGCCGTTTTAACTTCAACTTGTACCAGGAGCGCTACGACAACAAGTACGACAAGAGCGACCTCGGGTTTATGTGGAACAACAACTACCTCGATCACAGCTTCTGGATGGGATACAAGTGGGTGAAGCCGGGCAAGTGGTTTAACCAGCTGCGCATCAACTACAACGCAACGCTGTCGATGCGCGACAAACCCTTCGACTACCAGTCCTTCTTTACCAACTTCAACAGCAACGCCCAGCTCAAGAACCTGTGGTGGGTCGGCTCCTTCGTCGGCTTCAGCGCGCGGGGCAACGACTTCTACGAGGCCCGCAACGGAGTTACGCCGTTCCGCACGAGCCGCAAGATCAACAGCTACAACTGGGTGGAGACCAATGGCGCGAAGAAGTACCAGATCTCCGCGGAGGTCGGGGTCAACTACTTCCCGGATTTCAAAGATTCCTGGGCCTTCGACTACCGCCTTTCGAACCGCTACCGCTTTTCCGACAAGTTCTCCATCACGCACAATTTCAATTTATCGCCGGCGCACAACAACGTGGGCTATTACTTCGGGCCGCAGGTGGGGGCGGGGCCGACCTTCTCGCGCCGCGACCGCAACACGGTGGAGCAAATCCTGTTCTTCAAGTATAACTTCAACAACCGCTCGGGTGTGACGCTGCGCGCCCGCCACTACTGGAGCGGGTTCGAGGTGAAAGAGCTCCTCGTGCTTCAGACCGACGGGTCGGTGAAGCCGATGACTGCTGACCCGGCTACCTTCTACCACCAGAACTTCAACCTGTTCAACCTGGATGCCGTGTACACCCTCCAGTTTGCGCCGGGCTCCTTCCTCAACGTGGTCTGGAAAAGCATGGGCAACAGCTACACCGACGCCGGCTTCGAGCGCAAGTACTTCCGCAACATCGACGCCACCTTCGACGCCCCGCAGAACAACAACTTCTCCGTGAAGGTGATCTGGTTCCTCGACTACCTCGACCTGAAGCGCTGGAAGAAGAACCGGGCCAACTAGGGCGGGAATCGTCAATCGTGAATTGGTTCGACGAGTAAGACTAGCGAGAATAAAGAAAGCAGCCAATGGGCTGCTTTCTTTATGTAGTTATACGGTTTGCTGGATGACGGTCATTGCGAGCGCAGCGTCCCGAGGCTTCGGGACGCTGCGCTCGCAATGACGGGTTACGTTGCGCTCGCGACTAAAAATTACCTGTCTGCTTCGAATTACGCGCTCTCGCTCAACCGGATGGAGACACGAAGATCGGCACGGTGCGTTTCCCATTGCGCGCGCACGTCGGCGCTGCTGAAGCTGCACCCGAGGGTGTCGATCAGGGCGTCGATATGGGGCGTGGCGTCAGTGCCCGTGGGCGCGCAGTATTCGAGGAAGTAGAGGCATTGTAGAAATACGCGCTCTTCCATGGCTTTCGCTTCCATGGCGGAAAAATAATAGGTGGTGTGATCGCCCTCGTGCTTCGCTTCTTCGTCGGGGATGCTGTTGATGATGTCGCCGGCCACCGCAAGCTGCAGGGCCTCTTCCTGGCCGAGCAGCAGGAAGCCGATGGGGCAGGAGGCGCGGAAGTCGTCGAACCACTCCTGGATGCCGTCGGCATAGGGCCAGCCGGAAGGGGGGAGCTCGGTGCCGTCCTCATCGCGGAACTGCAGGTGCAGCTTGTGGGTGGCGAGGTGCCCGACCCATTCTTTCCGGTACTGGGCCACGCCAACGATCGTGAGCAGGAGCAGGCGGGCCTCGTCGAGCGAGTACTCGCTGGTGTCGAACTGCAGGTAGGTGCCGCCTTCCAGGGCGCGCTGGAGGATGCCCTCGAGGTTGCTGATGCTGTCGGGGGAGAGGTGCGCGCGCTCGGATTCGGGTAGCCAGTATGGTGCGGGGTCGGGTGACATCGGTGCAAGATACGAGGGGGAACGCGGCCCCGAAAGGTCGGGGCACGGTTGATACAGATAATTACGGATCGCTCCGTGGACATCCGCGGGATCCGTCCCCAAGGCTTCGGGGCCCTGTTCCCCTACGCAGGACAACGCAAAAAAAGAGACGCAGCCGTTGCGTCTCTGGAATTTCCTGGCAATCCGTACAGGCTACGCGTGCGTCGCCTTGCGGTCCGTAGTTCTACGGGCGTAGAAGTATTGATCCTGGAAGTCGGGGAATTCGTCCATAAAGGCGGTGATCTCCTCGTCGAGCTCATAGAGCTTGTCCTGCACCTCCTGCAGCAGCCGCGGCAGGGAGTTGGTGAGCTGCTGGGCCTCGTCGCCCACGGCGTCGCGCTCGGAAGAGAGGGGGCGCACCTGCTCGATGTCAGCGTTGAGGGAGGCCACATCGGACATGCGGATCTTATAGGGCTCGAGCTGGGGCAGGTAGTGCTCGGCCTTTTCGGTGATGGCGGCGGCGCGGGCGATGCGCTCCACCTCAGGTCCGCGCTCGAAGTAGCTCCGCGGGTGGTCGACCTCGGTAAGCAGCACGCGGAGGCCCTTCTTGCGGGCGAAGACGACCAGGCGGGTCGACATGAGCCAGGCGCGCGCGGCGATGCCGTCGAGCACCACGTTCTTGGATAGCGTGTGGCCCTCGGTGCTGACCTGCTCTTTCTTGTCGAAGAGCTCCTGCGCCTTGCGCAGGCGGACGCTGATGTAGTCCATCGTTTCCGGGATGAAGGGGTTGCCGGCCCAGCGTGACCGGTTCTTTTCCATGCAGGCTTTAACGGCCATCTGCATGCTGTAGCGATTGTAGAGACGTTGTGCCATAGACTGGAGGTTTTAGTTCCTATTAAGTTACGACGGTTTCCGGGCTTCTGCACATTAAAAACAACGTTGCCGCACCCGGAGCAGGACGTCCGGATCAGAACAGGCATGTCTGGCCCGGAACAGACGTGTCTGGTAAAAAGCAGACATGTATGATAAATAACACGCATGTATGGTAGAAAACACGCATGTATGGGTAAGCGCAGCCGTGTCGGGGGCGAGGCAGCGCTGTCAACTTGAAAAACAGTCATGTCCGGGCCCCAAACAGGCGTGTCGTCCGGAAAAACAGTCATGTTCAAGGGCAGAACTGCGATGTCAAACTGCTGAGCAGGCGTGTCAACCGGCTCCGCAGTGGTGTCAGACCGCAAAACAGTCATCTAAAGTGACAGAACAGCCCATCCCACGGCCCCTTCCCTGGGGGAAGGGGAGCTTTGTTCCCCTGCTTACGTGTGGGCTCCCTGAACCGGTAGGGGCTGGCTGACTTTTCTTATCTATGGCTGGTCTCCCTTAAGGGGGCGGTGGGGGCGGGCAGTGGCGGCCGCTACAATCTCTGTGGTTACCTTCCAAGGGGCTGCGAAGACGGCTTCGTTCGGAAACCGCAATACCTGGTAGCCTTTGGCTTCAAGCTTCAGCGTCCGCTGGGCGTCCCACGCCTGTTGCTCGGGCCTGTCGTGGATGCCGCCGTCCAGCTCCACGATGAGCCAGCGCGTCAGGCAGATGAAATCGACGATGTATCCATACATCACGTGCTGACGCCGGAAGTGCAATTCCTGCTGCCGCGAGCCCCGCAGGTAGCCCCACAGCAAATCCTCCGCCGGCGTGGGCGCTTCCCGCATCCGCTGGGCATACCGTTTCAGCACGGCATAGTTTCCTGAAAGCGCCCGTTGATAATGATAGTATTCCAGATTCTGCTCCATACCGGAAAACTCCCAATGATGAAGCAGGATACCCTGGGAATAATCCCATCGTTTACTGAGATTTTCCTTTTGGAAGGGTACCCAAGCTCCCCTTCCCCCAGGGAAGGGGCTGGGGGAAGGGCCGGGGGATGGGCCGGATTAACAAATGCAAAGAATATTGTTGCTAAATTTTTCAACCGGAATCCTTACCTTTGCGCTCCCAAAAGTTAGTTCTTTCCCCGTCTGAAGGTGCGCCGCACCGGAAGGCAAACTGAGAAAAGGCCGCCGCAGCTTCCGCCAACGCGGCCTGGAAGATGAACTTGGGAGACCCCTCCGTCGCGGAGATGGGAGGGTCGCTTGAACCAATAAATCACGAAGAAAATGGCAAAAGAAATCACGGGCTACGTAAAGCTCCAGTGCAAGGGTGGCCAGGCCAACCCCGCACCCCCGATCGGTCCCGCCCTCGGTTCCAAAGGTGTGAACATCATGGAATTCTGCAAGCAGTTCAATGCCCGCACGCAGGATCGCCCCGGTAAAGTACTCCCCGTACTGCTTACCGTGTACTCCGACAAGTCGTTCGACTTTATCATCAAGACCCCGCCCGCAGCCGTTCAGCTGAAGGACGCCGCCAAGATCCAGAGCGGTTCCAAGGAGCCCAACCGCCAGAAGGTCGGTAAGGTGACCTGGGAGCAGGTAGAAGCGATCGCCAAAGACAAGATGGCCGATCTCAACGCCTTCACCCTCGAGAGCGCTGCCTCCATGGTAGCCGGTACGGCACGCAGCATGGGCCTCACGGTAGAAGGTGGTCCGGCGAAATAACTTCTGAACGCTTAAAACGAATTCACAATGGCATTCATCCCCAAGAAAAGAAAAGCGATCAACGGTAAGGTTGACGCGAATAAATCATACTCGCTGCGCGAGGCTTCTGAGCTGGTGAAGCAGGTGACCACCTGCAAGTTCGACGCTTCCGTGGACATCCACATCCGTCTCGGCGTTGACCCGAAGAAAGCCGACCAGGCCATCCGCGGTACCGTTACCCTGCCCCACGGCACCGGTAAGACCAAGAAGGTACTCGTGCTTTGCGGCCCCGACCAGGAAGCTGCCGCCAAAGGCGCCGGCGCCGACTTCGTAGGCCTCGACGAGTTCATCGCCAAGATCGACGGCGGCTGGACCGACGTGGACGTCATCATCGCTACCCCCGCGGTTATGCCCAAGATCGGCCGTCTCGGTAAGATCCTCGGTCCCCGCAACCTCATGCCGAACCCCAAGACCGGTACCGTTACCAACGACGTGGCTGGCGCGGTGAACGAAGTGAAAGGTGGCAAGATCGCCTTCAAGGTAGACAAGGCCGGTATCATCCACGCTTCCATCGGCCGTGTGTCGTTCTCTCCCGAGAAGATCGCTGACAACAGCCAGGAGCTGATCAACGCCATCATCAAGGCCAAGCCGTCGACCGCGAAGGGTACCTACCTGAAAGGTCTGACCATGGCTGCCACGATGAGCCCCGGTATCACGGTTGACACCAAATCATTCGTCCACTAAAAAAGCCCCTCCGCAGGCCTCAGCCGAAAGGATGGGGGCTTTGAGGAGTGTATTGATAACACTCAAAAGCGTTCAACATGACCAAAGATCAAAAGAATGAAGTGATCGAAGCGCTGAAGGAGAAATTCTCCCAGTACGATAACTTCTATGTAACCAATACGGAATCCCTCTCGGTAGAGCAGGTTTCCAAGCTGCGCCGCGCCTGCTTCGACAAGAACGTCGAGATGAAGGTGGCCAAGAATACCCTGATCCGCAAGGCCCTCGAGAGCCTCGACGAGACCCGCTACAGCGGTATGTTCGAGTCGCTCAACAACGTAACGGCCCTGCTGTTCTCGGAGAACCCCAAGGAGCCGGCCCTGATCATCTCGTCCTTCCGTACCGACAGCAAGGGTGAGAAGCCCGAGCTGAAGGCCGCGTTCATCAACGGCGACATCTACGCCGGCGACAACAACCTGAAGGCGCTGACGAAGATCAAGACCAAGAACGAGCTCATCGGCGAGGTTATCGGCTTGCTGCAGTCGCCCGCTTCGCGCGTGCTGGCTGCCCTGCAGAACTTCCACGAGACCGGTGGCGTCATCAAGAAGCCCGGTACGGAAGAAGCAGCTCCTGCTGCCGCTCCCGCTGCCGAAGCTGCTCCCGCTGCTGAAGCTGCTGCTCCTGAGGCCCCGGCCGCAGACGCACCTGCTGCTCCGGAAGCTTCCGCTCCCGAGGCGCCCGCTGCTGAAGGCGAGACGCCCGCAGCCGAGTAATTTTTCTTAATGCAACGGGCCGAAAGGCCCTTTACATAACCCTTGTCTTTGGGGTTTATCAAAGGCAAAATTTTTTTAAACCCTCCGACGGATCCCCTCCTTAAACCGGGGAGATGAAGCCGGAAAAAATTTTAAACCATGGCAGACGTTAAAAATCTTGCAGAACAACTGGTAGGCCTCACTGTGAAAGAAGTACAGGAGCTGGCCGATTTCCTGAAATCCGAATACGGCATCGAGCCTGCTGCTGCTGCAGTAGTTGTTTCCGGTGACGCCGCTGCTGCTCCGGCTGCAGAAGAGAAGACCTCTTTCAACGTGATCCTGAAGAGCGCTGGCGCTTCGAAGCTGAACGTAGTGAAGATCGTGAAGGACCTGACCGGCCTGGGCCTCAAAGAAGCCAAGGACCTCGTTGACGGTGCTCCGAAGCCCCTGAAAGAAGGTGTAGACAAGGCTACCGCCGAAGACATCGCCGCCAAGCTGAAAGAAGCTGGTGCTGACGTAGAGATCGCTTAATTGCCTCCTGCGACAGAAAAGATAAAGCCCCGACGGTAACGTCGGGGCTTCGTCGTTTTCGGGGGCTAGGTTACACGGGCCAGCGTCCCGTACAGCCTATGTTGCATCCGAAGAGCGGCAGAGCGCCGGTTATCCGGGCTCCGGATCCCTTTTGCGGCTACTCCGGAGTCGGTTGCCGCCAGGCTTGCCCGGACCGCGTCTGAACCGAACCTATGCCCGGATCCTTGGAATAGACTATTCCGGCAGCAGCCTGCTATCCTTTACGTAATGGCTTGCAGGAGCTTGTGCACGGCGCTTCCGGTGCCCCTTCGGGGTGCCCGGTGGAGTTGCCGTATCCCTATTCCCGGAGCCTTGAAGGAAGTGGCCGGAAACAGTGCTGCCGGAGGTGTTGCGCAGGGGCCTTCCGATGGTTTTCCCGTGCTTATTCAGGCCCCAAAAGCGGTGGAAACGACGATCCCCTCACGGCTTTACCAAGCCATGGATCACATTTTTGCATACGCGCCGGACTTCCCTGCGCCCCGACCGGGGCTGCACGGGGCCGTTCAGTATCCCTTTACTATTTTTTTCGCTTACCGGCACTTTGGGGTACTCCTTCCCATGAGCGGCTGTTCGACCTACCGTGCTCCAGTGCTGAAAAGGTCGACCGCACGGCGTGGGCAATAGCCTTAACGTTGGCTACAGCCGCCTCACGCCAGCCGTAGCGCTTCGGAGCGAGAAAGGTGGGACACCTCCCATACTGTGCCTGCAAGGACCGCAAAGTAACCTGCTCAATGACTCAAATATTCCCTAGTCATTCAGTTGCAAATGCCCCTTCCCGGGCCGGCGCCGGCTGTGCATCCAGGTCGAACATGGCAGCATCCCAAAGAATTTTTTCACGCCTGGGAGGTGACTACACGGTGTTACCGGTGTTTGTGACCTGGTCATTTTCCACTTGGGGGTGAGTGTGCCGCCGGGCTACAAAGGGCAGGAGGGCTGGAATAGCCATTCCCAGCCACTGAACCCGGTATCCTGATTTCTCCCTTCGAGGGACAGCGTGCCGTATTGGATGCGGTCCTAATGCCTGACTTGCGGGGTCTTTCGCCCGATGCAGTCGTCTCCCATCCGGGTCGTTAGCAGAGCGGAAACCTACATTCTTTTGGCTGAGCTGGCCAATATCCGCGTCCCCAATCGGGAGGTTGTTGGTGCCTCTTTGACTCCGGTAAAGCCTGGCTGAATGTGCCGTGTCTCTGTCCTTTTTTCAATCGTTCCTTGGCCCGCCCTATCCCTTCCCGGGCAGTTGGATACCTGCTTTTCCCGATCACTCTACCCGTGATCGGGAAACGAGCACTCAATCAACTCCATTAAAAGACGAGCGTAGTTGCTCTAGTTTATATCAAAGAAAGGGGAGGTTTTCAGCAAGTTTGGTGCAATGGTAAGACCAAAGAAAGAGAGGTAGGAGGGAATAGACCGAGTCTTCTTGCGGTAGACGAGGTATCCCCTTAATGGTATAGATATACTTGGTTTGGCCAAGAATAGGCAAGGGTTTAACGCGCCGATGCTCCAAGTTAACCTGGATCGGTTGTGCTGTAAACGCAGGAGAAGCAGAGCGTGACTGCCTTCCACCAGGCCAGCATTGCAATCCGCTCAAGCCTACCCTTCACTGACAGATGTGCAGTTACCTTGAACGAAAATATCGCGATCGCCGAAGAGTCTTTTTTCTTGATTTAGGCCCCTTTCTCTACTGATTGATGCATCGGGTCATCCACCCGAGCGCTGGCTGGAATGGGCTAAAAAGGGCCTCCAAGGAGATGGGGTAGAAGTGGGAGAAAGGCTGTAATCCCCGGCTCATTTACTACGTGCTCAAATTTAAGTTTATCAGGTGCTCCCACTGGCTCCAAAATATGCCTTTGGTTGGTTAGCAACTTGGTAGTCAATTGTTTCACGAACTTATCTCCCTAGAATAAGGAATATGGTGGAACTTCGGCTAACAGTTTAGTCTATCTATGTGAAACTGTTGTAAACCAATCATTTAAGTTTACAGAAGTACGGTTTTAGTGTGTTGATGTGGAAAAGCTGAGCTGAAGATGGCCCTCGAGTCGTGCCTCCAGACCGATTCGATTTCTGGAGCGACGATAAGTCAATTTAAAGTTTTGAAATACATACACTAAAAAATGAAGTCAACAAGGGCTTGCCATGCTATATTTTTATAATCAATTAGTGCTTTTAATTGCTGATAAACAGTTAATTAGATGTCTTGTATGACCTTTTGACAGAATAGACCATTTTTCACTGCATTATTTGGGCCAATTTAAAATTGAGTGAATTGCTTTAAAGAGTTTATATATTGATGCTTATGATTAAAAAATCGAAAGGTATGGACGGACTCTTTTCAGTGTGGAATCGGACATGAGGTCGAGGTTTTTCAGGTCATCTACTGACTGGTACGGTCCATGCCGTTCCCGGTATTCGATGATCAATTTCGCAAGGCTCCACCGGATGTAGGGATGCGCGCGCAGTTCTTCCCTGGTGGCGCTGTTCAAATTAAATTTTTGAACACCCGTTGTTCCAGTAAAAATTAAATACGGGCGTATTTTTCGAAAGGTGCTGTCGGGTAGCCCCCATACCTCCCCCACCTGGTCGATGGAGACGAAGCCTCCGAGCCGGTTCCTGTACCTGAGGATCCGACCTGTCAAAGTGGCACCGATTCCGGGTAGGGCTGCCCAGTCCGCGGAGTCGGCCTCATTGATCCGGACGGTTGCCACCGGTCGCTTCGGTCGATCCGGAGCCGGAGGGGCGGTTGCAGGTGGGCCGGCCGAGACGTAGTCAGGCCGCTCTTCGGGTTCTATCTGAATATGGGTAGCCACCCGCTCGTAGAACCCGAGAGGGAGGGCCCGGAACTTCTGGAGATCTTCGGGCTTCCGGAAGCGGCCTCCCTTCTCGCGGTATTTCAGGATCGACCGGGCGGCCCGGTCCGACAATCCGAGTCGTTGCCAGCCGGCAGCGTCCAGCCGGTTCGGGTCGAAGAGGAAAGGAGGAGGGTAGGATCGGTGCGCTGCCGGACCGGTTCCGTAGCCGGCGGCGCCGGGCCCGTAGGCGGGGGCGGGGTCATTGGCCCCGGCCGGAGTGCCGGCCCGCGAATCCGGAGGCATATTATATAGCAGGCTGTCTGCGACTACTGTCATCTGGCGGGGCGGGGCAACAAGGCGCGGTAAGCAGTAAAGGAAACCGAACAGCAGCACGAAGCCGGCTGCCGCGATGCGGTCCTTCCGGGAGAAGGAGAGATAACCGGTCTGGGCTCTTGAAGGCTTCATGAGCCAAACCTACCCCGGCCGGGAGGGGGCACCATGTGAAAAAGACCAGGAATCAGCGTGATTTTTCCGGCACCGGCTGGTGAAAAGACGGGACCTGATAGGTCAATCTCACAAAATAGTCAAAAAAAATTTGGGGCACATTGTTTGAGGAGGGCAAAAACTTGTTCGCAACGGTAATTTTCTTACTTTTGCCCTCCTTAAGTTTTGGCCAAAAACATTTTGACGTCGGTAATTCTACCTTAATTCATTGGATATCAGCGCTTTTTTCTTTTCTAAGAAGAGGGCATGGTAGCCTATTGCCGCGTCTGAAACATTAAACCGGTTTTTTACATATGCCAGCAACTACAACGAATGAACGGATCAATTTCGGAAAGATCGGCAAGCTTGCGGATACTCCCGATCTTCTTGCCGTTCAGATCCAGTCGTTCAAAGAGTTCTTCCAGTTAGAGACCACGCCGGACAAGCGCAACGTAGAAGGCCTGTTCCGTGTGTTCAAAGAGAATTTCCCGATCACGGATACGCGTAACATCTTCGTCCTGGAGTTCCTGGACTACTTTATTGACCCCCCGCGCTATACCATCGAAGAGTGTATGGAACGTGGCCTCACCTACGCCGTTCCCCTTAAGGCGAAGCTCCGCCTCTCCTGTAACGACGAGGAGCACATCGACTTCCAGACCATCGTCCAGGACGTGTTCCTGGGGAACATCCCCTATATGACCCCCCGCGGCACCTTCGTGATCAACGGAGCCGAGCGCGTGGTAGTGTCGCAGCTGCACCGCTCCCCCGGCGTATTCTTCGGCCAGTCGGTGCACCCCAACGGCACGAAGATCTATTCCGCCCGCGTGATCCCCTTCAAGGGCGCCTGGATGGAATTCGCCACCGACATCAACAACGTGATGTATGCCTACATCGACCGTAAGAAGAAGTTCCCGGTAACGACCCTTCTGCGCTCGATCGGCTTCGAGACCGATAAGGACATCCTCGAGCTCTTCGGCATGGCCGACGAGGTAAAGGGTGATAAGAAATCCCTCGCCAAGTACGAAGGCCGCCGCCTGGCTGCCCGCGTGCTCCGCTCCTGGGTAGAAGACTTCGTGGACGAGGACACCGGTGAAGTGGTGTCCATCGAGCGGAACGAGGTGATCCTCGAGCGCGACTCGATCCTCGACCAGGAAGCCATCGACACCATCTCCGACATGGACATCAAATCGGTGTTCGTACAGAAGGAAGATGTGGGCGGTGACTACGCTATTATCTATAATACCCTCAACAAGGATACTTCGAACTCCGAGCTCGAGGCCGTGCAGGTGATCTATCGCCAGCTCCGCGGCGCCGACGCTCCGGACAACGAGACCGCCCGCGGTATCATCGACAAGCTGTTCTTCTCCGACAAGCGCTACGACCTCGGCGAAGTGGGCCGCTACAAGATCAACCGCAAGCTCGGTCTCAACTCCGCGATGGAGCAGAAGACCCTGACGAAGGAAGACATCATCGAGATCATCAAGTACCTCGTGCGCCTCACCAACGGCAAGGCGGAGATCGACGACATCGATCACCTGTCGAACCGCCGCGTGCGTACCGTGGGTGAGCAGCTCTACGCCCAGTTCGGTGTTGGCCTCGCCCGTATGGCCCGTACCATCCGCGAGCGGATGAACGTGCGCGACAATGAAGTGTTCACCCCGGTGGACCTCATCAACGCCCGTACGCTGAGCTCCGTGATCAACTCGTTCTTCGGTACCTCGCAGCTGTCGCAGTTCCTCGACCAGACGAACCCGCTCTCCGAGATCACGCACAAGCGTCGTATCTCCGCACTCGGACCCGGTGGTCTGAGCCGTGAGCGCGCCGGCTTCGAAGTCCGTGACGTACACTACTCCCACTACGGTCGCCTGTGTACGATCGAAACCCCGGAAGGTCCGAACATCGGTCTTATCTCGACCCTTTGCGTACACGCGAAGATCAACGAGATGGGCTTTATCGAGACGCCCTACCGCAAGGTGGAGAACGGCAAGGTGAACATGAAGGAACTGACCTTCCTGAGCGCCGAAGAAGAAGATACCGCCAAGATCGCCCAGGCCAACGTACCGCTCGACAAGAACGGCGCGTTCGCTGAAGAGCGGATTGTTTCGCGTGAGACGGGTGACTTCCCGATCCTCGACCGCGCGGAAGTACAATATATGGACGTGGCTCCCAACCAGATCGTGGGCCTCTCCGCCTCCCTCATCCCGTTCTTGGAGCACGATGACGCCAACCGTGCACTCATGGGATCGAACATGCAGCGCCAGGCAGTACCCCTGCTCCGCCCCGACGTGCCCACGGTAGGTACCGGCCTCGAAGGCCGTGCCGCCCGCGACGCGCGTATCCAGATCCACGCCGAAGGCGAGGGTGTGGTGGAGTTCGTGGATGCCAACGAGATCCACGTGCGCTACAACCGCAACGAAGGCCAGCGCCTCGTTTCGTTCGAGGAGGACCTCAAGATCTACCGCCTCACCAAGTTCATCAAAACGAACCAGGAGACCTCCATCAACCTGAAGCCCGCCGTGAAGAAAGGCCAGAAGGTGAAGGAGGGCGACTTCCTCACTGAAGGCTACGCCACCAAAGACGGCGAGCTGGCCCTCGGCAAGAACCTGAAAGTGGCCTTCATGCCCTGGAAGGGGTACAACTTCGAGGATGCCATCGTGATCTCCGAGCGCGTCGTAAAAGAAGACATGTTCACCTCGGTGCACATCTCCGAGTACGAGCTCGAAGTACGCGACACCAAGCTTGGTGAAGAGGAGCTGACCCCGGATATCCCGAACGTATCGGAAGAGGCCACCAAGGACCTCGACGAGCACGGTATCATCCGCATCGGCGCCCACATCAAGGAAGGCGACATCCTGATCGGTAAGATCACCCCCAAAGGTGAGTCGGACCCGACTCCCGAGGAGAAGCTCCTCCGCGCCATCTTCGGCGACAAGGCCGGTGACGCGAAAGACGCTTCGCTGAAGGCACCCAACGGTGTCGAAGGCGTGGTGATCGGCAAGAAGCTGTTCCAGCGTGCGAAGAAGGACAAGAACGCCAAGGTGCGCGAGAAGGCTGCGCTCGAGAAGCTCGAGAAAGTACACGAGAAGAACGAGAGCGACCTGAAGGAAGTGCTGATGGACAAGCTGCTGACCCTGCTGAAGGAGAAAGCCTCCGCCGGCGTGAGCAACAACTTCGGCGAGATGCAGATCGGCAAGGGCGCCAAGTTCACCCAGAAGAACCTCTCGGGACTGGACTACCAGAACATCAACCCGCTGGGCTGGACCGGTGACGCCGTGATCGACGAGCAGATCAACATCCTCCTGCACAACTACTCGATCAAGTACAACGAAGAGCTCGGTCGCTACAAGCGCGAGAAGTTCAATATCTCCATCGGTGACGAGCTGCCCGCGGGCGTGCTCAAGCTGGCCAAGGTCTACATCGCCGTGAAGCGTAAGCTGAAGGTGGGAGATAAGATGGCCGGTCGCCACGGTAACAAGGGCATCGTTGCCAAGATCGTACGCCACGAGGACATGCCGTTCCTCGAAGACGGTACGCCGGTCGACATCGTGCTGAACCCGCTGGGCGTACCCTCGCGTATGAACCTGGGCCAGATCTACGAGACCGTACTGGGCTGGGCTGGTGAGAAGCTCGGTATGCGCTTCGCCACGCCGATCTTCGACGGTGCTTCTACGGAGGACATCGCGCAGTACATCGAGCAGGCAGGCCTCCCGACCTTCGGGCACACCTACCTCTTCGACGGCGAGACCGGTGAGCGCTTCCACCAGAAGGCTACGGTGGGCATCATCTACGTGATCAAGCTGCACCACATGGTGGACGACAAGATGCACGCCCGCTCGATCGGACCCTACTCTCTCATCACGCAGCAGCCGCTCGGTGGTAAAGCCCAGTTCGGTGGTCAGCGTTTCGGTGAGATGGAGGTGTGGGCCCTCGAAGCCTACGGTGCGGCGAACATCCTGCAGGAGCTGCTCACGATCAAGTCGGATGACATCATCGGCCGCGCGAAGACCTACGAGGCGATCGTGAAGGGCGAGAACATCCCGCGTGCCGGCATCCCCGAATCGTTCAACGTACTCGTGCACGAACTGCGCGGCCTCGGTCTGGACCTGAACTTCCATGACTAGGCCCCCTGTCCCCCCAAGGGGGCACTTAGGTCGGAGTGACCTTCGAATGGAAACAGTTCTTTAGAAATATCATTCAGTGAGCCTCCGGTGCGAATGTGTCGCACCGGAGGCAAATCTGAAATCCAAGCTCTCAAATCTGAAATAGTCCACTATGGCTTTTAATAAAAAAGACAATCGTCCGAGACCCGTTTTCTCCAAGATCACGATCGGACTGGCCTCGCCCGACAGCATCCTCGAGAAGAGCTTCGGCGAGGTGCTCAAGCCGGAGACCATCAACTACCGTACGTACAAGCCCGAGCGCGATGGCCTGTTCTGTGAGCGCATCTTCGGACCCGTCAAGGATTACGAGTGCGCCTGCGGCAAGTACAAGCGCATCCGCTACAAGGGCATCGTGTGCGACCGCTGCGGCGTGGAAGTGACCGAGAAGAAGGTCCGCCGCGAGCGCATGGGCCACATCAAACTCGTGGTGCCCGTCGTGCATATCTGGTACTTCAAGTCGCTCCCCAACAAGATCGGCTACCTGCTCGGCATGAGCTCCAAGAAGCTCGAGAGCATCATCTACTACGAGCGCTTCGTGGTGATCCAGAGCGGCATCCGTGCCGACAAGGGTCAGAACTACGGCGACCTGCTCACGGAAGAGGAATACCTCGACATCCTCGACTCGATGCCGAAGGACAACCAGTACCTGCCCGATGAGGACCCCAACAAGTTCATCGCGAAGATGGGTGCCGAGGCCGTGCATGACCTGCTCGCCCGCATCGATCTCGACCAGCTCTCCTTCGACCTCCGCAACGCCGCCGCAACGGAAACGTCGCAGCAGCGTAAGGCCGACGCCCTCAAGCGCCTGTCGGTAGTGGAAAGCTTCCGCGATGCCCAGACCCGCATTTCCAACCGTCCCGAGTGGATGGTGATGCAATACATTCCCGTGATCCCGCCGGAACTGCGCCCGCTCGTTCCCCTGGACGGTGGCCGCTTCGCGTCGTCCGACCTGAACGACCTGTACCGCCGCGTGATCATCCGCAACAACCGCCTTAAGCGCCTGCTCGAGATCAAGGCGCCCGAGGTGATCCTGCGTAACGAAAAGCGGATGCTGCAGGAAGCCGTGGATAGCCTCTTCGACAACAGCCGTAAGTCCAACGCCGTGAAGGCCGAGGGCGGACGCGCGCTGAAGTCGCTCTCCGACGTGCTGAAAGGCAAGCAGGGCCGCTTCCGCCAGAACCTCCTCGGTAAGCGTGTCGACTATTCCGGCCGTTCGGTAATCGTAGTAGGACCCGAGCTGAAGATCCATGAGTGCGGTCTGCCGAAAGACATGGCCGCCGAGCTGTTCAAGCCGTTCATCATCCGCAAGCTCATCGAGCGCGGTATCGTGAAGACGGTGAAGAGCGCCCGCAAACTCGTTGACAAGAAGGAAGCCGTGATCTGGGACATCCTGGAGAACATCCTGAAAGGTCACCCGGTGATGCTCAACCGAGCCCCGACGCTGCACCGCCTCTCCATCCAGGCCTTCCAGCCGAAACTGGTAGAAGGCAAGGCCATCCAGCTGCACCCCCTCGTAACGACGGCCTTCAACGCCGACTTCGACGGTGACCAGATGGCCGTGCACGTGCCCCTGAGCAACGCCGCGATCCTCGAGGCGCAGCTGCTCATGCTGGCCGCCCACAACATCCTCAACCCCCAGAACGGTACGCCCATCACCCTGCCTTCGCAGGACATGGTACTCGGTCTGTATTATATCTCCAAAGGCAAGAAGTCGACCGACACCGAGAAAGTTCGCGGTGAAGGCAAGGCCTTCTACAGCCAGGAGGAAGTGATCATCGCCTACAACGAAAAGCAGATCGACCTGCACGCCCACATCCGCGTTCGTGCCAACGTGCGCGAGGAAGGCCAGATCGTGCGCAAGCTGATCGAAACGACCGTAGGCCGCGTCATCTTCAACCAGCACGTGCCCAAGGAAGTAGGCTTCGTGAACGCCCTGCTGACGAAGAAGAACCTCCGCGAGATCATCGGCGACATCATTCGCATCACGAACGTGCCGAAGACCGCCAAGTTCCTCGACGACATCAAGCAGCTCGGCTTCCGTACCGCCTTCCAGGGTGGTCTCTCCTTCTCGATCAACGACCTCATCATCCCGGACATCAAGGAAGAACTGGTGGCCAACGCGAAGGTGGAAGTGGACGAGGTGTGGGAGAACTACAACATGGGTCTCATCACCAACAACGAGCGCTACAACCAGACGGTTGACATCTGGTCGCGTGTGGATACCCGGATCACCGAAACCCTCATCCGCGAGCTCGCGGCCGACAAGCAGGGTTTCAACTCGGTATACATGATGCTCGATTCGGGCGCCCGTGGCTCGAAGCAGCAGATCAAGCAGCTCGCCGGTATCCGGGGACTGATGGCCAAGCCGCGTAAATCCGGCTCCACGGGCTCCGAGATCATCGAAAACCCGATCCTTTCCAACTTCAAGGGCGGCCTGAACGTACTTGACTACTTCATCTCCACCCACGGTGCCCGTAAGGGTCTGGCGGATACGGCCCTTAAGACGGCCGACGCCGGTTACCTGACGCGTCGTCTTGTAGACGTTGCCCAGGACGTGGTGGTGACCGAGGAGGATTGCGGCACCCTGCGCGGTATCGCTACCTCGGCCCTCAAGGACAACGAAGACGTGATCGAGCCGCTGGCCGACCGTATCGAAGGCCGTACCTCGCTGCACGACGTATTCGATCCCATCACCGACGACATCCTCGTGGGTGCGGGTGAAGAGATCACCTCTGACCTCGCCGAGAAGATCGAAGAGCGTGGTATCGAGACGGTAGAGATCCGCTCGGTGCTCACCTGCGAAGCGAAGCGCGGTACCTGTGTGAAGTGCTACGGCCGTAACCTCGCCACCGGCACGGTGGCCCAGCGCGGCGACGCGGTGGGTATCATCGCCGCCCAGTCGATCGGTGAACCCGGTACCCAGCTGACCCTCCGTACCTTCCACGTGGGTGGTGTGGCCGGTTCCGCCTCGGTAGAATCGACCCTCCTCGCCAAGTTCGACGGTACCATCCAGTTCGACGGCGTGCGCTCGGTAACGGTCACCAACAACGAAGGCGAAAAAGCCCAGGTCGTGATCGGCCGTACGGGTGAAGTACGTATCGTGGACGAGAAGAACGACCGCCTCCTCATTACCAACAACGTGCCCTACGGCGCCACCCTCAACATCAAGGATGGCCAGAAGATCAAGAAGGGCGATGTCATCTGTACCTGGGACCCCTTCAACAACGTGATCATCGCGGAAGTGAACGGTACCATCAAGTTCGAGAACATCATCGAAGGCGTTACCTACCGCGAAGAGTCGGACGAGCAGACCGGCCACCGCGAGAAGGTGGTTATCGAAACCCGTGATAAAACGAAGATCCCGTCCATCCTCGTGGGTGGTAAGGAGATCAAGTCCTATAACCTGCCCACTGGATCGCACATCGTGATCGACGACAACGAGGAAGTGAAGGCCGGCCAGGTGATCGTGAAGATCCCGCGCGTGCTCGGCAAGCTCCGTGACATCACCGGTGGTCTGCCCCGTGTAACGGAGCTCTTCGAAGCCCGTAACCCGAGCAACCCCGCCATCGTATCCGAGATCGACGGTGTGGTGACCATGGGTGCCGTAAAGCGCGGTAACCGCGAGATCATCATCGAAGCCAAGGACGGTGTGACCCGCAAATACCTCGTGCCCCTGACCCGCCAGATCCTGGCGCAGGACGGCGACTTCGTGAAAGCCGGCTCGCCGCTTTCCGATGGCCAGATCGCTCCGCAGGACATCCTCAACATCCAGGGTCCCTTCGCCGTACAGCAGTACGTAGTGAACGAGATCCAGGAAGTATACCGCCTCCAGGGTGTGAAGATCAACGACAAGCACATCGAGGTGATCGTTCGCCAGATGATGCGCAAGGTGTCGATCGTAGACCCGGGCGATACCAAGTTCCTTGAAGAGGACCTGGTGGACAAGTTCGAGTTCCTCGAGGAGAACGACTACATCTTCGACAAGAAGGTGGTAACGGAAGCCGGCGACTCTGTGAAGATGCGCCCCGGCCAGATCGTGAGCCTGCGTGAGCTGCGTGAGGAGAACTCCGCGCTCCGCCGCAACGACAAGACGCTGGTTGAGTTCCGTGACGCCAAGCCCGCCACTTCGTCGCCGACCCTGCTCGGTATCACGAAGGCCTCGCTGGGTGTGACGAGCTGGATCTCCGCCGCTTCGTTCCAGGAAACCACCAAGGTACTGTCTTCGGCCGCCATCCAGGGCAAGACCGACGACATGCTGGGCCTGAAGGAGAACGTGATCACGGGTCACCTCATCCCGGCCGGTACGGGTCTCCGCGACTTCGAGAACATGATCGTAGGCTCGAAGGAAGAGTATGAGCTCCTCCAGACGACCCGCGAGGCCATGTCCTTCGACGAGGAAGAGTAATCCTTCGGCAGGCTTAGGATGACAGATGTCATGGTGAGCCTTTCGAACCACGAAAAAAAAGTGAAGGCCGTCCCGAGGGACGGCCTTTTTTATTCGGATTGGCTCCGGCAGTCACCGGCTCATACGTTATCCGCCGCAAGCGGCTACTTTTTCGCAAAGCGGTGCGCGGGTTTCTCGCGGTGACGCAAAGTTGCGGTGCACGCGGAGAAATGCGAACTACGGGAGGCGGATCTCAGCTAAGCAAGCCCTCCGCTTTTCGGAGTCCTGCGGAACTCAATACAACGCCGCGTGTTTGAAGCAGAAAGAGGTAGGGCGAAAATCGAGAGGATGCACGGCGCTACTTTTTCCTGGCCTCAGGTATAACGTGTTCGATTACTATTTCTCGACAGCCGGTCAGGATCGCATTAACAGCATCCGACTTAACACAATCATCTCTGCGCTCGCTGCTTCTTTGCGTCTCCGCGTGAAACCCGCGTCAAATTTTAGGAAAAGCCAGGCGCTTGCGCCGGGAGTCCATTAGTAGTGGCCAAAGAAAAAGACGCAGATACATCCCGCCGCGAGGCGGAACGTAGTTGCGTCTTTCGATATGTTCGCGGCTATGCGTGCCCGTCAGACCCTGCGGTTGCGACCGGAGATCGCGCCCCAGATGATGAGGGCCAGGAAGGCACCGCCGGTAGCCACCAGAATGCTGTAGAGGTTGAAGCCGTTGACGGTGCCCCAGCCGAGCATCGTGGCGATCCAGCCGCCGAGCACGGCGCCGACGATGCCGATGATCATCGTTACGATACAGCCTTGCGGGTCGCGGCCGGGCTTCAGTGCCTTGGCAATGGCGCCGGCTACAAGACCGAGTAAGATCCAGGATAAAATGCCCATAAAATCGTCTTTAGTTAGCAGGGCTGAAGCAAATGCTGTACCCGCTGTTAATCGTTTGAAAAAAGTCCGCGCACGGCCGGGCAATCCCGGCATTTGCCCGTTATTTTGCACAAAATCGTGTCTGCATGAAAAATGGCCTGCTTGCCCTGAACGTGGTTTTACTGGTGGCCGTCGGTGTTTTGTTTTACCTGCATTTCTCCTCCCGGAAAGCGACTGAATCGCGCCCGGCCGTAGCCGCTGCCGTAAACCCCGGTTCTGCGCCCGCCGGCTCCTGCCGCATCGCTTATTTCGAAATGGACTCCATCGAGAGCGCGTATGCCATGGTGAAGGACGTGAAATCGGAGCTCGGCAAGAAGGAAGATGCCATGACCAATGAACTGTCGCGCCTTGAAAAGGACTACCGCAGCAAGGCTTCCGAATACCAGGCCCAGGCCGTGAACATGAACCAGACGCAGTCGGAGATGGCCCAGCGCGATATGCTCCAGCGCCAGCAGATCATCCAAAGCCGCGAGAGCCAGCTGAAGGCCGAGTACCAGGACCTGCAGATGCGCAAGCTCACCGACGTACGCAAGAAGATCGAGGATTTCCTGAGAGAGTATAACAAGAACGGCTCCTACAGCTATATCGTTTCCTACGAGCCCGGTCTCTTCTACTACCGCGATTCCGCTTTCAACATCACCGGCGACGTCATCAAAGGCCTCAACGAGCAGTATAAGGCCGCTGCGAAGAAATAAAGAGAATATCGAATATCGAACGAGGAATATCGAATGAAGAAGTTAGGGACCCCGCTTATTGCGGGGTCTTGTTTTTGACGCATCCGCGGCTACCCATTCCCAGCGCTTCGTAGGCAACTGTCGCATTCGCTCGGTGATCCCGGAGGGAAGGGAGGCGGATCGTCGGGTGCCCCAACTTTGCTGAACCCACCCGAACCTTTCTCATTATCCCATTACCCCATTACCCCTCCCTCGACAAGCTCGGGATGACAAAAAACCTTTTGTCAGGCTGAGCGAAGCCGAAGCCACCCCATTAGCACATTACTTCCTATCTTTCGCCAAATCATCACCATGGCGGAACTGCAGGTCGAACCCGTACACACGACCGTTCAAAAGGAAGAAACCGGATTCAAGCGCTCGCTTGGGCTGCTCGACGGCACCATGATCGTAGCCGGCTCCATGATCGGCTCGGGTATTTTCATCGTCAGCGCCGACATGCTCAAAGACCTCGGCTCGGCCGGATGGCTCATCGCCGCCTGGCTGATTACGGGCTTTATGACCCTTACGGCAGCGCTCAGCTATGGCGAGCTGTCGGCCATGTACCCGAAGGCCGGCGGCCAGTACGTGTACCTCCGCGAGGCCTATAACCCCTTTATCGGCTTCCTGTACGGCTGGAGCTTTTTCTCCGTGATCCAGACCGGCACCATCGCCGCCGTGGGCGTTGCCTTCGGCAAATTCCTCGGCTACCTCGTACCGGAGCTCGGCGACGGCAATATCCTGTTTGGATCTGCCGAAGGCTTCAAAATCACAGCTGCACAGGTGGTGGGGATCGCCCTCATTATCCTGCTCACCTATATCAACACAAAGGGCGTAAAAGGAGGGAAGCTGATCCAAACGACCTTCACGTCGGCCAAGCTGATCGCGCTGTTCGGCCTCATCGTCTTTGGGTTCCTGGCGGCCAAGTCGAACGTTTGGGACACTAACTGGACGGATGCCTGGACGATCAAGCAGCATGCTACCCGCACGGGCGGCACCGGCGACTCCTGGACGAACCTCTTCGGCATCACGGCCCTCGGTGCCATCGCTGCCGCCATGGTGGGCTCCATCTTCTCTTCCGATGCCTGGAACAACGTCACGTTCATTGCCGGCGAAATGAAGAACCCGCAGCGCAACATCGGCCTCAGCCTGTTCCTCGGCACGCTCATCGTAACGGTGATCTATGTATCCGCTAACCTGATGTACCTGTCGGTGCTTCCGGTGCAGGACCTCGCCTTCGCCAAGGACAACCGCGTGGCGCTTTCCGTATCCAACGAGGTATTCGGCTCCATCGGCACCGTCATTCTCGCCGTACTCATCATGGTATCGACCTTCGGCTGCAACAACGGCCTCATCCTCGCCGGCGCGCGCGTGTACTATACGATGGCCAAAGACGGGCTTTTCTTCCGTTCCACTGGCACGCTCAACCGCCACGCCGTGCCCGAATACGCCCTCTGGATCCAGTGCGCCATGGCGGCCCTGCTTTGCCTGAGCGGCCAGTACGGCAACCTGCTCGACATGGTTTCGTTTGTGGTGGTACTCTTCTACGTACTCACGATCGCCGGCATTTTCATTCTCCGCCGCAAGCGCCCGGATGCGCCGCGTCCGTACAAAGCCTTCGGCTACCCCTTCCTGCCGATGCTCTACATCCTGATGGGCACCGCGTTCTGCATCCTGCTGCTGATGTTCCAGGGGAAATATCCTTACTACGGACTGGGCATCGTGCTGATCGGGATTCCGATTTATTTCATTGCTTTGTCGCGGAAAAAAAGTGCCGCCTGACGCCATGCCGAATTACGTTGAACTCTTTCGTCGCTTTCCCTCGCTCAAGGTCGGGGTTGTGGGCGATGTGATGCTCGATACCTATATGTGGGGCCACGTGGAGCGGATCTCACCCGAAGCGCCCGTGCCCGTGGTATCGCTCGACAATAAGGAGTACCGCATCGGCGGGGCCGGCAACGTGGCGCTCAACCTGCATTCGCTCGGCGCCCAAAGCTTCGTGCTTTCGGTAACGGGCGATGACGAGGACGCCCTGCGCCTGCTGCAGCTCTTCGGCTCGCAGGGCATCAACACCGCCTACTGCATCCGCAGCCGCGACCGTATTACTACGAACAAGACCCGCATCATCTCGCGCAACCAGCAGATGATGCGTCTCGACTCCGAGATCACCCGAGACCTCAACCGCTCCGACGAAGACTCACTGGTAGATGCCTTCAAACGCTTCCTCAAGGAGGTGCGCCCCGATATGGTGGTGCTCGAGGACTACAACAAAGGTGTGCTTACGGAGGGCGTGATTCAACGCGTCATCGCCCTTTGCAAGGAGGCCGGCGTATTGACCGCGGTGGACCCGAAGCGCAAGAATTTCTTCGCGTACAAGGGCGTCGATATTTTCAAGCCCAACCTGAAGGAGGTAAAGGAAGCGCTCAACCTCATCACGGCCGACGCCGATAAACTGCAGCTGCAGAACATCCACTACGAGCTGTACCGGCACCTGAAGCATGGCATCTCGTTCATCACCCTGTCGGAAAAGGGTGTTTTCTACCAGCAGGGTGAAACTGCAGCACTGCTGCCCTCGCACCTCCGCAACATCGCCGATGTTTCGGGCGCGGGCGACACGGTGATCGCCGTGGCTGCGCTGGTATACGCCGCCACGCGCGACGTGCAGCAGATGGCGGCCATTGCCAACATCGCGGGCGGACTCGTGTGCGAAGTGGTAGGCACGGCTGCCATCGACGGCCGCGAGCTGCTGCGGGAGACGGAGCGGCTTTTAGGGTAAGTGAAAAAGCAAAATTCAAAAGTCAAAAATTCCTTGCGGGCTCGTCAGTCCGGCCCATCGCAACCGGAATCCTTCTGGACTCTCATTGCTTTCGTGCCATCCAGTGGCCATCTTATTGTCGCCATCGTCGCGTCGTCACGCGCTTTTGACTTTTGAATTTTGACTTTTGAATTGAATCTCCCGAACCGGTAAGAATATTGTACCTCCAGTCTGTTGACGCCCGAGGCTTCGGGATGAATTTTTACTTTTGAATCATGAAGAAGATCACGATCGCGATCCACGGCGGGGCCGGCACCATCCTTCGCTCGGATATGACCCACGAGCTCGAGCAGGAGTATACAGCGGCGCTGCAGGCGGCCCTCGACAGCGGCTATGCCGTGCTTGCGCGTGGCGGCTCGGCCCTCGACGCAGTGGAGGCGGCTACGGTGCTGCTCGAAGACCACCCGCTTTTCAATGCAGGCAAAGGCTCCGTGTTTACCCATACCGGCCTGCACGAGATGGATGCAGCGCTTATGGACGGGCGTACGCTTGGCGCCGGTGCCGTATCGGGCGTACGCAACCTCCGCAACCCCATTGCGCTGGCCCGGCGCATCATGCAGGAGACCCAGCACGTATTTCTCAGCGGCGATGGCGCCGTTTCCTTTGCGCGTGCGCAAGGCCTGCCCTTTGAGCCCGACGAGTATTTCTATTCGCAAACGCGTTGGGAGCAATGGCAGAGCGTGGTGCATACCGACAAGGTGCTGATCGACCACACTAACGAATACAAGGACGAGTTTCCGGATAAGAAGTTCGGCACCGTAGGCGCCGTGGCCACCGACCGCGACGGCAACATCGCGGCGGCCACCTCCACCGGCGGCATGACCAACAAGCAGTGGGGGCGCATCGGCGACAGCCCCATCATCGGTGCCGGCACCTATGCCAATAACGCCACCTGCGCCATCTCGTGCACCGGGCACGGCGAGCTCTTCATCAAGGCCGTGGCGGCGTACGATGTCAGTTGCCTCATGGAATACAAAGGCCTGTCGCTCGATGATGCCATGCGCGTGGTGGTGCACGACAAGCTCGTGCGCATTGGCGGCGAAGGCGGCATGATCGGCGTTGATGCGGAGGGCAACCACGCGCTCCTCTTCAACAGCGAGGGCATGTACCGCGGCGTCCGCAACAGCGACGGGCTCAACGAGATCGGGATTTATAAGTAGAAGGGTTCAGGAGGGTTTAGACGGGTTCAGAAGGGTTGAGCTCCCGCTTGATACGGACTCAGAGTTTACTTTGACTTTCCCCTGAACCTTCCTGAACCTTTCTGAACCCTTTCCGGGGTTATCTTTGCCCTCCTCTTAAAAGCGCAATCCATGAAGAAGTATGCCCTCATTGTGGCCGGCGGGACCGGCACCCGGATGGGATCGCCCACGCCGAAGCAGTTCCTGCTGCTCCACGACAAGCCGGTGCTGTATTACACCATCCGCACCTTCCTGGAGGCCTACCCCGATATTCAGATCATCCTGGTGCTGCCCGAGGATTTCACCGATATGGGCCGCGAGATCATCGACGCCTGGTTCGACTATAGCCGCATCCGCGTAACGGCCGGCGGCGAAACGCGCTTTCATTCCGTACAGAACGGGCTCCAGCTCATCGACGAAGACGGCATCGTATTCGTGCACGACGGCGTGCGCTGCCTGCTGACGCCCGACCTCATCCGCCGCTGCCACGACAAAGCCCTCGAGAACGGGTCGGCCATCCCCGTGGTGCCCTGCCGCGACTCGGTGCGCCTGCTCACGGCTGCCGACAACGAAGCCATCGAGCGCACGCGCTTGGTGCTGGTGCAGACGCCCCAGACTTTTCACAGCCGCATCCTGCAGTCGGCCTTTGCTATCGACTACAAGGAGCGCTTTACCGACGAGGCCACCGTGGTGGAAGCCTATGGCCTGAAGATCGAGCTCGTGGAAGGAGAGGAGGATAATATCAAGATCACCCGTCCCGTAGATCTACAGGTGGCCGAGGCTATCCTCGGTCAGCGCAGGCCCGGCCACGCACTGGCCTGATCCGCGGATAGAAAATTCCTTAGGACGAAGGAGCTGCAATTCAGGCAGCTCCTTCGTCATTTCGTGCAGGCCGCAACGGAAGCGGACGGTTGCGTGCGGAACTTCACCGCATGAGAAACACCTTCCTTTTGCTTATCCTGGGCACGTCCCTGATCGGCGGCACCATCGTTTCCTGCACGCGGGAGCACATCGCCCCGCCGCAGGCGCCACCGGTGCCCATGACCTATACCGACTTCAAGGATTCCGCGATCCGCTTCGGCAAGCATGCCTCCTTTGACCTCGATCAGAACGGCTCGGCCGACATCGGATTCAGCACGCTGCTCGTCAGTGATCCCCTGACGCAGACGGACAAGCGGCAGTGGTACGCCTTCGGCACCTTTAATACGTTTTTTGCCGTGAACAACAACGAGGAGATGCCCTTCCTCGGCGTCAATGTACCCATCACGAAGGACGCCTTCTCCGGCTACGAGTGGTACAATGCCTCCTCGATCGTGATCGCCCAGCAGGTGTTGAGCAACACGGAACCGCCGAGGTGGGAAGGTACCTGGAAGGAAGCCACGCACCGATACTTCCCGCTGCAGGTAAAGCGCGGCGACAGCCTGTATCACGGGTGGGCCGAAATTTCTTTCCGCACTGCCGACCAGCAGCTGTACCTCCACCGCGCAGGCCTGGCAACAGTAGCCGGTGCCGCGGTACGCACCGGGCAGTAAACGACTTCTTTTGTCGGAAGCCAAAAACAAACGGCCGGTAAGCAACCGGCCGTTTTTGTTTTTAAGGGGAGGTGCGTGACATGCCCGGGTGTAAAACGATGTTGGCACCTTGTCGGGCAGAAGCCGGCTACAGGTACGACAGCCACCATTGCCGGTGCGTGCGCTTGTAGTTGCTGAACCAGCGGCACAGCGGGTACAGGGCGATTACGGTGGCAGCCCAAACGGCATACACCACAGGAAGGTCATACCCTTCGCCGGGGGGCAAAAACTTCGGAGCGTTGGTCACCGCCATGCCCTCCGCGACGCTGTGACCCCGCGCGAGGAAGAACAGGGCCGACACCGTGTGCAGGATGTAAAAATGGAGCACATAGTAGAAGAAGGGTACGCTGCCGTATACCGTAATAATACGGGACAACCGGCCGCGTGCATTCCCGGTGAGCGCCAGGAACAGGAGCGCCGGCCCGATGGTGACGCACATGAAAAGCAGCGAGGGCGGGTACTTGGTGACGTTGATGAACGAGAAGAAGGTATACAGCGCAGACTTTTGTCCTGACCAGTCGGCAGGATCGCCATAGGCATTGGTAGCTCGAAGGGCCGCGAACAGGAGCAACAGGCTGGCTCCTCCCAGCAGCAGCGTGCGGTTACGTCCCTTGTCGGGAAGCGTCGTGAAGAGCCGCCCGAAGCAGTAGCCCATCATCATGAGCCCGATCCACGGGAGCACGGGGTAGGCGAAAAACACGAACCGGTCGGTACCCAGGGGAAAACCGCCGGGCAGGTGCAGGAAGTGATACGCGGGCGAGTAAGCTCCCTGGTGCTGTGCCTGATAGAAATCGAGTGCGTTATGACCCAACACGATCAGCGCACCAAGTGCGAAGATGGCCCGGAAGGGCAGGTAGAGCGCGGCGCCGAGGCAGATCATACTGATACCGATGGCCCAGATGGTTTGCAGCATGATCAGGTGGAAGCCCGGGTCGAAGAAGATGCCGAAGGTCATGATGACCACCTCCACCAAAACCAGCCACAGGCCCCGCTTGACGAGGAAGCCGCTTAGTTCCTGTTTCGACTTGCGCTGGCCCTGCAGCCAGGCCGAGGTGCCGGCAAGGAACACGAAAATGGGCGCGCAATAGTGCGTAATGAAGCGCGTGAAGAACAGCGCCGGCGTTGTCGTCTGCAGGTTCAGCGGGTCGTCGGTGAAGGCGGAGCGGTGAAAGAAGTCGCGCGTGTGGTCAAGGGCCATCACGATCATTACCAAGCCCCGGAGCAGGTCGATGGAGGCGATGCGGGAAGACAGCTTCGCAGGAGGGCCCGGCTCCACGGGCACCTGGATGGAAGCGGTATGCATATTCGGGGTAAACAGCTTTTCGGACATGGCAGGTCGGTTTTGATCGAAATGTATGTCCTTAAAGATACCCTTTCCGGTACGGCACCGGGTCGCTTTTTTTACGAAGGGTCGCGGCGCGTGAGGGGCAGGTTGTTAAAGAAGGCCACCTGGAATTGCGGACGCTGCCGGGTTTCCTGGATCTGGCTCATATAGCCCAGCTCGAGACGCAGCTCCGGGGTGAAGCAATAGCCCAACGCGCCATACACCCGGTTGCGGTCGAAGGCAGGGCGCTGGCCGTTGACGAAGATCTCGTTGTAGGCCGAGAGGTACAGCGCGCCTTTGGCCAGCTCTTTTTTGTTGAGGGCCACATTGGCCGAGAGGAAATACCGGAAGCGCCAGCGCAGGTCCTGGTCCCCGATCAGCCGCTGCTCGATCCGGTAGCGGTGCTGCAGGTATACGCGGCCAAAGCGTTGGCGGGTGATGAACTGCTCGAAGAAGCGGTGCTCCGTAGTGCGGACCTTCGTATCGGTGCCGGGAACGTAGTTTTCGGAGATGATGTAGCCGTAGCCGGCCAGCAGGTTGTTGTTGTTCTCACTGAGGTTGTAGCCAAAGCCGGTGCGGAGGAGCAGCTGCTCGAGGTCGCCGGCGAAATTATAATTGCGGTACTGCACCTCGTTGTGCCAGTTCCAGCGCTTGCTGATCTTCTGGTTGCCGAAATACTGGAACCAGTTGCCGGTCTCGCTGTCTTGTGCCGACGACAATAACGGAAGTACGCAGATAAGGGTGAGCAGGCGTTTCATATGCCGCAAAGATGCGGCGGAAACAGCTTGGGAATATCGAATGTCGAACAAGGAATATCGAATGTCGAACAAGGAAAGTCGGATGCCGAACAAGGAATGTCGAATAATAAAAGAAGGGGCGAAGAATGAAAACATGGTCCGCAAGGCGGAGTCATGCCCGTACCGTCGGTGACGGACGCGGGAACTCGTTCACGGCCACTCATTCATTCTCCCATAACCCCATTCACCCATAACCCCATTATTTAAAATCGATATTCCCGGTCATATACTTCAGGTGGTGGGTGAAGCCGTCGATGCGCCAGCCTACGGCCGTGCGTACGAGGTGCAGGTCGTAGGTGCCCACGAACTCGCGCGTGTTGCCGCGGGTCGCCGACTTCTTGTAATGCGTAGCGGTAGCGTAGGCGAACACGGTTGCCTCCGGCCCGTTGATGCTCACGAGGTGGTTTCCGCACAAGTGGTTGATGGCATCGAGGCCCTCGAAGCCAAGCTCCCATTCGTGGCAGATATCCTTGGCCGCCATCCGGCGCGCGGCGCCACCCAGCGACGACATGTCGAACTGCACTTCGCCGCAGAACACCTCCGCGAGGAGGCGTCCCCATTGACGGTTGTCGGTATACACGAACAGCTTGTGTACGACCTCTACCACCAGGTCGCGCGTGGAAAAATGTTCCATGGATGGCTTTGCGGCTAATGTACGTAATCGGAGGCACCGGTAGTGCAATGGACTCAATACCCGGCCCGTACCACCCGGTCGGCGGCCACACTGAGGGCTGCCCGGTGCAGCAGCACCTGCTCGCCGGCCCGATCCACCGACAACTCTACCCAGCCATGATAAGGCCTTCCGGCCACCCACACCTGCACAGCGAGGTAGCGTCGCTGCGCGCTCTTCCAGAGCCCATCCCACCAGGTATCGGTGGCGCCGGTGAGCCGCTCCGCCAGCACCGACTCGTTCACTTCAAACCATTCGAAGCCGGTATGGCCTTCGCCGATCTTCCCGAGCAGTGGAAATACGGGTGTCTCATTTTGCTCGTTGATGAGAAGCCGGCTGCCGATCTCGGCACGCACCGAAAACTGCTTCTTCGTTACCTGCAGCACGTTATCGGCCACGAGCTGTACCTTGAAATGCAGGTCCGGCTGCCCGTCTCCGTTAAGGTCTACCTTCCGGAAGCCGGAGTGCACCGCCGCATGTTGCAGGTCAGTGTAACGCATCTCCGGGTGCTCCGGATTACCCGGGGGCTGCGTGTTGGGAATGCGTTCTTTGGAGCAGGCTACGAGGAGGCCGCAAAGAGAGAGGAGGAGCAAGGTGTTTCGCATAATGTTGGTTTATGCCCTCCTGACCTCCGGCCCGCCGCATTCGTTGCACCTGCTCCCTGCATCCTGCGCGACCTGTAGTTTTCCGGCCATGAATCGTAGGTCCGCGTGCCGATGCTAGAAACCTGACGGATACGTGTCCGGCGGCTCATTGCGCCGCCGCACAGGGATCGGGGTCAGTGGCCTCGTATGATCGAAATAGAGGAACGCGTCGTAGCGCATCGGGATCACCGTGGGTACGTAGTTCCCGTTCTCGGAGGCGGGGTTGTACGTAACGCCGACGGCGCGGTGCCCGATGGGCTTATCGAGACCGGCGTTGCGCAGGTCGCGGGAGAGGAGGATCCGGTCGCCCGTGCCCTGGCTGTGCAGCAGCTCCTCCCAGGATCCACGGCGCGCGCGCGGCATCGCCATCGACCTATACGGGGCGCCCCAGGCGTCGGCCGCGATCACGCTGCCGCTATACGAGCCGAAGCCCACCAGGAACACGTTCTCGGGTCCGAAGGCCTCGCGGGCCAGCTGCCCGAGGTTGACGGTTCCGCTTGCCGCCATATCGGTGTAGCGGGCATCGCCCACGTGCGTGTTATGCGCCCACACGATGATCTTCGAAGCAGGCCCATATCGGTCGAGCAGGCGGCCGAGCGTTTCGAGCATGTGGCCGTCGCGGATATTCCAGGAAAGGGCGCTGTTGCTGGCGGCTGCCGTGTAATAGCGTTCGGCATTGTAGGCCACCAGGGCATTTTGCTGAATAAGAAAAGCCGTGTCAGAGCGGGCCGTAGCGCTGCCGTAGCGCCGCTCCGCTGCGCGGTGCAGCCGTTCCACCTGGGCCCGGCAATCAGCCGAGCTGTTGGCCACCGCGCTGGCATACCCGATCGGGTCGGCGCTGAAGGGCTGAAAGCAGCGGCGCGCAGCCTCTGCATATTGCTGCAGCGAGTCGCTGGCAGGCAGCAGCGGCCTGAGCTCCTGGAGCGATTCCCAGATACCGTATACGTCGAGGCCATAAAAGCCGGCTTTTTCCGCGCGGCCCTGGTTGAAGGCGTTGAGCCAGGTCACGAGCGAAGCCACTTCGTAGTTGCCCCACATCCAGGTAGGCCAGCGGTCGTACTGTTGCAGGAGCGTAACGGCGGCGGCGCTGTCGCGGCGGGGCCCGCTGATGAACTGGTTGACGCGCCAGGAGTCGGCCCATTCGCCTTCCACGGCGATGGCGTCGAAGCCTTTCTCGGCAATGAGGCGCTGCGAGATGGCCGTGCGCCAGCGGTAATACTCGGAGGTGCCGTGCGTGGATTCGCCCAGCATCACGATGCGGGTGTCGCCGATGGCGGCGAGCAGTGTATCGAGGTCGGTACTGCTGCGCAGGGGATAGGAAGGCAAGGAGGAGGGGAGCGCCGTGGCCGCGGGTTCCTTCCGGCAGCCAAACAGCAGCAGGACAGCCATAAGGCTGCAGCACCAGGTTCTGAGCAGGGCCATAGGATACGATTTGTACTGGTCGGACAAAAAAGACGCCATTCCGACACGTGCGGATCAAAAAAAGGCCGCCCAGGAAGAGGCGGCCGGCCGTAATGGCTCTGTATCCGAACAAGTATTAAGGGTAAAGCCCGATACCACGAAAGTAGCGGCCTCTATCAAGCCGGACAATGGAGGAAATACGGTATTTTTTATAGTGTTTCTACGCCACTTTTCTCACGTTCATCATCCTGTACACCGCCGGCCTACTGAATTAAGCGGGCATTCCGGATCGGTAACGATTGCTCATTTAGACCCCTGCTCGATTGGTGCTAACAGGACGGTGTGCTACCGGAAACGAATGCGCCGGTTATTGAATACCGTACGCTGCTTGATCTCGATAAGCTCGGGAATATAATTGCCATACAATGCTATAGCCTTTCCGTTCTCGATGCGGTAGTAGGGGGCAGGGTATTCTTTGGCGATGGTCGCCGAATCTCCGCCCGAAACGTCTACAACAACCGGCTCGGCAAAGGAGATTGGCACCGGCCGGATCGAGCTGTCGTTGTCACGCCTTTCGTAGTCGTACGAGGAGTACGGCGCAGCCCAGCGTCCGTCGGTAGTCCGGTATACATCGAAGAACTGGTACTTCTGATGAATCAGGCCGCTGCAGTACCGGCTTACAAAAAGTAGTACGTGGCGATATTCGGCAAACTTCGGAAAGCCGTAATGGTCGAAAGCGGTGAAGCGGATCGTATCGCTGCCCGGATTGCCATAAAGGCGCTCAACGAGCTCGTATTCGGCTTCGAACTGCGGGTCACGTAAAAGGAGAACATTACAGTAGTAAGGCTGTTTTTGGAGGTTTCTCCGAACGCTGACCTTCCTCCCGATAAATGCATAGTGTTGCCCCACCGTATCGGGGCAAGGGGCCGGCGGAACATAGGGCACACATACTTCGGGCGCGAGCCGGATCCGGATGCGCCGGCGCTTCACCAGGTCCGACACGGCATGTACCTGCGTTACGAAACGATAAGATTTAAAATAGAGGCTATCGGTGAGGCGCACCCGCATCCGGAACCGGCCGTTCCTCGTGGTTGAATGACACAGGTTTTTATCGCTACGGATCCGCTGCCGGGTCTCCAATGAGTCTGGGAATTCGTCCGAGGGCCAACGGGCTGTATGGCGAAGCAACGTGTCGTTTACATAAATGATCACCCGGCTCTGCTCCCGGGAAGTGTCGCGCGCAATGCCTTTGATGAGCACATTTTGCCCCCAGCCCTGAGACCAACACAAAAACAACAACGAAAGCAAGGGTAAACGCATAGTATACAAGCTAATGAGAAAAGGCATGTGCGTTCCGTCATTCGCTGCTTTGGTCAGGAAGTCGTTTCGGTGCCCTGGATGTCGCTGCCATCCGTTGCCGGACGCTTTCTTCCATACAAGAAATAAATCCCGAGCCCGATCGCGAGCCATACGATGAGTCGCAGCCACGTATCGCCGGGCAGGGAAACCATCATCGCCAGGCAGCTCACGATCCCCAGGATCGGAACCAGCGGTACGAGCGGTGTTCGGAAGGGGCGGTGTACATCCGGTTGCTTTTTGCGGAGAATGATGATGCCGGCGCACACCATGATGAAGGCGAGCAGCGTGCCGATACTGGTGAGCTCGCCTACGACGCGGATGGGCACGAAGCCGGCGAAGAGCGAGATGAACACGCACAGGAGCAGGTTGCTCTTGTAAGGCGTCGCATGCCGCGGGTGCAACCGTGCAAATACGGGAGGCAGGAGCCCGTCGCGGCTCATCGAGAAGAACACGCGCGACTGCCCGAGCAGGTCCACCAGGTTTACCGAGGTATAGCCCACGAGGATGGCGCCGATGATGGCCTGCGCCAGCCAGGGATACGGCGTTTCGGCGATAGCGATGGCTACCGGCGCCGCGCTGTTCCTGAATTCCGTGTAATGCGCGAGGCCGGTCAGCACATGCCCGAACAGCATGAACAGCACGGTGCACACGAGCAGCGAGCCGATGATGCCGATGGGCATGTTGCGCTGTGGCCGCTTGGTTTCCTGCGCCATGGTGGCCACGATGTCGAAGCCGATGAACACGAAGAACACAACGCCCGCACCGCGGAGGATGCCGCTCCAGCCGTAGGAGCCGAAGGAGCCCGTATTCTGCGGGATATAGGGCGAATAATTTGCCGGATCGATGTGCTTCCAGCCGAGCGCGATGAAAACGAGCACGACACCGACCTTGAGCGTTACCACCACCGCGTTGAACAGCGCCGAGCCGCGCGTGCCGCGGATGATGACGGCCGTCATCAGCACGATCACCAGCACTGCGGGCAGGTTGATGAACCCGTTCACGATGCTGCCGTCGGCGAGCGTCACCGTTTCAAAAGGGGAGGCCAGCAGGCGGGGCGGGAGGTGAATGCCGTAGCTACCGAGAAACTTCACCAGGTACTGGCTCCAGGAGATGCCCACGGTGGCGGCGCCCACTGAGTATTCAAGAATAAGGTCCCAGCCGATGATCCAGGCAAAGAGGCGTCCGAAGGTGGCGTAGGCGTATGTATAGGCCGACCCGGCCACGGGCACCATGGCGGCAAACTCGGCGTAGCAGAGCGCGCTGAAGGCGCAGCCTACGGCCGCGAGCAGGAAGGAGAGCGTCACGGCCGGGCCGGCATTGTTGGCGGCGGCAATGCCGGTGAGGGAGAAGAGTCCGGCGCCGATGATGACGCCGATGCCGATGGCAATGAGCTGGAAGGCGCCGAGCGAGCGCTTCAGCGCGCCGGAGGCGGCGGCTTCTTGTTGTAATGCTACGAGGGACTTCAAGAGAACGGGTTTTGGAGGTTTTGGAAGGTTTTGGAGGGTTCGAGTGCTTGGCTTGCCGGGAGCTGCGGCCGAAGCCACAGGCGAGGCCGCAGCCCGGAAGCGGTTCGTGCCCGGCGGGACCATGAGTGACAGCTCCATCGATCGTTGAACACTGCCGCATGGCTGCCGGGGCTTAAGTCGTTATGGGTTCAGGTACATATCGGTATAGGCAGGAGGCTACGTTCCCGGGTAAAGGGCGCAGTCGGTTAACGAAGTGGGTTTGTGCAATAAAAGCGGGGGGATCAGCAGTAACAACAACAACCGCCGGCGCGCCTGGCGGCGATCGGTACGATGTGCGGCATTTGATGGAAAGGAGCGCTGGTCCTGATCATGTGCGGAGAGTAATTGTCTACTGAATTGGTGGACAAATGTAGGGCAGGCACAGACAGGCCGGGTCAAAGAAATGTTAATGCGTTGCCGCGGGCGGGCACACACGCTTTTCCCGGGCTCGACCGGCGCCGGTAATTCCCCAATGCTCACGCGCATGCATCCCCGAAGAATAAACAGCGGCACCGGACACCAAAAGCCCCGGCGCTGGGCCGGGGCTTCGTATCAGTAATCGTTTGCAGGCTTGTCTTTGTCCTTGTCTTTCTTGCCGCCAAATATCTTGCGGAAGAGGCCTTTCTTTTCGGGCTCCTGCGGCGGTGTAGCCTCGCCGATCTTCGGTGCGCGCGTCGTATCCTTCTTCGGCTTGTTGGGATTATTCGGCTGCGCGGGGTTGCCGTTCTCGTCCTGCGGGCGCTGCGACTCCGGCGGGATGTACTCCGAAGTGGTATCGAGCGTGTATTCCGAGGCGTCGCCGTTGCCGATGTCCTCGCCCTCGGCGTTCGGGATCGTATCCGTAATAATACTGCCGACGTCGGCGTTGAGCGCGTCGTTGTTCATATCCGGCGGCTTCACGAATTTGGCGTTCCGGTCGATGCCCAGCGTGGGGTCGCCGTACACTTTGGAGAAGAACGACTGCCAGATGGGGCGCGCCGCGGTGCCGCCATAGCCGGCTGCGCTCTCGATGCGGATGAAGCGGTCGTCGCAGCCCACCCACACACCGGCCAGCAGCTGCGGGCTGTAGCCCATGAACCAGGCGTCGGCGTTCTCGTTGGTGGTGCCGGTCTTGCCGCCCATCTCCGCTGCCCCCAGGGCCTGCATGAGGCCGGCCGCGGTGCCTTTTGTTACGGGGCCTTCCATGAGGCGGGTCATCTTGTAGGCCGTGGCCTCCGAGAGGCCTTCCTTGCGACCGGCGGTCAGGTCGGTGCGCACGATCACGTTGCCGTTGCGGTCCTCGATGCGCGTGATCATCTTGGGGCGCGTGCTGTAGCCGCGGCCGGGAAACACCGTATAACCCCACACCATCTCGAAGAGCGACAGGTCGCAGGAGCCGAGGGCGATGGAGGGGTGGGGCTCCACCTTGGTGGGAATGTTGATGTGCTCGCCCAGGAAGCGGGCAAACTGGTCGGGGCCTACCTGCTTCATGATGTATGCCGTGGCGCAGTTCCGCGACCAGGCCAGCGCCGATGCCATCGATACCGTGCGGCCGGTGCAGGTCTTGCCGGTAGCCGGCACCTTCTGGTCCTTGCCGAAGGTTTGCTGCACGTCCTCAACCGGGGTGTCGAAGTCGAAGCCGCGCTCTTCCATCGCCTGCGCATACAGGAAGGGCTTGATCGAGGAGCCCACCTGCCGCTGCGTCTTCATGTTGGCGTGGTCGTATTTATACGTCTTGAAGTGGATACCGCCCACCCAGGCGCGCACCTCGCCGGTGATCGGGTCCACCACCATGAAGGCGGTCTGCATCATCTGGCGGTGATACTTGATGGAGTCGAGCGGCGTCATCACCGTGTCTTTCTCGCGCTTGGCGTTCCAGGCAAAGACTTTCATCGGCACCTTTTGCTTGAAGGAGGCGCGGATCTCGGCATCGGTCAGCCCTTCCTCGCGGCTGTAGCGCCAGCGGTCGGAGGCCTTCATGGCGGCTTCCAGCACGTTCTCGCGGCCCTTCCACACCGACCCGTTGCGGATGTTCGACTGCTGGTTGAGCGTACGCTGCAGCGCCGGCATCTGCTGGGCCACGGCTTCCTCGGCGTAGGTCTGCATCTTCGGGTTGATGGTGGTGTAGATCTTGAGGCCGTCGTCGTAAATGTCGTACGGATCGCCGTCGGCGTTCTTCAGGTCCTTGAGCGCTTCGCGTACCTCGTCTTTCAGCACCTCGCGGAAGTAGGGGGCGTAGCCGGTGTTCTCGTCGAGCTTTCGGTAGTTGAGCGGGATGGGCTGCCCTTTGTAGCCGGCGGCCTGCTGCGGCGTCAGGTAGGCAGCCTTTTCCATCTGCCCCAGCACCACGTTCTTCCGGTCGAAGGCGCGCTTGTAGTGCACGCGCGGGTTGTAGATGTAGTTGCCTTTGAGCATGCCCACGAGCACGGAAGCCTCGTTGGGATCGAGCACGCCGGGTTCTTTCTGAAAGAAGGTACGCGCCGCGTTGCGGATGCCGTATACGTTGTCGCCGTAGGGCACGGCATTGAGGTAGAGGGCGATGATCTCCTCCTTGGTGAAGTTGCGCTCGAGGCGGATGGCGATGATGTATTCCTTCAGTTTTTCTACGGAGCGCTGGATGAAGTTCTTGCTGCCCTGGTCGAGGAGCTGCTTGGCGAGCTGCTGCGTGATGGTGGAGCCGCCGCCGTCGGAGCCGAGGGTAGCCACCGCCTTGATGGTGCGCTTCCAGTCGATGCCCGAGTGGTTGTAGAAGCGAACGTCCTCGGTGGCCACCAGCGCATGGATGACGTGGGGGGAGATGTCGCGGTAGTCGACGTTGGACCGGTTGCCGCGCTCGCGGTAATACTTGCCCATGAGGGTGCCGTCGAGTGCATACACCTCCGACGACTGCAGGAGCGAGGGGTTCTCGAGCTGTTTCAGCGAGGGCATCTTGCCGAATACGCCCGTGAGGGCCAGTACGATGATGAGGAAGAATGCGCCGAGTCCGCCCAGGAACAGGGTCCAGAGAATGCGTACGCTGCGGCGCGTCTTGCGGGCGGGCTTAGGTGGTTGGGGCCCCGCGGGGCCTTTCGGAGTAGCCTTGTTCATAGAAGGTGTTATGGATGAGCAAACGCTGTGCCTGTAACGCTCACTGGTAGCCCCAAATTTCGCACCGTGACCGGGCTGAAGGGGCAACTAGTTGACGGCCACACCACTCCCGCTTTGGAAGCGTGGAAAATTTAATCCAGGCACGGCAAGATGCTGCTGCGTAAAACTAGGCAAGGATTTCAGATTTCAGATTTTGGATTTCAGATTTGTTGCGGCCCGGACTCTTCTCCTGCTTTGGAACATGCTGTAGCGGAAAAGAATGGCCCGCATCGGATGATGCGGGCCATTCTGCTTAAGAAAAAACACAGCAGTGAAATGACATGTCGACCTAAGTGCCTCCTTCGGGGGACAGGGGGCTACAGTTTCACCGGCAGGCGGCTATCCAGGAATTTCTGGTAGGCTTCCATTTCCTTCGCGGCCTGCACTACCTGCAGGTTGAACGGGGAAATGATGCTGTAGCTGTAGTTGCCGCCTTTGAGCCAGGGAAGGATCTGCGTGGGGGTGATGGGCTTCACTTCCTGTACGTAGCCGATGGCATCGGCAGCGGTGGCAAAGGGGCCCACCAGCAGCAGCTTCACGTCGTTGTTGACGGGTACTACGCTTGCTTCCTGCGTACGTCCTTTCCCGGCATTGTACCGGGCAAAAGCATTGCGCGCCTCGTTTACATACACGATATCCACCTTTTGCATCACGATGACGGCGAATTGAGCAGAGTCGCCGTAGAAGCGGTACGGTGAGCCGGGCGTTGTGACCGGCACTGCAGGGCGCGTGCGGCTAGACGTATCGATGCGGGGCTTGCCGGCGACGGGCTTATTGGATACCGAGGCCGTATCGCGGGGGCGGCCCGTTACCGAGGTTTGCGTCTGTACGCTGCGGGGGGCTGGGGGCGCTGCAACGGTATCGCGGACCACGGGTGGAACCACCGGGGTCGGCGTTGTTGTCACAACCTGCGGTGGGGGTACCACGGCCACGGAGTCCTCCACCGGGCGCTCCACCTGGAGGTTGCGGAGCTCCTCTTCGATCTGGGCGCGGCGGCCCAGCACGCGGAGCAGGGTGGTGGCCTTTTCGGCAAGCGGGGTGTTGGGTGCCTGGGCCACCAGCGTGTTGAGCGTGCGGGTGGCGGCGCTGTCCTGTTGCTGCTTCACCTGGGCCACGGCCTGGATGTAGAGCAGCTGCGGCTCCCACTTATTCGTCCGGTACATGCTGTCGGCTACCACTTTGGCGGCCTCCGCTTCCACGAAGCGGCCGGAGAGGTAGAGGTCGTACACATTTTCGTAAGCCCTGGTGGCGGCGGCCGCCTGCACTTTATTGGTAGCTGCCGGGTCCTGGCCCGTGGTCGCGATGGCGGTGTAGCGGCCCTGCGGGAAACGGCTCTGGAGGAGACGCTTCATTTCCTCGGCCTTGGCCGTATTGCCGGTATGCTGGTAGGCGAAATACAGGTTGAAGAGCACGGCGTCGAGGCTGTCGGGCGCGGGGTAGCGCTTGCGCAGGCCCTCGAGGGTTTCGATGGTGGCGGCATAGTCGCCCATTTCGTTGCTGTACAGAAGGCCAAGGCCACGGAGGGCATACTGAATGCTGTCGTTGGCTATTTTCTGCGCTTCGGGCGTCAGCGGAACGGCGTCCATCAGCGCCTCGAAGGAGAGCGGGTCGTCGAACTGGCGCGGGCCTGCGGTGCCGGCCACGTTGCGGGTGGCTTCGGGCACCGTCTTGCGGAGCTGCGTGGTTACGTCGGTGGCACGGCGCCAGTTGTCGACGTTGGGGCGGTCGCCCCAGATCTGGCGGAAGGAGGCTGCGCCGTTGCGCCGCGCATTGTCGTTGTAGAAATACCATTCGCCGCGATTGCCGCCGGTGCCGCCGGTACCACCGGTGGTGAAGGGGTCGGGCGTGGTGCCCCCGGCGTTGCCGCCACGGGGTGCCGCCGCCGCTTCCTCTTTCAGGCCCTGGGCGCGCCGGAGCTGGCGGGAGATGCGGCGCACGAAGTCCTTGCGCTCGTCTTCCGAAAGGGCGGCGAGGCGCAGCAGGGAGTCCTGGCGCTCCAGGGTATTGGTGTAGGCCACCAGCTGGGTGAGCAGGGGCTTGCGCTCGTTGATGCGGAGCGAGTCGTCGGCCGTCAGTCCTTCGGGCTTTACCGAATCGTAGAACTGCGCGGCGGTCTTGTACAGGCGTTGGTCGAAGGAGCGGTCGGCGAGCGCGAGGTAGGCTTCGTTGTTGGCCGTCTGGTTCGGGCTCTCGCTGCGGAACTTGGCCGAGCGGCGCAGGTATTCCTGGGCCATCAGGAAGTTGCCGCGCTCGATCTCCATCTGTGCGAGCATCGAGTAAATGACGTCGCGGTACTCCTCGTACTTGTCTTTGCGGGCCATCTTGAGCAGGGTGGCGATGTTGCGGTCGATGTAGTTGTCGCCACCTTCCTTGTTGATGCGGATCAGGTTGAGGCGGGCGTACACTTCCATCACGGGGTCGTCGGAGTGGTCGATGGCCTTGGCGTACCAGGTCTTGGCATCCTCGATCCGGCCCTTGCGCTCGAACATCTGGGCCGCCAGGTATTCCCAGCGGGCCTTTTCCTGGCGGGTGCCGGCCGCGGGGAGGGCCTTCACCAGGTGGATTGCGGAGGAGTCCCAGGCTTTTTGCTGGTAGTAGAGATAGGCCTGCACTTCTTCGAGCTGGGGGCGGAGGCGGGCCGGAAAGGCGGGGTCGCTGACGAGGGCGCTCAGGAGGGAGCCGGCCTCCGGGTAGGCTTCCTGCTGGATAAGGGTGCGCACCTGCCATACGAGGGCGTCGTTGCGGGAGGGCGGCTCCGTGAGGGCGCGGCGGACCAGGGTCGGCTTTTTCTCCTGGCTGGCGATCTGGTTGGCGGCGTTGCCGTCGATGCGCGAGCCGATGTAGCGGTAGTAGCCGTCCTTTTCCTTGTCGGCAAAGGCCCAGTTGATGAACTGGAACATGGTATAGGCCGAGTCGAACTTCTTCTCGAAGTAATACGCGGCGCCCCAGAGGAGGTATAGGTTGTCGATCCAGTCGTTGCGCAGGTCGTGGAGCACGATGCCTGCCTTGGCCTTCAGCACCACCGAGTCGAGCTGCTGGGCCTGGCCGGCAGTGGCGTCGAGGGTGTAGGGGTAGAAGGGGAGGAGGCGGGTATAGAGGTCCTTGTGCGACTGCTTGGCGCCGTCGAGTACCTCGTTGATCTTCGCGTTGGCGTTGTAGAAGTAGTTGTAGTGCGTCACCATGTTTTGCAGGGCGCGCTTATGAATTTTGATGGGCTTGTCCGGTGTTTTTTCGGCTTTGGTCTCCCGGTTGTCGTAGGGCTCGGGCTTTTTGATATCGAGGTCAAAGCCCAGCTGCGCCCGGGCCGGCAGCGCAAACAGGCTGCCCAGCACCAGGCCGAGGAAGAGCCAGAAGCGGGGTTGGTGGTTCATTCAAACACAAACTAAGAGTGTAATAACTGATTTTCAGGCAAAATAGTATAAAAGGAGTGCAATATTTTACAGAAGAGCCGAAACTGGGCTACTTTGCCGGTGCGATTTGGGATTTCGGATTCGAGATTTCACATTTGCCGACAGATGTTGACTTTCCTGAATCTGAAATCTGAAATCTGACATCCGAAATCTGAAATCTAGATGAGCAAGCTCGATCCCGGCACGACCCTCCGGCGGCTCCGCAACCGCTACCGCCTCATGGTGATGAATGAGGATACCTACGAGGAGGTGGTCACCTTTCGCCTGTCGCGCCTCAGCGTGTACGTGGCGCTGTGCACGGTGTTCGTGCTGCTGACGAGCCTCACGGTGGCCATCGTGGTCTTTACGCCGGTGCGCTACTACATCCCCGGCTATGGCTCCACGCAGGGCGGCTACAACTACCGCAAGCTGAAATACCGCACCGACTCGCTCGAGAAGCAGGTGGCCTACCAGGCGCGCTACATCGAGAACCTGCGGCAGCTGGCCAGCGGCGGCGAGGAGCTGAAGCTGGATACGACCCAACTCGTTGAGCCCGATTTGGAGGGGGGCGGTGAGCAGGTGAGCGAGTGAGCGGGTGAGCAGGTCGGCTGTGCCCCGCATGCCGAAACTTTAGCGTAGGCGTGAGCAGTGAAAAGATGAACCAAGAAGGTAAACTATTGCCAGAATCGACCCCTTTACCGTTTACCAATAGACTAATAGACCAATAGACAGCCACACAGTGACCGCATCGCGCACTCCCCGCTCACTTGCTCACTTGCTCACCCGCTCACGATACACCACGCCTGCTATGAAACACAGACTGCTCCTCCTGCTCTGCACCCTATTCTCCCTGGCCTCCTCCGCCCAGACAACCCCCTTCCGCTTCGCCTTTCTCTCCGACACCCACATCGGCTCGCCCAGCGGCCTGTCGGAGGAAGACCTGCGCCGTACCGTGGCCGACATCAACCGGCAAACCGGCATCGCCTTCGTGGTCGTCACCGGCGACATCACTGAGCTCGGCACCGACCGCGAGCTGGCCCTCGCCAAACGGATCCTGGATTCCCTCAATGTGCCCTGGTTCGTGGTGCCCGGCAACCATGACACGGGCTGGAGCGAAAGCGGCGGCCTCTCGGTAACGAAGGTATTCGGCTACGACCGCTTCTCCTTCGACCACGGCGGCATTCGTTTTATCGGCTGCGCCTCGGGCCCCTACGTGCGAATGAGCGACGGCCACGTGCCGCGGGGCCATGTGAACTGGCTCAAAAAGGAGCTTGCCAAAGTGCCGAAAGGGCAGCCGGTGGTGTTCCTGAATCACTACCCGCTCGACAACGGCCTCGACAACTGGTACGAGGTGGTGGACGCGCTGAAGGAGCACAACACGGTGCTGGCGCTGTGCGGCCACGGCCACAGCAACCGGCCCGTGAAGGCCGAGGAGATCCCTGCCGTGATGGGGCGCTCCAACCTGCGGGCCAAAGAGGCCGAAGGCGGCTATAACCTCGTGGATGTGCGGACCGATTCCTTCCTCTTCACCGAGCGCCGCCCGCTGTCGGGCAACGAGAAGACCTGGATGCGCGTCGCTTTCCGGGAGCAGCGCTATGATCGGACGAAGTCCTTTCCCCGCCCCGACTTCACCGTAAATACCCGCTACCCGCAGGTGCGGGCGCGGTGGACCGTGGCGTCGGCCGCCAACATCATCTCCACGCCAGCCGTCGTCGACGACCGCCTCGTGGTGGTGGGCAACCAGGACGGGATGATGGAAGCCCATGACCTGGCGAGCGGAAAGCGCAAATGGACCTTTGCCACCGGCGGGCCGATCTTTTCTTCGCCGGCCGCAGCGCCGGGGCGCCTTGTTTTCGGGTCGGCCGACGGGTATATCTACTGCCTCAGCACCAAAGGAAAGCTCCTCTGGAAAACGGCCGCCGGCGCTGCGGTGCTTGGGTCGCCGCTAGTGCACGAGGGCACGGTCTATATCGGGGCCTCCGACGGCCGCTTCCGCGCGCTCGACCTCGCGACCGGGGCGTTGCGCTGGAGCTACGACAGCCTCCAGGGCCCCGTAACCGGCATGCCGGCAGTCCGCGACCGGCTGCTCGTATTCGGCGCTTGGGACCGCCACCTTTATGCACTCGACCTCGACCGGAAAGGGCTCGCGTGGAAATGGAGCACCGGGTCAACCGTCATCAATTACTCGCCCGCTGCCTGCACCCCGGTGATCACCGACAGCACGGTGTACGTGGTGGCGCCCGACCGCTACCTCTCGGCCATCGACCGTGCCACCGGCGCCACCCTCTGGCGCAGCAACGAAAGCACCGTGCGCGAGAGCATCGGGGCTTCCGCCGACGGCCGCTGGATCTACGGGAAGACGATGCAGGATACGATCGTGGCGGTTGCTGCCGGGCGGGAGAAAGTGCCCGCTGCCTGGAAGCTGCACGCCGGCTTCGGCTACGAGCATGTTCCTTCGATGCTGGTGGAAGCGGAAGGCATCCTGTATTTCGGTACCCGTAACGGGGTCGTGTATGCCGTGGATCCCGCCACCCGCTCCGTACGCTGGGCCCATAAGATCGACAACTCGATGGTGAATACCGTACGGGTGCTGCCCGGGCGCCGCCTGCTTGTCAGCACCATGGACGGACGACTTTGCCTGTTAGAGGAAAAGTGAGTTTGAAGTTTGGTGTTTGAAGTTTGAAGTTCGCGTGCGGCGTACGGGAGATTCCCTAGTAGGTAGCTGTCCCCTGCATTTTTACGTCTTGGTTCGTTATCTTAGACCCGGTGCAATGGGACCGGTGCGCTACGTGCAGGCTGCTGCACCTGAAGCGACCCTTACCAATAAACCAATAGACCAATAAACCAATCCCCCTATGTTCAACCGCGAAAAATCCCCCGAAGCTTCTTCCAACAAGGCCACCCTCATCGCTGCCGGTACCACCGTATCGGGCGACGTACAATCCGATCATGACCTCCGCATCGACGGCGCCGTCCGTGGCAACGTCACCAGCACGGCCCGCATCGTAGTAGGCCCCGACGGCTCTGTGGACGGCCATATCGAGAGCCAACAGGCCGACATCACCGGGCGCGTTACCGGCGACCTGCGTGTGGCCGACCTCCTGCAGCTGCGGGGTACCTGCGTGGTGGAAGGCAATATCGCCGCCGGCAAGCTGCAGGTAGAGCCCACCGCCACCTTCAACGGCCAATGCCAGATGGGCGGCACCGTTACGACCCTCGTTCCCTTAAAGAAAGTACATGAGCGCACCGCAGAAGCCTGAGCGCAGGTCCAACACATCGGAGCTGATGCGCTATGCCGGGCTCGGCGCGCAGCTGTTCGTCACCATCGGCATCTGCGTCTGGCTTGGCCTCAAGGCCGACAAATGGCTACGGATACCCCTACCTTTGCTCGTGTGGCTGCTGCCCCTGCTGGCCGTGGGCATCATGATCTATAAACTGGTGAACGATACCTCCAAAAGAAAATAACGGAATGAACCCTCGCGCGCGCAAGCCTTACTTTTCCCTCGTGCTGCTGTTTGTGATCCTCAACGCGGTCTTCATCGCCGGTCGTGCGCCGCTCGAGCGCGCCGGCTTCGACCAGAGCGTGCTGCTGATCGGCAACGTGCTGTTGTTCCTGATCACCATCGGCTCATTCCTGGTGGGCAGCCGGGGCCTGAAAAGCAGCAACCCGCACGCCTTCCTGCGCTCCGTCAACGGCTCGGTGATGCTGAAGCTGTTTCTCTGTGTGATCGCGGCGTTCATCTACATCGCCACCTTCAAGAAGCAGTTGAATAAGCCTGCGCTTTTTACGCTGATGGCCCTTTACCTGGTGTACACCTTCGTGGAAGTATCGGCGCTCACCCGGATGCTCCGCAACCGCAGCGAGAACGCCAATGGCTAAGCAGGAAGCACCCCTCAACGCGCTTGCCCGCTTTTTGCCGCCCGGCACCTACGAGCCCGTGGCCGCCTACCTGCACCAGTACCACGTGCACCTGACGGTAGCGCGTGAGCGCAAAAGCATCCTCGGCGACTACCGCCACCGGCACCGCGACCAGAACCACCGCATCTCGGTCAACGGTACGCTCAACCCGTATGCGTTTCTCATCACCCTGCTCCACGAGCTGGCGCACCTGCTTACGTTCGAGCAATACGGCAACCGGGTGGCTCCCCACGGCGCCGAGTGGAAGCAGCTGTTCGGCAAGCTGCTCGCGCAGTTTATCGAGCACAACGTGTTCCCCGACGACATCCGCACCGCGCTGCTGCGCTCCGTACACAATCCGGCTGCCTCTTCCTGCGCCGACGAGGTGCTGCTGCGTACCCTGAAGAAATACGATAAGGGCTCCGAGGGCCTTGTGCTCGTGGAGGCGGTACCCGAAGGCGGACTTTTCCAGACCTCCGACGGCCGCGTGTTCCAGCGCAAGGAAAAAATGCGCAAGCGCTACCGGGGCCTCGAGGTGAAGACGGGAAAGATGTACCTGTTCAGCCCGGTGTATGAGGTACGATTGGTGGAGGGTGAGCGGGGGGAGTACCTGATTAACAGAGTACATGAGTAATCGAGAGCTTGAGGGGGCGGGAAGATTGCTGAATTCCGCCCTCCCCTCGGTTATTCAAGTAATCATGTATTCAATTACTCGAGTATTCAATTCATCGCGGCGATAGTTGCTTTAACATCCACAATTCGCACCCATGATGCCCGCTGTTGCCCATGGGGCCGTTGAGGTAGCGGAAGCCCAGGCGCTCGTAGGTACTCATGGCCTTCTTGAGCTCGGGCATCGTTTCGAGGTACACCTGCGTATAGCCGGCCGACTCCGCCCAGGCAATACAGGTGCGTATCAGGTGGCTGCCGAGGCCGATGCCGCGGGCTTCTGGAAGCAGGTACATCTTCACGAGCTCGCAGGTGCCATCGGGAAGTCCTTCGGTGGGATAGATGCCGCCGCCGCCCACCACACGGCCCTCCTGTTCCGCTACGAAATAAGCCGAGCGCGGGGCGCGGAACAGCTCGTAGAGGTGGTCGGTGCTCTCATCGTAGTAGACCGTGCCAGGACGGGCCGCGCCGAATTCCTCGAGGGTGCGGCGGATCACGCCGGCCAAAGCGGCATTGTCGGCCGGAGCGATCGACCGTATATGTACGTCGGCGGGGGGCTGCGGTATTTTCATGATCGGGTGAATTGTTTGCGAAATTGTATTTAAATTGGGCCTCTTTCGAGACCGACATATGAGCTGCGGCGTTGCTCCGGGTGCGGCGCAGCGACGGCAAATATATCAGATCCGATCCGTACCCTATGTGATCCGGGCCCCGGCCCGGATCGATCTGATTCCTGTGAAAACGATAGGCGTCTGTTTCCGACAAAGCAAGTTATCCTGATGACTGCGCCTACATCTTTGAAAGCCCTGGCCGAAGCGCCGGGGCTTTCTGATGTCAGATGTGATGATGTCAGATCTCAGATCTGTTCCTGTCTGGACTTTTCCTAAGTTTTTCGAACACTTCAGCGCTGAGGGACGAAAGTAAAAAAGTAAAGGACCGCGAAGCGGTCCTTTACAAAGATCTGAGATCACAGATCACCCATCTGAGATCATCAGGCTACTGCTTTGTTCACCAGGTCCGCCGCCTCCGAGAGGAGGATGGCCGATTGTACCTTGAGGCCGCTCTCGTCGATGAGCTTCTTGGCCTCTTCGGCGTTGGTGCCCTGCAGGCGCACGATGATGGGGATCTCGATATTGCCCATATTCTTGTACGCGTCGATCACGCCCTGCGCCACACGGTCGCAGCGCACGATGCCGCCGAAGATGTTGATGAGGATGGCCTTCACCTTGGGGTCTTTCATGATGATGCGGAAGCCGGCTTCCACGGTCTGCGCGTTGGCGGTGCCGCCCACGTCGAGGAAGTTGGCGGGCTCGCCGCCGGAGAGCTGGATCATGTCCATGGTGGCCATGGCGAGGCCGGCGCCGTTCACCATGCAGCCTACGTTGCCATCGAGCTTCACGAAGTTGAGGTTGAACTTGCCGGCTTCCACTTCCGTCGGGTCCTCTTCCGAAACGTCGCGGAGGGCGGCAAGGTCGGAGTGGCGCATCAGCGCGTTGTCGTCGAGGGAGAGCTTGCAGTCAACGGCGATGATCTTGTCGTCGGCCGCCTTGAACAGCGGGTTGATCTCGAGCATCGCGGCGTCTACGCCCACATAGGCGTTATAGAGGTTGGTCACGAACTTGATCATGTTCTTGAAGGCGTCGCCCTTGAGGCCCAGGTTGAAGGCGATCTTGCGCGCCTGGTAGCCCTGGAGGCCGCCGCCGGGGTGCACCCACTCCTTGAAGATCTTCTCGGGGGTGTTGTGCGCCACTTCTTCGATGTCCATACCGCCTTCGGTCGAGTACATGATCACGTTCATGCCCTTGGCGCGGTCGAGGAGGATGGAGAGGTAAAATTCCTTGCGCTCCGTAGGACCGTCGTAGTACATGTCCTGGGCTACGTAGATCTTGTTTACCACCTTTCCGGCTTCGCCGGTCTGGATCGTCACGAGGGTGCCGTTGAGGATCTTGGAGGAGAACTCGGTGATTTCTTCGAGTGACTTAGCCACCTTTACGCCGTTGATACCGGTTTCCTTGATCTTTCCCTTACCGCGGCCGCCGGCGTGGATCTGCGCCTTCACTACCGCAAACGGGGAACCGTAGGTGGTCTTGATCTGGCGATACGCTTCTTCGGCCTCGTGTACGGTGCTGCAGGCAAAGCCTTCCTGCACCGGCACATTGTATTTTTTCAGGAGCTCCTTGGCCTGGTACTCGTGCAAATTCATGATCTAAAAATTTGCGGCAAAAATAGGGAAAGGCGTTTGAACCATTCCGACAGGTTTTGAAGGGAACGGGCGGGTGCGGAGGTTCGGGCGTTCCGCCCCGGCAAAAGGAAGCACAGCAGCGTCCGGCGGACGCCCGGAGGCTATCTTTAGGGAATGGCAGCTAGGCGATTCGGCTACATCAGGACCGAGGTAGACCAGGCATGGGCGCCCGTGCGCTACCTGCTGTTCTATGCCGCTATCGTCGTCATCCTGTCGCTCTGTTCCTCGCTCGCCGACCTCCTGCTCCGGGGCGCTGCCGGCACGGAGCCGCCACCAGGCGGGGGGCTCGCCGAATACCTGCTTTATTATGTAATCATTGGCTACCCGCTCTTCCTGCTTTCCCTGCCTTATAATTTCGCGGTCAATCGATGGAAGCCAGGGCCGGCTGTACGGTACACGCTAACGGTGCTCCTGCTCCTTTTTGCCGGCTATTGTATCGAACGCCGGTTTCACTTCGGCTTTTATATCGGGAAGGAGCGGCCGCTCAAGAACTTCTGTGTGCTGTTGCTCGCCGGCATCCTGGTGGAGGCGCTGCGCGACGCGGTGCTAAGGGTCCGGTATCCGCACCGGTAGTTCCGGACCGGCGTACCCAAATGAGCTTGTACTCCTCATGCGTAGTTCTACCGGCACTCGTACGCGTAGGCCACCAGCGGCGTGCCGTTGATCCGCACCTCGGAGAGCAGCCCCTGGCTGTTGGTAAGGTAGGTGAGGGGGTAGTCGAGCGGGGGCTGCTGTATGTTGCTGCGGACACGCACGATATTATTGGCCATCATCACGCTGTGCACCGTTTCGAGCAGTCCCTGGGCCATGGTCGGATCCACGAGGTAGAACTGCGCGCCCTGCCCGTTGTAGTAGTTCGGAAGTGCGTCGGCCTCGAAATCATCGGTGACGGTAAAGCTCGGGGCGCCGTTGCTGAAGTGCTCGCGCTGGAGGCGGGTGATGTTGTTGCCGGCGTAGGTATAGCGGAAGATGCCCTGCAGCTGCAGCGGGCCGCCGAAGGAAAAGGGCGGGACGCTGTACTGGCGCCGCTCCTGCAGCTGCCCGTTGCTGAAGGCGAGGCGCACGGAGTCGGTGCGCTGGAAGCCGCCTCCTACACCCAGGTTGTAGCGCTCGAGCAGGGAGAGTGTACGGTCGGCGCCATAGATCAGGGTATCGTAGCGGAAGGGCGACGTAGCGTTGGGCCGGAAGAAGGTGCGGCGAACCACGCGGCCTTCGCCATTGTACGTGATCGTATACCGGACGTCGCTCAGCGCTACCTCGGAAACGTTGTCGCCGGAGTAGGAGAGGATCGCCTCGTCGTCGGGGGCGCCGGTGCCGTCATACAGCATCACTTTCGAAATGCGGCAGCCCGTTTCGGCGAGCTCGTCTTTTTTGCAGGATGTCAGGAAAAGAAGAAGGAAAGTCAGGTACAGCAGGTGTTTCATCCGGTGTTCGCTTTAGAGCGCCGAATATAGAAAAAGGAATTCATTAACGAGGGGTTCGGGCGGCACGGCTATCTTTGCCGCGATGAACCAATTCGACAAGATCCAGGAGGCCGCGCGCTTCCTGCAGTCCCACAATACGGCTTCCGCCACCATCGGTATCGTGCTCGGCTCGGGCCTCGGCAACTTCACCAACGAGATCGAGGTCACGGCCGCCGTTTCCTATGCCGACATACCGCACTTTCCCGTGTCTACCGTCGAAGGCCATTCGGGCAAGCTGATCTTCGGCACCATCGCCGGCAAGCCCGTCATCGCCATGGCCGGCCGCTTTCACTTCTACGAGGGCTATGGCCCCGAAGAGGTGGTGTTCCCGATCCGCGTCATGAAAGCCCTTGGCGTGCAAACGCTCTTCGTGAGCAACGCCGCCGGCGGCACCGTTTCTTCCTGGAAGGTGGGCGACCTCATGCTCATCACCGACCACATCTCCTTCGCTACCATCAACCCGCTGCTCGGCCGCAACGACGAGCGCTTCGGCCCGCGCTTTCCCGACATGAGCGAGCCTTATAAGAAAGAGCTCATCACCCGTGCCAAAGAGATCGCCTCGGCCAACGGCATCCCGCTGCGCGAAGGCACCTACTTCGGCGTTACCGGCCCTACGTTTGAAACGCGCGCCGAATACAAGCTCATTCATACGCTCGGCGGCCACGCCGTGGGCATGAGCACCGTACAGGAAGTGATCGCCGCGCGCCACATGGGGATCGACGTGTTCGCCATGAGCGTCATCACCGACATTGGCATCCGCGAAGAAGAAAACATCATCACCCACCAGGAAGTGCTGGAAGCGGCCCATGCCGCCGAGCCCAAGCTCACCCTCATCTTCCGCGAACTGATCCGCACGCTTTGACCAAAGCCCGCACACACCGGCTCCCGGCCTTCTGGATGCTGCTGCTCGTGCTCTTCACGGCGGCCCGCGCCGACGCGCAGGAGCCCCGCGTGCTGAACCAGATCCGCAACCTCGGCAACTCGGGCGGCAGCGGCGGCGGCAGCGACTCGCTCCGCCGGCGCAACAAGAACGAGGACAGCATTACGATCACCTTCCGCTACCTCGACACGGCACGCAGCTACAAGCTGGATTCCTCGGTGACCGATTTCTACCAGCGCTTCCCGATCCCCAAGCACCACCAGTTCCTGGGCAATATCGGATCGCCGTCGCGCTCCATCCTGTTCCATCCGCAGCAGGGCGGGGGCTGGGATCCCGGCTTTCATGCCCTCGACGCCTACCGCTTCACCGTGAACGGCGCCCGCTTCTATACCACTACCCGCCCCTATACCGAGCTGGGCTACGTGCTGGGCGCCGGCCAGCAGCAGGTCATCGACCTCACGCACACGCAGAACCTGAAGCCCACCTGGAACATGCACCTCCGCTACCGGCTCATCAACTCGCCGGGCGTCTTCAACAACCAGGTCACAAACCACAACAACTACCTCATCACGTCGTGGTACCAGTCTACCAACCGCCGCTATAATAACTTCTTCGTCATTGCCGCCAACAAGCTCAATGGTGCCGAAAACGGCGGGATCCTGACCGATCAGAATTACCTCGACGACGTCCGGTTCACCGACCGCTTCAGCATACCGACGCGCCTCGCCGCCGGGTCGCAGCGCACCCGCGGCTTCCTGGGCAGTAGCAGCGGCCTCGTCACCGGCAATCGCCAGAACGACTTCCACGCCGTGTTGCGCCAGCAGTACGACCTTGGCCGCAAAGACTCGCTCGTTACCGACTCCACCGTGGTACCGCTCTTCTTTCCGCGCGTGCGCTTCGAGCATACGCTGCACTATGCCGAGTACAAGTACACCTTCAGCGACCCGCGCATCGACTCCGCTTTTTACAACGATGCCTACGGCATCCGGTTCACGCCCTACACGGCGCCCGACACCGTATTTCTGCGGGACCGCTGGCGCGAGCTGACCAACGATTTCTCCGCCTACCAGTTCCCGGATGCTAAAAACCTGAACCAGTTCATCAAGGTAGGGGCTACGCTGCAGTCGCTGAAAGGCTGGCTTCGTGATACGCTCTCCTGGGCCAACATCTCGGTGCACGGCGAATACCGCAACCGCACGCGCAGCCAGAAATGGGATATCCTTGCCTCTGGCCGCCTGCACCTCACCGGCTGGAGCCGCGGCGACTTCCATGCCTTCGCGAGCCTGCAGCGCTTGCTGGGAACCAAGCTCGGAAGCCTGCAGGTCGGGTTTGAGAACACGAACCGCACTCCGCCCGCCATCTACGACACGCGCAGCCAGTTTTACCTCGACGCGCCGAAGAACTTCTTCAAGGAGAACAGCGCCCGCTTCTTTGCCAATGTATACAATCCCGCACTGCGCCTCGCGCTCGGCGCTGAGTACTTCCTGATCACCAACTACCTCTACGTCACCGGCTACCGCACGCTTGCGCAGGAGAGCGCCGTGTTCAACCTGCTGCGGCTCAGCGCCCGCAAGACCTTCCGGGTCACGCGGAACGTGTACTGGGACGCCGAGGTGTGGGTGCAGCAGCAGGCCGGCAACGCCGCCGTGCATGTGCCCCTGGTATACACCTACCAGCGCATCGCCTACCAGGGCAACCTCGGCTTCCGCAACCTTAGCCTGGCCGTGGGCCTCGAAGGACGCTACGCCACGCCTTATAAGGCCGATGCCTACTCTCCGGTGATCGGGCAGTTCAGCTACCAGGACAGCGCCCAGATCCGCAACCGCCCCGACCTGCATGCCTTCTTCCATTTCCGGATCCGGGGCTTCAAGGCCTTTGTGCGCGCCGAGAACCTCAACACCCTCCGCTTCCGCGCCCCCGCCGGCTTCCGGGAGCACAACTTCGCGGCGCCTGCCTATCCCTATCCCGGCATGCTGATCCGGTTCGGGATCTTCTGGGGCTTTGTGAACTAAGGCAAGTGAAGGAGAAAAAGGGATTTTAACCGCTAAGAAAAGAAGGAGCTAAGGTATTCGCAAAGAATAGGGCCCGCTGACGCGGGGCTTTTACTTGCACATATAATTTTATTGATGTCAGACCAGTGTCGGCGTTTTCAGCGATGGGTTAGGAATGGGACGGTGAGTTGATTTGCTCTAACCCGGGCGCCAGGGCGTTTGCCTCGATAGCTGCCCAGGCAGCAACAACGCCTTCCGAATTAACCCATAGCCCCATGATTTAATAGACACCTCTTTGCGAAAACCTTTGCCTCTTCTTTTCTTAGCGGTGAAAAAACACTCCTTTATCTTTTCCCTGCCTTGTTAAATTGCCCCTCCTAAGCACGATCAGCACCTTTTTCGGCGGGGATGAAGTATTTTTACACTATTCATGAAAAAGGCGATCACCATATTCGTGCTGGCGGCTTACTTCCTGGTAAGCTCCGGCTTCGTGGTGAACCTGCATTTCTGCATGGACCGCTTCGATTCGTGGGAGCTCGGCGCGAGCGATCGCCACGAGTGCGGTACCTGCGGGATGAAAGTAAAGAAGGGCGCCTGCTGCCACGACGAGGTCAAGGTGGTGAAGGTGCAGCAGGACGCGACGGGCGCTTACTACGCGCTGCTCTCGCTGATGGCGCCTGCCGAAGTACCTTCGTTCGCCTCGCTGTTCCTGGTTCCGGAACTGGTGCCAGCCCAGGCCATCACGCCGCCGGCGCACGGCCCGCCACTGCTGTCAAGGCAAGACACCTATCTCCGTAACTGCGTTTTCCGTTTGTAGACCGGGGCCCCTCGTCCCCCTGCGCCCACGCCGATCTGTGGACGCACCCTTTATTTCATTAACGTCTGCAAACTCATTATTATGAAAACGATCCTCTCGTTCCTGCTTTCCTGCTCCCTCATTTTCGTGTCCGCCACCGCTTCCGCACAAACCAAAAAAGAGACCTTCAAAGTTGCCGGCGAGTGCGGCATGTGCCAGAAAAAGATCGAGGCCACCGCCAAGAAGGCCGGCGCCACCTCTGCCTCCTGGAACACCGATTCCAAGGTGCTCTCCGTTTCCTACAACAGCAAATCCACCAGCGCCGCGAAGATCCAGGAAGCCATCGCTGCCGTAGGCTACGATACCCCCGGCTTCAAGGCTACCGACGAATCCTACAGTAAGCTGCACAGCTGCTGCAAGTACGAGCGCGGCGCCGCTGCTGCCGCCTCCTGCTGCGACTCGGAAAAGTGTAAGGGTTCCGCCTGCATGACCGACGGCCACTGCAAGAAGGACCAGAGCTGCTGTAAAGACAGCGGCTGCGACCAAAAAGCCTGCTGCACCAAAGATTGATCCCTCACCTCAAACAACAGCATATGCGCACCCTCATCCTGGTGATCGCCTTCCTGTGTGGAGGGGTCGCCGCCCAGGCCCAGTTTTCCCGCGCCTCCCTGCAGGCCAGCGGACTCACCTGTTCCATGTGCTCCAAGGCGGTGAAAGAAGCCCTCGAGCAAGTGCCCTTCGTGGAGAAGGTGCAGGTGGATATCAAGAACCAGAAGTATAACCTTTCGTTCCGCCCCGACAGCACGGTCGATTTCGACGCGCTCGTACACGCGGTAGACGACGCCGGCTTTTCGGTGGCGGCCCTGCAGGTGACCGCCGAGCTGCCCTACGGTGCTGCTCCGGCAAAGGACGAGCACCTGAAGATCGGTACACAATACTTCCATTTTCTGAACGCACCCGGCACTGCCCCGGCCGGCCCGGTCACCTTTTCGATCGTCGACAAGGGATTCGTGCCTGCAAAGGAGCATAAGAAATGGAGCGCCGCTTCCAAGGCGGCCTGTGTCAAGACCGGCCGCGCCGCCGCCTGCTGCCTCAGGAGCGGCGCCGACGCCCGCGTATTTCACGTCATCATCTAATTTCAACCGGCCTCCCGTATGCGGGAGGCCTTTTTTACCATGAGCAAGTACCTGTATCTGCTCTGCGGAGCGCTGTTGGCCAAGCCGGCGGCCGCGCAGGAGCTCTATCCCTATACCGAGCCGGCCTCCAATATGCCGGCGCACTCGGTGAGCGCCAAGCTGACGTCAATGGTCATGCGCACCGTGCACAGTCCTGACCTCCGGCAGCGGCACATGCCGGAGGTCATGTTCGGGATCAATAAGAAGTGGATGGCGCACGCGTCGCTCAACTTTTCCGACATGCACGGAGAGGGTTTTATCTGGGAAGGGGCGCGCCTTTATGGCAAATACCGCTTCCTGAGTCTCGACGGCGTTCACCGTCATTTCCGGATGGCCGCGTTTGCCGCCGCCGCGTATAGCCGCAACCACCTCGATCACAACGAGCTTAACCTGATGGGCGACCACAGTGGCGTGCAGGGCGGCCTCATCGCCACGCAGCTGATCGACCGCTGGGCCTTCTCGGCAACGGGCTCCGTGGTGCAGGGGCTCGCCAAAGAACGATGGGCCAAAGTACGTCCGCAGCCCTACACCTTCAGCGCGTTGCAATACGCGGTATCGGCAGGTGTGCTGGTACTTCCCCGCACCTACACCGACTACCGGCAAACGAACCTGAACCTCTACGTAGAACTACTGGGCAACCGCAACCTGGATCTCCGGAGCGAGCGCTATTACCTCGACCTCGCCCCGGCCGTACAGCTGATCTTCAACAGCACGGGCAAGCTCAATCTCGGCTACCGCTTCGAACTCGGCTCCGATATCTACCGCATCTCGCGCCGTCAGTTTATGGTGAGCTACGAGCATATCTTCCTCGGTGCGCTGAAGCGCAGGTAGGGCACGCGGAATGCGCGGAAAACGCGGAAACCTTTTTTTTCGGCCGTTGCTTTTCCTGGTAGCCCGCTCAGGTGGTCTCGGGTTGCTACCTATGGTTGTTCCTGTTGCAAAGGCGCCGGCAGTTTTCTGATTGACGACTCCGGTAGAAACCGCGGAAAAGTAGCGGCGATAGGCGCCGCCTTCATGTCGGCGCTTCCGCGTTTTATCCTACGCGCTGCCATCGGTAGTGTGGCGAATTATTTATGAGCCGCTTCGCGTAATGCGGTTCAGGCAGCTGCGTGTATGCGAGCGTTAAGGAACGCTACTGCAATGAGAAAACGTTCCGCGGTTTCCGCGTGCAAATAAGAAAGGCCCCTGGAAAGGGGCCTTCGTCTGTATCGATTGCTTGATGTCTTAGCGGAGGAACAGGATCTCGCGGTACTTCGGGAGGGTCCACTCGCGGTCGTCCACGAGCTGCTCGAGCTTGTCGGCGTGGTAGCGCAGCTTGTCGAAGTAGGGCTCTTTCACGGCTTCGCAATAGGCGATGGCCATTTCGCGGGTGTCGGTGAGGGCATTGGCCTTTTTACGGGCTTCCACCATGGCTTCTACGGTCTTGGTGGCTTCCTCGATATGGCGGGAGAGCTTCTCGATCATAGCGCGGGTGCAGGCGCCGCTTGCCTCGAGACCTACTTCCTTGAGGCCGCGGAGGTTGTTGATCAGCGTGCTCTGGTAGCGAACTGCTGCCGGGATGATCTGCGTGGTAGCGAGGTCCACCATGAGGCGGCTTTCGATCTGTACCTTCTTGATGTATTTCTCGAGCTCGATCTCGTGGCGGGCTTCCAGCTCGGCGTGCGTGTAGATCTTATGGTCCTCGAACAGCTTGAGGGCCTTGTCGGTCACCATGGCGTCGAGGGCCAGGGGCGTCGTCTTCACGTTGGCGAGGCCGCGGCGGGCGGCTTCCTGGGCCCACTCGTCGCTGTAGCCGTCGCCCTCGAAGAGTACCTTCTCGGAGCTAACGATGTACTCGCGGATCGTGTGGAGGATAGCGATCTCTTTCTTCTCCCCCTTCTCGATGAGGCCGTCCACGTCGCGCTTGAAGTTCTTCAGGGTTTCGGCCATGATGGTGTTGAGCACGGTCATGGGGTTGGCGCAGTTGGCGGTGGAGCCTACGGCTCGGAACTCGAACTTGTTGCCGGTGAAGGCGAAGGGCGAGGTGCGGTTGCGGTCGGTGTTGTCCTGCAGCAGCTCAGGGATGGAGCGGTGGATGTCCATCTTCAGCATGCTCTCGTCCTGCTCGTCGAACTTGTCGCCCACGCGCTCCTTCACGTCGTTGAGCACCTTGGCGAGGTACTGGCCCACGAATACCGAGATGATGGCCGGGGGCGCTTCGTTGGCGCCGAGGCGGAAGTCGTTGGAGGCCGAGGCGATGGAGGCACGCAGCAGGTCGGCATAGTCATGAACCGCCTTGATCGTGTTCACGAAGAAGGTGAGGAACATGAGGTTGGTCTTCGGCGTCTTGCCGGGGGCGAGGAGGTTCACGCCGGTGTCGGTGGCGAGGCTCCAGTTATTGTGCTTGCCCGAGCCGTTGATGCCGGCGAAGGGTTTTTCGTGTAAGAGTACGCGGAGGCCGTGGCGGGTAGCTACGCGGGTCATCACGTCCATGAGGAGCGTGTTGTGGTCCACGGCGATATTGCACTCCTCGAAGATGGGGGCGCACTCGAACTGCGCGGGGGCCACCTCGTTGTGGCGGGTGCGCAGCGGGATGCCGAGCTTGTAGGATTCCTGCTCGAAGTCGCGCATGAAGGCGTACACACGCTCGGGGATGGAGCCGAAGTAGTGGTCTTCGAGCTGCTGACCCTTGGCGGGCGAGTGGCCAAACACGGTACGGCCGCAGAGCATGAGGTCGGGACGGGCATTGAAGAGGCCTTCATCCACCACGAAGTATTCCTGCTCCCAGCCGAGGGTGGGCGTAACGCGCTGCACGTTCTTGTCGAAGTAGTTGCAGACGTCTACTGCGGCGTGGTTGAGCGTTTCGAGGGCTTTCAACAGCGGGGCCTTATAGTCCAGCGATTCGCCGGTATAGGAGATGAAGATCGTGGGGATGCACAGGGTGCGACCCGTACCGATGTCCATGATGAAGGCAGGGGAGGAGGGATCCCAGGCGGTGTAGCCGCGGGCCTCGAAGGTGGCGCGGAGGCCGCCGTTAGGGAAGGAGGAGGCGTCGGGCTCCTGCTGGATGAGGGCGTCGCCGTCGAAGGTCTCGATGGGCGTGCCGTCGCTCTTCAGGGTAAAGAAGGAGTCGTGCTTTTCGGCGGTGGTGCCGGTGAGGGGCTGGAACCAGTGGGTATAGTGGGTCACGCCTTTGGACTCGGCCCAGGCGCGGATGCCGTTGGCGATCTGGTTGGCCATGCCGCGGTCGATCTTCTGGCCGTTCTTCACGGAGGCCATGAGGCTCTTGTAGGCCTCGTCGGCCAGGAACTGGCGGGCCGTCTGGTGGGTAAATACGTTTTCAGCGAAGAGAGCCGTGATCTTGGTGGTGGAGGAAACCGTGGGCGCCGTAGTGCTCAGTTCCTTCAAAGCCTGGAATCGTAGCGAAGACATAAAAAGATAGATTTTCCGCAAAAGAACACCTATTCCGGAAAAATCCCATCATTTTCAGATAAAAAATCAGATTTAGACAAACATTTCGGCAGAAAGTGGGTGAAATTCAGTGCAAACACCGGGGAAAAGAATATATATTTATTTTACTAATGCGTTTGCCTTCTGCCGCTTCGGCCAGGCGAGGCTGCACAGCATGGGCGTCACCAGCAGGGGGAGTACGAGACTCCGGTAACGGACCATTGCCCCCAGGAAATTGACCGTAAACCCGATCATGAGGAAGAGGGACAACGCGAAAAACACCGAGAAGGCCAGGAAGGGCTCCAGTGGTTGACCGCGGTTGCGCCGGACCAGCCAGTAGCCGAAGAGCGCCAGCAGCCCGTAGGTTTCGAGGCAGGATACGAGCACAAAGAAGTTGTAGACATCCCAGGGATAGGGGCGGAGGAGCGTGAGCTCGAGCGCATGCGGGCCGTTGGCGAGGAACGACAGGAAGGTCGGCTCGAGCTTCGGTGCCGGGATGATCGAATTGCCGATGAGGGTAAAGAAGTCTTCCTGCTTTTCCACCGCCACTCTCGGGAAATCGAGCGCCGGCACGAGGTAGCGCAGGTTGAAGAACAGGACGAGGTAGCCGGCGTAGACGGCGGCGCAAACGAGCATCGGGTGCCGGCGGCTGCGGGCGGCCACCCACCACGCCACCAAGGCCGGCAGCAGCACCACCAGCAGGTAGTTGCGGAACACCAGCAGCAGCAGCAGGCCGGAGAACAGCGTGGCCAGGTAGCGGGCTGTCCATCCTTTTCGGAGCCCGGAATAAAAGCAGTAGAGGATGAGGCCGAGCGCGAGCGCCACGAGGGCGTCGCGGTAAATGCCGGAGGTCCAGAACAGGTAGGAGGGTACGAGAAAGCTGCCGGCGAATACCGCCCATTTCCGGTCGGGGTAGATCTGGTGGAAGACGCGAAAAAGACCCACCGACCCGATCATCGAGACGAAGGCAAAGAACAGCACGTTTACGAAGTAGAAGCCACCGCTAAGGAGGTTGAGCAGGGCAAGCAGCTTGATGAACAGGTTGGTGTGCAGGTCGTTCCACCAGGAGTCGCGGCTCGAGAGAAATCGGCCGAAGCCGTGCTTATAGTTGTTGCGGAACAGCTCGGCAAAAAAGGAGCCGGGGTCGCTCCGGAGCAGCGGGCCTTCCTTGAGGCCCTGGATATGGAGCCACCAGGTGTCTACGAGCTGTCCCTGCATGCTGTAAAAGATCCCGACCCACCCGTAAAAGATCCCGGCAAACACCTTCACGAGGAAAACGATCTGCACCTGCCGCTGCGTCAGTCCCGAGTTGCGGAAGAACGCGATCCGGCGCAGCATCCACACGAACACGAGCAGGTAAAACAGGAAGAGCAGGTACTTCAAGCCGGAGATTTATGCGCAAGGTAAGAAACGTCCCTCGACAAGCTCGGGATGACAAGGGCATTAATGTATTGTTGGTTCCCGCCAGGGAGTATTGGTAAGAAGAACCTGGAGGGAAAGTATTCAATGGGGGATGGCCTGCTTAACAGATCAAAGTTTTTTTCGCTCGCGCAGGACAAATTGCAAAAAGCCTCCTTTGAAAACGCAAGCGGGCATTTATGCATTCAAGCGAATCTTGCCGCAGTGTGAAAGGGCAACACGGTAAAGAAGGTTGCGCCGGAACGACTTTACCAATAAACAAATAAACCAATAGACGGGACGCATAGCGTCCGATTTCCACCATTTTGCCACATCCGCCCGCTCAATGCCGCCGGTCCTTAGCTTTGTGCCCTCATTTACCCCACCCATCATGGAGATCACTGCCCACACCGCCAAACAGTTGCGCCTGACCGAAGCCGAATTCGAACTCATTACGCAAAAGCTGGGGCGCACCCCCAACTTCAACGAGCTCTGCGCCTTCTCGGGAATGTGGAGCGAGCATTGCAGCTACAAGAACTCCATCAAGTGGCTCAAGACCCTCCCGCGCGAAGGCGGCCGCATGCTGGTGAAAGCAGGTGAGGAGAACGCCGGCCTCATGGACATCGGCGACGGCTACGGCGTCGTGTTCAAGATCGAGTCGCACAACCACCCCTCCGCCATCGAGCCCTTCCAGGGCGCGGCCACGGGCGTGGGCGGCATCCACCGCGATATCTTCACCATGGGTGCCCGCCCGATCGCGGCCCTCAACTCGCTCCGCTTCGGCAAGCTTGAGGAGGAGAAGACGCAGCACCTGCTCGCGGGCGTCGTGCACGGCATCGGTCACTACGGCAACTGCTTCGGTGTTCCTACCGTTGGCGGAGAGATTTATTTCGAAGGCTGCTACCATACCAACCCGCTCGTGAACGCCATGAGCGTGGGCATCGTAAAGGCCGGCGCCACGGTATCGGCCACGGCCGAAGGCACCGGCAACCCCGTCATGTACGTAGGCTCCGCTACCGGTAAGGACGGCATCGGCGGCGCCTCCTTCGCCTCCGCCGACATCACCTCCGACTCCGTGCAGGAGCTCCCCGCCGTGCAGGTGGGCGACCCCTTCCAGGAGAAGAAGCTGCTCGAGGCCTGCCTCGAAGTGTTGGCCACCGGCGCCGTAGTAGGCATGCAGGACATGGGCGCCGCGGGCATCATCTGCTCCACCGCCGAAATGAGCGCCAAGGGCGGCGTCGGCATGCGCATCGACCTCGACAAGGTGCCGATGCGCCAGCAGAACATGAAGGCCTGGGAGCTGCTGCTTTCCGAAAGCCAGGAGCGAATGCTGCTGGTGGTGGCGAAAGGCCGCGAGGAAGAAGTAAATGCCGTCTTTAGAAAGTGGGACCTCGAAAGTGCGGTGATCGGCACCGTGACCGACGATGGATTGCTCAAATTCTATATGCACGGCACCCTCGAAGCGGAGATCCCGGCGCAGGAGCTCGTGCTCGGCGGCGGTGCCCCGCAATACGACCGCGAGTACCGCGAGCCCGCCTACTTTGCACAGGCAAAATCGTTCGACATCAATACGATCGGCGAGCCCGGCGACCTGAAGGCCGTGGCGCAACAACTGATCTCCCTGCCCTCGATCGCTTCGAAGCGCTGGATCTTCAACCAGTACGACTCGATGGTAGGCACCAACAATACCTCCACCAATGCGCCCACCGACGCGCCCGTGGTGCTGGTAAAGGAAACCGGCAAGGGCCTCGCCGTGACCGTGGATTGCAACTCGCGCTACGTGCACGCCGATCCTTACAAAGGTGCGATGATCGCCGTGGCCGAGGCCGCACGCAACATCGTGGTGAGCGGTGGCCAGCCCCTCGGCGTCACCAACTGCCTCAACTTCGGCAACCCCTTCGATCCCGAGGTGTATTACCAGTTCGTGCACGCCGTGAAAGGCATGGGCGACGCCTGCCGCCGCTTCGAAACGCCGGTGACGGGCGGTAACGTTTCGTTCTACAACCAGAACCCCGACGGACCCGTGTACCCGACGCCGACGATCGGGATGGTGGGTCTCGTGGAAGACCTGAATAAAAAGATGTCGCTGGCCTTCGAAGCCGAAGGCGATCTGCTCTACCTGGTCGGCACGTCGCGCAACGACCTCGCTTCCTCCGAATACCTGCAGAAGCTCCGCGGCGTGGCCCTCAGCCCGGCCCCGCACTTCGACCTCGAGGAGGAATACGCGCTGCAGCAAACGGTTTCGGCGCTTATCGCTGACGGCCGCATCGCCTCCGCCCACGACCTCAGCGAGGGCGGACTTTTCGTGGCGCTCTGCGAGAGCGGTTTCCCCCGCGGTCTCGGCTTCGCCATCGAGACCCATAAGGAGCTCCGGAAAGATGCCTTCCTGTTCGGCGAGGCCCAGAGCCGCGTGCTCGTAAGCGTGAAGCCGCAGCAGGCCGCCGCCTTCCAGGATGCGCTCGCCGGCGTGGCCTTCGAGCGCCTCGGCTCGGTGACCAGCGGTCACCTGACGATCGACGGGGAAGGCTGGGGAGGGATCTCCGAATGGAAAGAGCGCTACGATACGGCCATCGAGCGGATGCTGCAGGCGGTGCCTGAAGTGGCCGGCCCGACCAGTCCGTTCTGATCGCAATAGTGCTATTCGCAAACTCTTAGAAGAGGGCCGCAAGCGGCCCTCTTTTTTTCACGCGGCAACGCAGCGGCACGGCGACGCAGCGGAGAAAACCTTTTTTCTTTGTTGCGCTTCCGTCAACATCACTTGCTAAATCGGAGCATGGAGTATGTGAAAGCAACCGACAGTTTTCCTGCATCACCTTTCTTGTGAACGGAATCTTTGGGTGTCTGATAAGTAATTCCGCCGCGCCGCCGCGCCGCCGTGTGAACAAGGCCGCTTGCGGCCGTCCGTAGCCGCATACACAAGCCGGTTGCGGCAATAGAAAAAGGGCGGCAGACGCCGCCCTTCGGTAGTTAACCAAAACACAAGTTATTTCTTCGGCATCACCACCGCGTCGATCACGTGGGTCACGCCGTTGGAAGAGATGACGTCGGGGATCGTGACGCGGGCGCCATCGATCATCACCGCGCCGTCCTTCATGGTTACCGTAAGCTCTTCGCCCTGCACGGTCTTGAGCTTCTGGCCGTCCTTCAGGTCGGCGGCGCGGAGCGCGCCCGGTACCACGTGGTAGGTGAGGATGCCCGTCAGCTTCGCTTTGTTCTCGGGCTTCACAAGTCCTTCTACCGTGCCCGCGGGCAGCTTGTTGAAGGCTTCGTTGGTGGGTGCAAACACCGTGAAGGGGCCCGTTCCGGAAAGGGTTTCAGCGAGGCCGGCGGCTTTCACGGCCGTCACCAGCGTGGTGTGGTCGGCAGAGCCGGCCGCGTTCTCCACGATGTTCTTCGAGGGCACCATCATGGCGCCGCCCACCGATACGCCTTGCTCGGCGGTAGTGGCCGGGGGCGTGGCCGGGGCCGGCTCGGTGGTCGTGGTCTGGGTCGTGGTGCTGGTGGAGTCAGCGGTAGTGGAGGAGCTGCTGTTGTCGCTGCAGGCGGTCAGGGCGCCCGCCAGGAGCAGCGGGAATACGAATGCTTTTTTCATTAATGTGGTTTTGATGCATAACAGGAACGAGGAAAAAAGGTTTACGGATGTGGTAGATACGCTTTCGGGGAGTAAATGTGGAAAACATAGGGGTTATCCCCTTGCCGGCAGGCTTATTTTTTGCCGCAGTAAAATCGGCTTACCTTTGCACGACCTCCCGGGGCGGACGCTCCCTGCTGGTCGAACCGGCACTTCTTCTTTTTAAACAGCAATGATCACCTGCATAACTATCTGAAACGATGGCCAAGTATATTTTTGTTACCGGCGGCGTCACTTCTTCCCTGGGCAAGGGCATCATCGCAGCCTCGCTCGCGAAGCTGCTCCAGGCCCGCGGCCTCCGCGTAACGATCCAGAAATTCGACCCCTATATCAACGTCGACCCCGGCACCCTCAACCCCTATGAGCATGGCGAATGCTATGTAACGGAAGACGGCGCCGAGACCGACCTCGACCTCGGCCACTACGAGCGCTTCCTCAATATCTACACCTCGCAGGCCAACAACGTCACCACGGGCCGCATTTACCAGACGGTGATCAACAAGGAACGCGAGGGCGCTTACCTGGGAAAGACGGTGCAGGTAGTGCCGCACATCACCGACGAGATCAAGCGCCGCATGCTTGCCCTCGGCCAGAAGAACGAGTATGATATCGTACTTACGGAGCTGGGCGGTACGGTGGGCGACATCGAGTCGCTGCCCTATATCGAGGCGGTGCGCCAGCTGCAGTGGGACCTGCCCGAAGAGGACCTCCTGGTGGTGCACCTCACGCTGATCCCGTACCTGAAAGCGGCCAAGGAGCTGAAGACGAAGCCGACGCAGCACTCGGTGAAGATGCTGTCGGAGAACGGCGTTTTCCCCGACGTGATCGTGTGCCGCACCGAGGAGCCGCTCAACAACGACATCAAGCGAAAGATCGCGCAGTTCTGCAACGTGAAGCCGGAGGCGGTGATCGAGGCGCCCGACGCCGGCACCATCTACGAGGTACCGCTGCTGATGCAGAACGAGAAGCTTGACGAGATCGTGCTCAAGAAGCTGAATATCTCCGGCTACCGCGAACCCGATCTCGAGAAATGGAAGGCTTTTCTCAACAAACTCAAATACCCGAAGGCGCGGCTCACGATCGGCCTCATCGGCAAATATGTAGAATTACAGGACGCGTACAAGTCGATCCTCGAAGCGTTTATCCATGCCGGTGCCATTAACGAGTGTAAGGTGCAGGTGGTGCCGATCCACTCCGAGTTCCTCCAGGAAGATAATATCGCCGAGAAACTCGCCAACCTCGACGGGCTTCTCGTGGCGCCCGGCTTCGGCAACCGCGGCATCGAAGGCAAGATCACGGCCGTGAAGTATGCGCGCGAGAGCGGGCTGCCCTTCTTCGGTATTTGCCTCGGCATGCAGATGTCGGTGATCGAGTACGGCCGGCACAAGCTCGGCATCCAGGGCGCGCATTCCACCGAGATGGACCCCGCAACCACCGACGCCGTCATCAACATGATGGAGGAGCAGAAGGCCATCACGGCGAAGGGCGGCACGATGCGCCTCGGCGCCTATCCCTGCGAAATCAAGGCCGGAACGCTGGCCCATAAGATCTACGGCAGTACGGCCATCACGGAGCGCCACCGCCACCGCTACGAATTCAACAACGCCTTCCTGGAGCAATACGAGCAGGGCGGCATGGTGGCTTCGGGCCGCAACCCCGAGACCGGCCTCGTCGAGATCGTGGAGCTGCCGGGCCATCCCTTCTTTATCGGCGTGCAGTACCACCCCGAGCTCAAGAGCACCGTGGAAGCGCCGCACCCGCTCTTCGTACACTTCGTGGCCGCAGCGCGCCTCTACAACGAGAACCGGTCGTCCTCCGCAAAGAACCCGCTGCTGCAAAGCGAGATGATCTAGGGAATATCTAATAAGGAACAAGGAATATTGAATATCGAAGTAGAGACGCACCTGGTGCGTCTCTTTTTTTGGGTGGTTTATGGAATAGATGCGGTCATGGTATCCTAGCCTGGGTGCCCGCCGGCAGGAGCGATCGTCTTGCCCGCAACGCCCCCTAAACCAATAGCCCATGCACCTGCGCTTCCTTAAGGCAGTCGCCTTTAGTGTCTGTATGTTATCCGTCGCCTCCCTGTCTGCACAAGGAATCCGGTTCGGGAAGGGTGCCGACTGGCAAGCCATCCGCGACGAGGCCCGCCGCGAAGGCAAGTACATCTTTGTGGATGCCTACACCAGCAACTGCGCGCCCTGCCGCCTGATGGACCGTACCGTATTTCCACGGAAGGACGTCGGCGACTACTTCAACAAGCACTTCATCAACATCAAGCTGCAGCTCAATACGACGGCGACGGACGCTCCCCATGTCCGGGCGCGGTATCCCCTGGCGGCAGCCTTCCTGCGGGAGTATGCCATCGGTGTGTTTCCCACCTACCTGTTCTTCAACGCCGACGGTGAGCTCGTGCACCGGGAAACAGGCAGTGCAAAACCGGAGGAATTCCTGGAAAGAGGACGGGCCGCGCTCGATACGGGCCGGCAATACCTGTTGCAGGTGCGTCGCTTCAACGCGGGCCGGCGCGACGCGCCTTTTTTACACCGACTCGCCCTGCTTGCGCGGCGTGCCCACGACGACAGCGCGTTGCGGGTGTACAGCACAGCCTACCTCGCCACGCAGCCAGACTTGCTCACCGCCGAAAACGCCGAATTCCTGTACACCGTGACGCGTACGCCCCACGATACCGGTTTTGTGCTCATGCGCACCCGGCCGGAAGCATTCGGTATGGTGGCGCCGGCCGCGCACCTGCACGAGCTCTTGCTCGGAATGGTTGTGCGCGACGCTTTTTCTGAAAACGGCATCCGCCCGGAGATGAGCGAAGCGGACTGGGAGCGCTGGACCGCGCAGACGCGGGCGGCCTATCCCGAGTTCGCGGGCCGCGCTGTTTTCCGGGTGAAGCAATTATTCTACGCCTATCACAGCAACGACAAAGCCGCATACGATGCGGCGCTTGCCTATGGAGCCTCGGCCGATGCGGATCCGCGGGAGCTCAATGCCCTGGCCTGGGGCATCCTGCGCGAAGGAGATTCGGTCCGCCTCCGGGACGCATTGCGATGGAGCGCCCGCACCCTCGAAGGGGAGGGGGCGATGCGGCCCGAGTACCTCGATACCTATGCGCACCTGCTGTACCGCCTTGGCCGTCGGAAGGAAGCACTCGAATGGGAGCTGAAAGCCCGCGCGCGGGCACTGGCTACCGGTGGCAGCAAAGACTGGGGACTCGAGGTGATCCGGAAAATGCAGAAAGGAGCGCCGCTCTGATGTAGGGCCGGCTGCGTTCAGGAGGGTGCGTTGTCGTGCTGTTGCAGCAGAAGCGTATAGTTCTCGTCGTCGAAGCACACGAACTGCACTTCGTCGATGGCATCGGTGGCGTCGAGGAAGAGCAGCACCGTACTGTACGCGATGGTGGCCGCATCGGCCTTGGGGAAGCGATACACGCCCGTGCTGATATTCGGAAAGGCGATCGAGCGGATGCCGTGCTGCTCCGCGAGTCGGAGCGAGTTGCGGTAGCAGGCCGCCAGCTTTTCGCGCTCGCCCTTGTGCCCGCCGTTCCAGACCGGTCCTACGGTGTGGATCACCCATTTCGCCGGCAGCGCGCCCCCACCCGTGATCACGGCCTCGCCTGGTGCGCAACCGCCCTGCCGGGCTACGATGGCGCGGCACTCCTCGAGTATCTGCGGACCACCGGCGCGGTGAATGGCGCCGTCGACCCCGCCGCCACCGAGCAGCGAGGTATTGGCGGCATTCACGATGGCATCGACGGCGATTTTCGCGATGTCGCCCTTTACAATTTGGATGCGGTCTTTTCCGGTCATGGATCAGGATTGGCGAGGAAGGGCGGGATGCAACAGGCGGATCGAAAGCCTGCCGCCGGCGCGGGGGAGGGCGGCGGAAAAGACTTTCTTCTCCGCGATGTGGTACCGCAGGAGCCTTCGTTTCGTCCTAAAGGTAAGGCAGGAGCGGGCGGAGGGCGCGCTTTTCGGCCACCGGCGCGTGGATGCCGGCGGCTACCGCCGCGCTGTCGGTAACCGACCCGGTGTGCCCCTTTTCAACCCGCCGATTCCCGCAACCCCCAGAACCCCCAGAACCTCCAAAACCTCTAAAACCTCCAACCCCCCCCTCAAAACCTTTCCCTGCCGCTTGCGCCCGGATGCTTACCTTTGCGGCCTTTAAACAAGGTTCGGATGAATTTTGACCGCAACACCATATTGGGCTTCGTGCTCCTGGCCGTGCTTTTCTTCGGCTACTTCTTCTACATCAACAAGGAAAAGGCTGCCTTCAACGAGCAGGCCCGCATCGAGCAGGCAAAAAAGGATTCCATCAATCGCTTGAAAGTCGATACGGCCGCCCAGGCCCGCCAGGCCCGCTACAACGATTCGATGGCACAGGTGGGCGCAGCCGGCCAGATGGATTCGCTGATCCGCGGCACGGAGCAACTCACCACCGTGGAGACCGACCTCCTCCGCGTTGCCTTCACCAACAAGGGCGGCCAGCCTAAGTACGTAGAGCTGAAGGGCTTCAAAGGCCCGGACAGCGGCTTCGTGCGTCTTGGTGGCGCTCCCGGCGATCGCATCGACTACAACATTATTACCGGCACCAACGCGTCCAGCAGCGTTTCGAACTTCTATTTCACCGGCGGCCAGGTAGCCCCGGGCGCCGACGGCTCCCAGGTGGTCACCTTCCGGCTCAACACGCCCAACGGCCCGGTGCAGCACCAATACGTCATCCGCAAGGGCCACTACATGATGGACTTCAACCTCACCGTGCCCACCGCCGCTGCCGGGGGCCAGCAGCTGACGCTCAACTGGAGCGACCATGCCCTGGCCCTGCAGAAAGACATCGACTACGAGCGCCAGATGTCGGCGATCTCCTACCGCGAGGACGGCGATTACGACGACGAGAACGTGCTCGGCTCCGGCCCGCTCACCTTCGAGAAGCCGGTGAACTGGGTAGCCGTGAAGCAGCAGTTCTTTAACCAGACCCTGCTGGCCAAGAGCAACTTTGCCTCCGGCACCGTGCAGTGGACGACCCCGCAGGGCGATTCCGCCGCCCGCAACCCGCTCATCGTGAATGCCACCGCTTCAATGAAGCTCGTTCTGCCCGCCACGGGCACCGCCGCCCTCGGCCTCTACTACGGTCCCAACGACTACAAGATCCTCCAGCAATACGGCAACGACCTTTCCAGCATGGTGAACCTCGGCTCCGGTATGTTCGCTTTCGTGAAGTACCTGAACCGCTGGATCATCATTCCGGTATTCGACTTCTTCCGCGGCTTTGTGAGCAACTACGGGATTGTGATCCTGCTCCTGACGCTGTTCATCCGCCTGCTGATCTCCCCGCTTACCTATTCGAGCTACCTCAGCGGCGCCAAGATGAAGGCCCTGAAGCCCGAGATCGACAAGCTGAAAGAGAAGCACGAAGGCGACCAGCAGGCCGTATCGATGGGCCAGATGCAGCTCTTCCGCGAGGCCGGCGTGAATCCGCTTGGCGGCTGCATCCCCGCGTTGCTGCAGATCCCGATCTTCTTTGCCCTCTATAGCTTCTTCAACTCGGCGGTAGCCCTTCGCGGTGAGAAGTTCCTCTGGGCCGATGACCTGTCGCAGTACGATGCGCCGATCAACTTCGGCTTCCACATCCCGCTGCTGGGCGAGCACCTGAGCCTCTTCACCATCACGGCGGTACTGACCTCGCTGGCCATCTCGCTCTACTCCATGAGCATGACGCCGACGCAGGACAACCCGATGATGAAGTACATGCCCTACATCTTCCCGGTGGTGATGCTCTTCATCTTCAACAAGCTGCCCTCGGCCCTTACCTGGTACTACACGGTATCGAACGTGATCACCCTGCTGCTCCAGTTCGTGATCCAGAACTACATCATCAACCACGACAAGATCCTGCTGCAGCTCGAGGAAAACCGCAAGAAGCCCAAAAAGCCGGGCCTGGCCGAGCGGATGCAGGCGATGCAGGAGCAGCAGCGCAAACTGCAGGAGCTGCAGAATAAAGGCAAGAAGAAATAGGCCCCCTGTCCCCCCAAGGGGGCACTTAGGCCGGATATACTTTTCACGTTGCACTTTTCTCAAAGCAGTTAGTTTCAAAAGCCCCGACGGAACCGTCGGGGCTTTTGATTTTCAGGTGTTCGGGGAGGATAAAGAACTTTATCAACGTACGAACATGTGACGAAGGCCTGGGCCGATTTGCTTCCAATTCCGGCAATCGGGTAATGTCCTAATCCAACTCCTTCAGCTTTGAGACGGACGGCTACTGGAGGAACTGTCACCGCCTAAGTGCCCCCTTGGGGGAACAGGGCTTTTTATTAACATTTGCCCTTTGTACCTGTTACCACTGGCCGGTGAAGCAACTAAATGGCTACTTTAGACCGTCTATATCCCAGAACCCATAGAAATGAAAACAGGTCTACTTTTTATAACGGCAGCGCTGCTCTCGGTTTCGGCCGGGGCGCAGAAAAAGCTTACCGAAGCCACGATCACGTATGACATCGTGATCAACACGGGCACGGAGCGACCGCGCGCCGCCGACTTCCTCGACGGGGCCACGTCCACCGTGTACCTGAAGGGCAACAAGAGCCGCACGGAGATGGTCTCTTCCCTCGGCACCGAGGCCACCATCATCGATGATGGGGCCAAGGCGGTGTTCAACGTAAAGGAATACGGACCGCAGAAGTATATCATCCGCATGACGCCCGCTAACTGGAAAGACGCGAACCGCCGTTACGAGGACGTTAAGTTCTCGTTCACAAGCGAATCGAAGACGATCCAGGGGTACAAGTGCACGAAGGCGGTAGGCAAGCTGGCCGACGGATCCACCTTCGTGGTGTGGTATACGCCCGACCTCGTGCCCGAAAGCACCGATTTCCAGTATGTAAACCGCAACCTCCCGGGGCTTGCCATGGAGTATGAATCCAATGTAGGCTCGCTGAAGGTGACCTATACGGTTTCGAAGATCAACATGAACCCAGTGCCCGCTGCCAAGTTTGACCTGCCCAAGGCCGGCTTCCGTGTGCTGTCGTACGAGGAAAGCAAAGGCCCGAAAGGAGGTAGGTAGGGAATAGCGAATATTGAAGAAGGAATTTTGAATATCGAACTACAGAGACCCCGCCTTGGCGGGGCCTTTTTTATTTAGGGGCGGTGGGATGACGACGGGCTAACAAAGAGAAGGAACGCAGATTTCATGGATTTGATACGATTTACACCGATGATTTCTTGCACTGCCTACACTCCGCGTTTGCCAGTCTGCAGCAAATAAGATCTTTTTGGGTACGATAGAGGATGCTGCAGAGACGCGACCTTTGCTGATAGACCCCAAAACCCCCTTTGCGAAAACCTTAGCCTCTTCTTTTCTTAGCGCTAAGAATCCCTTCTTTTCCTTGATCGCCTTTGTTTCGTTGTTTTCTGTTCTGCGGTTGCCCTCAGTAAAAAACAAAGCCCCGCGGGAGCGGGGCTGTATAAGGATTGATTTTGGTTCTTAGAATTTCTGGGGAGCCGGGTTGATCTTCACCTTGTCGAGGAAGCCCTTGCTCTTGAGCGGAAGGATATACGTCGTATTGCCCTTTTGGTAAGTTACCGTGGTGCTCATCAGGTCGAAGGGAACCGGTGCGGAAGGCTCCAGGATGCGGTCGGCCTTATAGGCATAACCGGAGCGGAGCGAGAAACCCGGGCGAAGGGCCGCGCTGGGGCGAACACTCAGCAGTTTGTGATAGGAAGCACCGCCGCGCTGGGTCGGGCGGGTTGCGCTCCGGCCATCACCCAACGTAGCAAAAGCCGCTACCGACAGGGCGATGAACCCTGCAGTCATGAGCTTTTTCCGGATGATATGTGCGTTGAAGGAGCGCATTTGTTTATATAACTACAAAGATACAAATTTATTTTAACATTATAAAAAGATTTTTTGCACGACTGTGTCTATTTTCCGGTGCAAAAGGCTGAGCTGTAAGGGCCGAAAACTTGGTCCCTTTTCTGCATAGCTGTATCTTGTACCTGATACCTATTGAATGAATACGGACCCGCTAGAGAACGATAAAGAGACCCTGAGAGAGCTGCTGCGGCATTACGACAACCTGCGTGCCGGCCGCGACGCCACTTTCCTGGAAGAGGATGCCTTCGAAAAGATCATCGACTACTTCGACGACCTGGAGGATTTTCCCAAGGCCCTCGAGGCCGCGGAGCTTTCCATCGAATATTTCCCGTTTTCCGCTTCTCTGCTCCTGCGCAAGGCCGACGTGCTGCTTTCGACCCGGAAGTACTACGAGGCGCTCGACGTACTGGAGAAGGTGGAGCTGCTCGATGCCACCGATATCAACCTCTATATCCTCAAGACCGACGCCTACCTCGCCCTCGACCGGCAGGACCGCGCCGTGGAGATCCTCGAGCAGGCCATCGACCAGTTTGAAGGCGAAGAGAAGATCGAGCTGCTCTTCGAGCTCGCCGACGTCTATGACGACTACGAGGAATTCGAAAAGGTATTCGACTGCCTGCAGCTGATCCTGCAGGAAGACCCGACCTCGGAGGAAGCGCTCTACAAGATCTGCTTCTGGGCCGACTTTACCGGCCGCTACGAGGAGAGCATCCGCCTGCACCTCTCGATCATCGACGAGCACCCCTACAGCGAGCTCGCCTGGTTCAACCTCGCCGCCGCTTACCAGGGCCTCAAGCTTTATGAAAAAGCCATTGACGCCTACCAGTACGCGCTCGTGATCGACGAGAAATTCGACTTCGCCTACCGCAATATCGGCGATGCCTACATCCGCCTCCGCAAGTACAAGGAGGCCATTGAGGCGCTCGAGAAGGTGCTCGAGCTCGCCAAGCCCGAAGACGTCATCTACGAGGCCATCGGCCATTGCTACGACCGCCTGAAGAACTACGCCCAGGCCCGCTTCCACTATCGCAAGGCCGTGCACCTCAATGCCGAGGATGCCCGCCTGCATTATAAGATCGCCTGCACCTACTTCAACGAGCAGCAGTGGGCACCCGCGGCAAAACAGCTGGAGACGGCCCTGCGCCTTAACCGGCAGCAAACCGAGTACAACCTGCTGATGGGCGAATGCCAGCTGCAGCTCGGCGCCTTCAAGGAAGCGATCCACTACTTCTCGACGGTGGTGGGCAACAAGCCGCGCAACAAATCGGGCTGGGAAGCCCTGATACGCACGCTGTACCAGGCCGAGTTCTACGAGGAAGCGCAGGTGCAGGCCCATGCCGCCCTCCAGCATACGGAAGGGAAGCCACTGTTCCTGTATTACCTCGCCGCGGTGCAGATCGCGCTCGGCCGCACCAAGGAAGGCCTGCTGACGCTCGAAGGAGCCGTACAGGCGGCGCCGCGGCTCCTCAACAAGTTCGTGGCGCTGTGCCCCGAGCTGCTCCAGAACCAGCCCGTAGTGGAGGTCATCGCCCGGAACAAGCGGGCACGGAAGAAGAGCGGCGACAAGGATCGTGAGGCGTGATGCGTGAATCGGGAATCGGCAATCGGCAATCGGCAATCCGGAGTGAGAAGGTATGATCCGGTGGTTCACCCTCGTCATTTACCGGTTATCGGAAAATTGGTGAAGAAAGCCGTGGAATGTCCTACGGCTTTTTCTTTTCCGGTTGTTATGATACGGCTGTATGCTCGGATGACTGGCCCTGAGTGCAACGCATTGCCGATTCCCGATTCCCGAATCTGGCCATCCCATAATGCCGGCCATTTTTGCTACCCCGCTTCCGCACAGTTCCGTAATTTTGCGCCCAATTAAGCCATCTCCCAAACTGCTCCACCATGAATTTCAACCTCTCCCAGATACCCGAACGCATCGCTAAGCCCCGTACATCCGGCCTCACCATGGTGATGGATAAAGGCCTGAGCGTAGAAGAAGCAAAGAACTTCCTGTCCGTTTCCGGCCCCCACGTCGACATCGTGAAGCTGGGCTTCGGCACCTCTTTCGTTACCCCCAACCTCGAGGATAAGCTGAAAGTATACGCTGAAGCCGGCATGCCGATCTATTTTGGCGGTACGCTTTTCGAGGCCTTCCTGATCCGCAACCAGTTCGACGATTATATCCACGTTTGTAAGAACTACGGCATCACGCACGTAGAAGTCAGCGACGGCTCCATCGAGATCCCCCATGCCGAGAAATGCGGCTACGTGGAGAAGCTTACCAAGCACTTTACCGTACTCAGCGAGGTGGGCTCCAAGGATGCGGCCCACATCATCCCTCCCTATAAGTGGATCGAGCTGATGCGCGCCGAGCTCAACGCAGGCTCCACCTACGTCATTGCCGAGGCACGCGAGGCCGGCAACGTGGGTATCTACCGCGGCTCGGGCGAGGTGCGCGAAGGCCTTGTGCAGGAGATCCTGACGCAGATCCCCGGCGAGAAGATCCTGTGGGAAGCTCCCCAGAAGGCCCAGCAGCTATACTTCATCGAGCTGCTTGGCTGCAACGTCAACCTCGGAAACATCGCTCCCAACGAAGTGCTGCCCCTCGAGGCGATGCGCATCGGCCTGCGCGGCGATACCTTCCACCTGTTCCTGACCAAAGAGAAGGCCTGATGCGCCGCTTTGGCCTGCTCGGCCAAACCCTGAAGCATTCCTTCTCGCAAGCCTTCTTCACGGAGAAATTCCGGCGCGAGGGCCGCACGGACCATCAGTACGAGAACTTCGAGCTCGACACGGTCCGTGCGTTCCCTGCGTTGCTGGAGCGCTACCCCGACCTCGCCGGGCTCAACGTAACGATTCCCTACAAACGCGACATTCTCGCCTACCTGCAGGAGCTCGACGAGCCGGTACTGGCCATGGGCGCCTGCAACTGCATTCGCATCCGGGATGGAAAGCTGGAGGGATTCAATACCGACCACCTGGGGTTCGCGCGCTCCCTGCAGCCGCTATTGGGGCCGCAGCACACGCGGGCACTCGTGCTCGGCACCGGAGGGGCTGCACAGGCCGTACTTTATGCACTCGGCAAGCTCGGTATCGGCGTCTCCATCGTTTCGCGCAGCGGCGATGCGGATTTTACCTACGCTACGCTTACTACCGGCGACGTGCAGGCCCACCCGCTGATCATCAATACCACCCCGCTAGGCACCTGGCCCCAGGTCGACGACCTTCCCTCCATTCCCTACGAAGGCATCGGCCCGCAACACCTGCTCTACGACCTCGTTTACAACCCCGAAGTGACCGCCTTTCTCAGGAACGGACAGGAGCGCGGTGCCGTCATCAAGAACGGCCACGAGATGCTGGTGCTTCAGGCGGAAGCGTCCTGGGAGCTCTGGAACCGGGAATAAGGTTTTGGAGGTTTTAGAGGTTTTGGGGTTGGTGGATATGAAAAGCCAAAGTTCTTCCAGGGTCGATTTACCCGATACGGTAACTCCTTGATGGAGCTCCGATCAGGAAAAAAGGTTCCACCGTAGACGACCCCTTTACCATTAGACAAATAGACCAATAAACTATCCCCCCAGCGCGGCTTTGGCGGCATCGGGTACGCTCGTGACCTTGCGTGCGTCGTAGTCGAAGCAGATCATGCCGGTCTTGGCCAGGGCCACTACCGTTTTTCCCCCGTCTTTCGTGACCCGGTAGTAGAGCTCGAAGCCGACGCGGCCCCATTCAGCAGCGCCTATTTCAAAGCAGAGCACATCTCCGTAAAACGCCTCGCTCTTGTATTCGATGGCGGCATCGCTCATGATGAGCGCAGCGCCGAAGAAGGAAAGCTCCGTGGCCCCCAGCGTTGCGAGGTATTGCACCCGCGCCTCGTGCACGAGGCCCAGCAGGGCATGGTTGCCCAGGTGGTTGCCGTAATTCAGGTCGGTGATGCGGACAGGAATGTTGGTCGAAAACGGGAGGGTCTCCGGCAGGGTGAGCTTGATGCGGGCCATCAGCGGGCGGTGGTTTTGGCTTCCAGTTCCATGATGCGGTCGATGAGGCCACCAAAATCGGTGTTGATAGCCGAGGGCTGGGCAGCCAGCTTCTCCTGCAGTACCCCGATGCTGACTTGGCAAAGGCTCCAGCTGAAGCCGGTGCTGTGCTCGGCACAGTCGAACACGGGCGACACCTTTTTGGAAAGGCGCACCTTGTGGCCGTTCTGCTGGGTGCGTACAAGGTAGCGGTCGGCGCCGGCAATAGAGGCGGACAGCGTACCGGTGCGGGTGCGGGAGCGGTCGGGCTTCGGCCCGTCGGTATCATTGGCTCGGGCAGGGGAGGCGGGGTCGGGATTCAGATCGTCCGGAGCAGGAGTAGCGGCGATGGCCGTCTGCGCTGCGCCCGTATCCACGCCGGGTTCGCCGGAAGTTTGACCGGGGACGGTAACAGCGCCGGGCGCGGGATCATCCTGCCGGGCTACGGGGTTGCTGCCCGGGCGGTTGAACAGGACCAGCGTGGTGATGAGGGCGGCGCCGAACAGGGCGGCAGCGGCCGCGTAGGGAACGAAGTTGCGGCGGCGGCGGGGGAGCACCGGTGCTTCATCGGCCGTACTTACCGCCGGAGCATCCAGTTCCGATTCGATGCGGTCCCAGAGCGCGGGTGGCGGGGGCGCAGCGAACTCCTGCAGGCGCCCGGCCAGCGGGGCTGCATCCAAAGATTCTTCCACGCGGTCCCACGCGGTGGCGGGCGGCGGCGCTTCAAAATGCTTCAGTCGTTCAATCCATTGCTCACTCATGATCCGGGTTGCCTTTTTTTATGTTCCAGATGCGTATATACCAGCTCCTGCAGGATGGCTTTAGCCCGCGAGAGCTGCGATTTGCTGGTGCCTTCGGAGATGCCGAGCAGCTCCGAGATCTGCTTGTGGGTGTAGCCTTCCACCACGTACATGTTGAACACCGTGCGGTAGCCCGGCGACAACTGCTGCACGAGGCCGATGATATCCTTCTCGGCGAGCGCGTCCAGCACCGAAAAGGAATTACCAGCTACGGTCTGCTCCTCTTTCTCGGTGATGGGCTGCAGGTAGGTCTTCCGCCGGAAGTGCTCGATGGCCGTGTTGACGATGATGCGCCGGATCCAGCCTTCGAAGGAGCCCTCCCTGCGGAAGGAGCCGATCTTGTTGAAGACCTTGACGAACCCTTCCTGCAGGATGTCCTCCGCTTCCTCGGCGGCTGCCGCATAGCGCAGGCAAACACCGTACATCTTGGCCGAAAAGCGCTCATAGAGCTCCTTCTGCATCCGGCGCTCGCCGCGGATACACCCGTCTATTAAGTCGCTTTCCGAGATCATTTGGTTGCTTGCGGGGTTCACCAATGCGGGTTTTCGTGGGTTTGTTTCAAAAATGCGACCAGCTTATCCACAGCCTTGCGGCGGTGGCTGAACCGGCCCTTCTCGGTGAAGCTCATTTCGGCGAAGCTGCGCCCGTCGCCCCCGTCAGGGATAAATACCGGGTCGTAGCCGAAGCCACCGCTGCCGCTGGGTGCGGTAGTGATCGTTCCGGGGCAGATGCCTTCGAAATAATGCACCGAGCCCCGTAAACATAAGCAAATAATGGTTCGGAAGCGGGCGCTGCGGTCCGGCTTGCCCGCCAGCGCCCGGAGCAGCTTGTCCATATTGGCGGTGGGAGCGCGGTCTTCGCCGGCATAGCGGGCACTGTGCACACCTGGAGCGCCGTTCAGTGCGGCCACTTCAAGGCCGGTGTCCTCGCTGAAGCAGTCGCCGCCCGTGCGGGCTGCGATCACCTGAGCCTTCTCGAGCGCGTTGGCTTCCAGCGTATCGTGCGGCTCAGGGATATCCTGGTCGATGCCGGCCTCGCGGAGCGAGCGGATCCCGAAGCCCGGGGGAAGCACCGCCCGTAGCTCATCGACCTTATGCGCATTGTTGGTGGCAAAGATGAGTTCCATGATCAGCCGAGCCAGGTTTTAAAGGAGGTCCAGAAGTTTTTCTTGACGGCCTCTTCGGCATTGGCCAATACCGACAGGGGCGGCGCGCAGAGGTAGGTGCGCCCCGACAGCTGCTGCACCTGGTAGTGCGGGAACAACACCGGCAACCCGAAGACGTCGGGTCCGAGTCCGAAGAGGAGCACCTGCCGGCTGGGCAGCGCTCCGAGCAGCGCGGGGCCATCGGGCGCCGGCAGCTGCGCCCAGTTTACGATGGCGATGTCGGCGAGGCCGATACCCGCCCGGCCCATGATTTTCGTTAAAACTTCAAGGTCGCCGTCGGCGATGAAGCGGGCTTCCGGGTCGTTGTTGACCATCAGGATCCCCTTGCCGTGCTGGCCCAGGAAGGGGGGAGGGCCAGGGAGGGGGGCTAGGGGGGAGGCAGCCACAGGCGCGGGCTCCGCGGCGGGAGGGGGCAGGGGGTGGCCCGGCGACGGGGTCCCCAGCTCTACGAGCGAGCTGCTGTAGAGTCCGGCCAGGTGCTGCGGGGTAAGGCGGATATCGTTAAGGTTCATTAGATTTCGGGAAGAAGGGCGGCGGGTGCCCTTATTTTTCGTTTCTTTGCTGCGCTAAATTAAGCCTTCTGCGGGTGCGGCCCACAAATGCAAGCGTAGCAGGTTTTTCTTTGATGAGCACCTTTTCTCGCAACCCTTTTCTTTAAACGACAACGATATGCTTGCAACCTCTTCTATGGACATTACAATCAGCAAAGCCGGGCAGAGTAAGCTGCGCGACCTGAACCTCGACAACATTCCCTTCGGTAAGTATTTCTCCGACCACATGCTGGAGGCGGATTACGAGAACGGCGAGTGGAAAAACGTGGAGATCAAGCCCTACCAGCCGCTGCTGCTGAGCCCCTCCATCGCCGCCCTGCACTATGGCCAGGCCATCTTCGAAGGCATCAAGGCCTACAAGGACGCCGAGGGCAACCCCTTCATCTTCCGCCCGCAGGACAACTTCCGCCGCTTCAACGTATCCGCCGAGCGGATGCAGATGCCGTCGGTACCCGAGGAGATCTTCATGGAAGGCATGAAGCAGCTCATTGCCCTCGATGCCAACTGGATCCCCAATAAGGAAGACCACTCGCTCTATATCCGTCCGTTCATGTTCTCCTCGGACGAGCTGATCGGCGTTCGTCCTTCCGAAACCTATAAGTTCATGATCCTCCTGAGCCCCACAGGCCCGTACTACAACGCCCCGATGCGGATCTACGTAGAGGAGCAGTATGTGCGCGCAGTGCCCGGCGGCGTCGGCTACGCGAAGGCGGCCGGCAACTACGGCGCTTCGATGTACGCCACGGCCGAAGCCAAGAAAAAAGGCTACGACCAGGTGCTGTGGACCGATGCCTTCGAGCATAAGTACGTGCAGGAGATCGGCACCATGAACGTGATCTTCATCATCGGCGACAAGGCAGTGACCCCGGACCTCGGTGCGGGCACCATCCTCGCCGGCGTCACGCGCGACAGCGCCCTGACGCTGCTCGAGGAAGCGGGCTTCACCGTGGAGCAGCGCGCCATCTCGATCGACGAGCTCATTGACGCCTATAAGGCCGGTCACCTCTTCGAGGTATTCGGAACCGGTACGGCCGCGACTATTTCCTACATCAAGGAACTGCGCTACAAGGACTTCGTGATGACCTTCAACGTGGACGAGTGGCGTACGGCCCCCACCATCAAGAAGTGGCTCACCGATATCCGCGAAGGCCGCCGCGAAGACAAGTACGGCTGGATGACGCCCGTGCCGGTGGAAGCGGTGCCGCAGAAAAAGCAGAAAGCACGTAAATAAGCTATCCTGAAAGACCGCCGCCCGGCGGTCTTTCTTTTACAAGAACAGGGGAGGGCGAGCCGGGGAAAAGTCAACAAAAGCCGAATTTTTCAGGGCTTTTTCATCTTTTCGGCCGGTGGCGTTAAAAAATCTGAGATCCTAAATCTGAGATCTGAAATTTATCCCTACCTTTGCCGTCCCAAAATTGGGGTTATAAATCGAAGTTCGTAATGCCTACTATTCAACAACTCGTTCGTAAAGGAAGAGAAATCATCCGCGCCAAGAGCAAATCCCGTGCTCTCGACAGCTGCCCGCAGCGTCGCGGCGTTTGCACCCGTGTATATACCACCACGCCTAAGAAGCCGAACTCTGCGCTCCGTAAGGTAGCCAAGGTTCGTCTCACCAACAAGGTGGAAGTAATCGCCTACATCCCCGGCGAAGGCCACAACCTCCAGGAGCACTCCATCGTGCTGATCCGCGGCGGTCGTGTGAAGGACCTTCCGGGTGTACGTTACCACATCGTTCGTGGCTCCCTCGATACCGCCGGCGTAAAAGACCGTAAGAAGTCGCGCTCCAAGTACGGTACCAAGAAAGACAAAGGCGGCGCCAAGGCTCCTGCCAAGAAGAAATAATTAAGCCTCTAAAACCGATCAAGAAGCTCAGCAAAACGCCTGAGAACCTGTTGGTCGAAAAAAGAATACTATGCGTAAAGCACAAGCCAAAAAACTCCCGTTAGCCCCGGATCCCCGCTACAACGACAAGCTGGTGACCCGTTTCGTGAACAACATCATGTGGGAAGGTAAGAAGAGCGTAGCCTTCGAGATCTTCTACACCGCCATTGAGAAAGTGGCCAAGATGACCGGCGAAGACGGTTACGAGATCTGGAAGAAAGCCCTCCAGAACGTAACGCCCGCCGTGGAAGTACGCAGCCGCCGTATCGGTGGTGCTACCTTCCAGATCCCTTCCGAAGTGCGTCCCGACCGTAAGATCTCCCTCTCCATGAAGTGGCTCATCCGCTATAGCCGCGAGCGCAACGGTCGCTCGATGGCCGACAAGCTGGCCAACGAGATCGTAGCTGCCGCCAAGGGTGAAGGTGCCGCCTTCAAGAAGAAGGAAGATACGCACCGCATGGCTGAAGCCAACAAGGCTTTCGCTCACTTCAAAGTCTAAGGCATTCGATTTATACGAACAGAAGAAGCATCCTTTCCAGGGTGCTTCTTTCATTTGGGGCCGTTGACGCGACGATCGTTTTCCCCTGCCCGGGCATCTCCCAAAAGAAAGGCCCCGACTGCAACGTCGGGGCCTTTCTTTGAAGGTGCAGGAAACGCTTACATTTCCTCGTTGGTATCATCCATGCCGCCGCCTCCGATGGCGCCGCCCGTGGTACCGGTAGTGTCGCCACCCAGCACGTCGGAAGAGGAAACACCCGATTCGTCGGTGCCGGTGGGCAGCGAAGTGCCGCTTTCGAGGCTATCGGCGCTGCTGCCAGTTCCGAGGCCGTTGGTATTGGAGCTGCGGGTCTGTTCGGCGTTGTTGAAATGACCGCCCGTAGGGCCGCTGCCGGAAGTACCGCTTTGGGCACGCTGGTTGGTGCGGGAGCCGGCATTGCTGCGGGTGCCGCCACCGCCGCCTGCGCTGCGGGTGCTGCCACCACGCTTGGCCGTGGACGCAGCGCCGCCGCTGCGCGACGACGAGCTGCCACCGCTGCGGGAGGCACTGGCGCCGCTGCGGGCTGCCGCGGCCTTCTGGGGTGCACCTTTAGAAGCGGCCGCCTGTCCGCCCTTCCTGGCTGCGGCTTTTTTAGCAGGGGAGGATTTGGAAGCCGCGGCCTTCTTTGCCGGTGCGGCCTTCTTTGCGGGCGCTGCTTTCTTGGCGGCGCCTTTTTTTGCAGGAGCAGCCTTTTTAGCAGCAGCTTTTTTAGCCGGGGCTGCTTTCTTGGCCGGAGCGGCTTTCTTGGCAGCACCTTTTTTGGCCGGAGCAGCTTTTTTAGCGGTGCCTTTCTTGGCAGGGGCGGCTTTTTTCGCAGCGCCTTTTTTGGCGGGCGCTGCCTTTTTAGCGGCGGCCTTCTTGGGCGCGGCTTTCTTGGCAGTGGCGCGGCCGCCATTGGCTGCGGCTGCTTTTTTCGGCGCGGCCTTTTTGGCGGCGCCTTTGGAGGCACCCTTGGATGCGGCCTTCTTGGCTACGCCCTTCTTAGCGGGAGCGGCCTTCTTGGCGGCGGCCTTTTTGGGGGCGGCCTTCTTGGTTGCTTTTGCCATGTTTAACGGGGTTTTTTGTTTAATGGGTTAATAAGTGATTGCAAATTGCTGTTGAAAATTACAACTCGTAAATGATTTGCAAAAATTATGCACAGGGAAAAACAGATAAAAAAAGAGGGGTGCAAAGCGTATTTGCGGCCGTCCCGGATTAACAAACAATGTTTTTCCACATGTGCGCGTTGCCTCCTTTTTCATTACCTTTGCGTGCCCGAATCGAACCTTGCCGGAAACGGCCGGAAGCGAATCGGTCCGGACGCATGCTCAGCAAGGGTTTGCGGCCGCAAACCTGAAAACAACTTTTTTCAATTCAATAATCATGGCAGACTTAAGATTTCAACGCAACTTCGGTATTGCCGCGCACATCGATGCCGGTAAGACCACCACGACCGAGCGTATCCTGCGCTACACCGGTATGATCCACAAGATTGGTGAAGTGCACGACGGTGCCGCTACCACCGACTGGATGGAGCAGGAAAAAGAGCGCGGTATCACCATTACCTCGGCCGCAGTAAGCTGCCAGTGGAACTTCCCTACCGTAAAAGGTAAGCAAGACGCCAACACCAAAAAATACGCATTCAACATCATCGATACCCCCGGCCACGTGGATTTCACGGTGGAAGTGGAGCGCTCCATGCGCGTACTCGATGGCCTGATCGCCCTGTTCTCCGCAGTGGACGGCGTTGAGCCCCAGTCGGAAACCGTATGGCGCCAGGCAAACCGCTATAACGTACCCCGTATCGGCTTCGTTAACAAGATGGACCGCTCCGGTGCCGACTTCCTCATGGTGGTGAAGCAGGTGCGTGAAATGCTCGGTTCCAAAGCCGTTCCCCTGCAGCTCCCCATCGGTGCTGAAGACGACTTCAAGGGCGTTGTGGACCTCATCAAGATGAAAGGCATTATCTGGCACATGGAAACCGAGGGCATGACCTTCGATGAGATCGATGTGCCTGCTGATATGGTGGAAGAAGCCCAGGAGTGGCGTGCTGCCCTCGTTGAGGCCGTTGCCGAATACGACGACAAGCTGATGGAGAAGTTCTTCGACGATCCGAACTCGATCACCGAAGACGAAATGCACGAGGCCATCCGCAAGGCTACGATCGACCTGTCGATCGTGCCGATGATGTGCGGTTCCTCGTTTAAGAACAAGGGTGTGCAGACGGCCCTCGACGCCGTGTGCCGCTACCTGCCTTCTCCCGTGGACATCGAGGCTGTGAAAGGCACCGATCCCAACACCGGTGAGGAGCTCATCCGCCGCCCCGACGCCAAGGAGCCCTTCGCGGCCCTCGCGTTCAAGATCATGACCGATCCCTTCGTAGGCCGTCTCGCCTTCTTCCGGGTCTATTCGGGTAAGCTCGACGCCGGCTCCTACGTGCTCAACGTGCGCAGCGGCAAGAAAGAGCGTATCTCCCGTATCATGAAAATGTTCGCCAACAAGCAGAACCCGATCGACTTCATCGAAGCCGGTGATATCGGTGCCGCCGTTGGTTTCAAGGAGATCAAGACGGGCGATACCCTTTGCCACGAAGATCACCCCATCACTCTCGAGAACATGTTCATCCCCGAGCCGGTGATCGCCATCGCGATCGAGCCGAAGACACAGGCCGACGTGGACAAGATGGGTATGGCGATCTCCAAGCTGATCGAAGAAGACCCCACGCTCCGTGTAAATACGGACGAGGATACCGGCCAGACCATCTTGCGTGGCATGGGTGAGCTGCACCTCGAGATCATCGTTGACCGTATGCGTCGCGAGTTCAAGGTGGAAGTAAACCAGGGTGCTCCCCAGGTGGCTTACAAAGAGGCCTTCTCCAAGAACGTGGAGCACCGCGAGACGCTGAAGAAGCAGACCGGTGGTCGCGGTAAGTTCGCCGACATCATCTTCGAGATGGGACCTGCCGACGAGGAGTTCCTGAAAGAAAACCCTGACAAGAAGTACCAGTTCGTGAACGACCTGTTCGGTGGCTCGATCCCCCGCGAATTCGTTCCCTCGATCCAGAAGGGCTTCGAGAGCGCCATGGGCACCGGTGTACTTGCCGGCTACCCGCTCGACAACCTGAAGGTGCGTGTATACGACGGTTCCTTCCACGCGGTTGACTCCGACGCCATGTCCTTCGAACTCTGCGCCAAGCAGGGCTTCCGCGAGGCCGGCAAGAAGTGCAAGCCCGTGCTGCTCGAGCCGATCATGAAAGTTGAGGTGATCACCCCTGCCCAGTACATGGGTGACGTGACCGGTGACCTCAACCGCCGCCGCGGTATGATGGAAGGCATGGACAGCCGTGCCGGTGCCGAGGTGATCAAGGCCAAGGTGCCCCTGAGCGAAATGTTCGGCTACGTAACGCAGCTCCGCTCGCTGTCGTCTGGCCGCGCCTCTTCCACCATGGAGTTCTCGCACTATGCTCCCGCCCCGACCAACATCGCGGAGGAAGTGATCGCGAAGAACAAAGGCAAAATGAAAGTAGAAGATTAATTACCGCTTTTGCTTATAGTGAGTGAGCCCCTGTCCGAAAGGATGGGGGCTCTTTTTTAGTTTGAAGTTTGTGGTTAGCGCTAACCAGCCCACGCCTTCAGGCGTGGGTTTTCGAGATGTACCAGCCCATGGCTTTAGCCATGGGGCGCAAAAACAGGGAACAGGGAACACGGAATAAAAAATAAGGAACAGGGAACAAGGAACAAGGAAAAGAGAAACAGGTTAGACACGAATGAGCAGGGCTATCGTATTTCTACGAATACCACAGCACTAAACTGAAACACAGGGTTTGCCCGGTCCGTCTCAAATGCAGCGTTCAGCTAAAGATTGCGATCTTCACCGGGAAACGTCGCTGCGCCGGAAAGAACCCTGTAGAACAGGTAAGAGACAACCTGTTTTGCGTCCCTGTTTTTAGGAAGCCTTAACAGGTTGGCATCTTTCTTGCTCCCGGCGGAACAACGAACAACCGTAAGATGAAAAAACATTTCCTAAGCATCCTGACAATCGCCGGATTCGCTGGCCTGATCCTCGCCGCCTGTTCCAAGAAAGACATTCCCGGCACCCAAAGCAACAACGCCACCCTGCAGGTGTACCTCACCGACGATCCCGGCGACTACGATTCCGTGGTTGTTGACGTACGCGATGTCCGCATCAACTACTCCAGCGCAGATACCGGCTGGCAAAGCCTCGACTCCGTGGGCATCGCGCGCTACGACCTGCTCCGCCTCGCCAACGGCCGCGACACGCTGCTGGGAGAAACAGCGCTCCGGAGCGGCCGCATCCAGCAGATCCGCCTGCTCCTTGGCGACAACAACTACGTCGTTGTAGACGGGCAGCGTCACGCCCTGGAAACCCCCAGCGCGCAGCAATCCGGGCTCAAGCTCAACATCAACCAGGAGATCAACGACGGCATCGCCTATAAACTCCTCATGGACTTTGACGCCGGCCGTTCCATCCACCGCACCGGCAACGGGCGCTATATGCTCAAGCCGGTGATCCGCGCCACCCTGCAGTCGACAGGCGGCTCCCTTCGCGGCCTTGTGCTGCCCGACACCCTCCAGACGAAGGTATACGCCATCCAGGGGGTGGATACCGTAGCTGGCACGGTCACTACTGCCGGAGCCTGGCAGATCCGCGGGCTGAGCGCAGGCGCCTACAGCATTGCCTTCGTTCCGACCAACACGAACTACGCTCCCAAAACGGAAAATGTGACGGTGGTGGCGAACCGGGCCGATACCGTGCGCACGATCCAGTTCTAAACGTTTTTTTGAGGGCTCATTAGGTAAGGGCCGGGCTCCGGGAGGAGCCCGGCTTCTTTTTTTGCCGGGCTTTGGCGCCCGTTTGCCGCCCGCACTGGCGTTCTCGCCCCCGAAAAAGGCATTTTAGGCATTTATTGCAGAAAAAAGAAGGGAAACCCTTGGAAAGAATGGCCAGGTCCGTTACCTTTGCACTCCCATTCCAAAAATGGCTATTTGAAATATGTCCCAGCGTATCCGAATCAAATTACAGTCTTACGACCATAATCTGGTTGATAAGTCCGCCGAGAAAATCGTCAAGACCGTACGCAGCACCGGCGCTGTAGTAACAGGACCCATTCCCCTGCCTACACGCAAGAAGATCTTTACCGTACTGCGCTCGCCCCACGTGAACAAGAAGAGCCGCGAGCAGTTCCAACTGGCAACCCACAAGCGCCTGCTGGACATCTACACCTCCTCCTCCCGCACGGTGGACGCGCTGTCGAAGCTCGACCTGCCTTCCGGTGTGGAAGTAGAGATCAAGGCCTAACCCGCCTACGCCAAGGCTTTGGCGGGCAGACCCGCAAAAGCTGAGGATACAGGTACCGCTTCACAGGAAGCGGTATCGGTCTGAAAGGACCACACGATATTGAAATAAGAATCATCTCTCAACCTGCTTCGCTACGCATCACGCTGGCGAACCGGAGAAAAGAGCTCTGATCACGATACTGCGGATAGGAGGGCGGCCAGCTCCAAACTCAAATCTGCGCTTATATATAAAACAAGCCCTTCGAGGTTTGTTTGCCGACGGTACTTCTGAATCCCGCTACAGGGAACGTCCACAAGGGACGGATAAAGGAAAAGGTCGCCGGTGAACCAGGATTGAAGACCCGTGATACCATATGGGTCTGTCTTGTACAACCTTGGGGGGGTAAACCCTCAAACATGAAAGGTATCATTGGTAAAAAAATCGGGATGACCAGCATCTTCGATGCAAGCGGCAAGCAAACCGCCTGCACGATCATCGAGGCTGGTCCCTGCGTTGTAACGCAGGTTAAGACCGTCGACACCGACGGCTACAATGCACTTCAGATCGCATTCGGCGACAAGAAAGAAAAGCACTCCGTTAAAGCCGAGATCAATCACTTCTCGAAAGCCTCCACTTCCCCCAAGAAGGTCGTTAAGGAACTCCGCAACACCTCTCTTACGCAGGCACTCGGCGAATCCATCACAGTAGACATTTTTGAAGAAGGCGAAAAGGTTGAAGTCGTCGGCACCACCAAGGGCAAGGGCTTCCAGGGCGTTGTAAAGCGTCACGGGTTCTCCGGTGTGGGTGAAGCTTCCCACGGCCAGCACGACCGTCAGCGCGCTCCGGGTTCCATCGGTAACTCGTCGTACGCATCCCGCGTTATGAAGGGCATGCGCATGGCCGGCCGTATGGGCAACGACCGCGTGAAGGTCAAAGGCCTGAAGGTCGTGAAGATCTTCGCCGACAAAAACTACATCCTGGTCAGCGGCTCCGTTCCCGGCCATATTGGTTCAATCGTATTAATCCAGAAGTAATCATGGAACTGAAAGTATTAAACATACAAGGTCAGGAGACCGGCCGCACGGTCGAGCTGCCTGAGGAGATCTTCGGTATCGAGCCGAACAACCACGCGATCTATCTCGCCGTGAAGCAATTCCTCGCCGCCCAGCGCCAGGGTACGCACAAGGTGAAAACCCGTGCCGAAGTAAAGGGTGCCAGCCGCAAGCTGCACAAGCAGAAAGGTACCGGCGGTTCCCGTAAGGGCAACATCCGTAACCCGCTCTACAAGGGTGGTGGTACCATCTTCGGCCCCAAGCCCCACGGTTACGACATCAAGCTGAACCGCAAGGTGAAGGACCTCGCCAAGATGTCCGCTCTCACGCACAAGGCCCAGGCAGGCGCCATCTACGTTATCGAAGACATCAACCTCGATGTTCCCAAGACGAAGACCGTGCTCAACGCCCTCAACGCCCTTAAAGTAGGCGACAAGAAGCTGATGCTGATCACCCCGGAATACAACGACAACCTGTACATGAGCGTCCGCAACGTTCCTTCTGTACTCGGTACGCTGCTCTCCGACGTGAACACTTACGACATCATGAACTCCGAGGTGCTCGTGCTGACCGAAAGCGCCGCGCAGATGTTCGCCAGCTCCGAAGAAGAGGCAACCGCCTGATCCCTCGCTGCGCTCGGGATGACAAGCAGAGCGCCGACAACAAATTGATAAACGCAATAACACTTTTCAGATGAAACTTTCTGAAGTACTGATAAAGCCGATCCTCACCGAGAAAGCCAACGCCCAGCAGGAATCCCTGCGCCGCTTTGCTTTCAAAGTTGCCCGCAAGGCCAACAAGCTGGAGATCAAAAAGGCCGTTGAGGAATTCTACGGCGTGAACGTGATCGACGTGAACACGCAGGTGGTACCCGGCAAGAACAAGACCCGCTACACCAAGAAGGGTTTTATCTCCGGCGTGAAGCCCGCTTACAAGAAGGCACTGGTAACGGTAGCCGAAGGCGAGACCATCGACCTTTACACCGCATCGATCTAATCCATTTTCAAAACGAAGGGCTGCAACAGCCGCAAATGTTGATAAAGAATAAGTCATGGCAGTAAGAAAATTCAAACCGATCACCGCAGGCACACGCTGGCGCATCGGCAATGCTTATGCAGAAGTAACTACCAACGTTCCTGAGAAGTCGCTGGTAGAGTCCAAGAAGGGCACGGGTGGCCGTAACAGCCAGGGCCGTCGCTCGATGCGCTACATCGGTGGCGGTCACAAGCAGATGTACCGTCTTGTTGACTTCAAGCGCAACAAGCACAACATCCCCGGCAAGGTGGCTACGATCGAGTATGACCCGAACCGTACCTCCTTCATCGCCCTGCTGAACTATGCAGACGGCGAGAAGCGTTACATCATCGCTCCCCAGGGCCTGCAGGTAGGCGCCGAAGTGATCTCCGGCGACGCCGTTGCTCCCGAACTCGGTAACGCCCTCCAGCTGAAGAACATGCCCCTCGGTACCGTGGTGCACAACATCGAGCTCCAGCCGGGCCAGGGTGGCAAGATCGCCCGCTCCGCAGGTGCCTCCGCACAGCTGTCGAACAAGGAAGAGAAATATGCCGTTCTGAAGATGCCGAGCGGCGAACTCCGCAAGGTGCTGATCAACTGCTATGCAACGGTAGGTGTTGCTTCAAACAGCGACCACTCGCTCGAGTCGCTCGGTAAGGCCGGCCGCAGCCGCTGGAAGGGCATCAAGCCCCGTAACCGTGGCGTTGCGATGAACCCGGTGGATCACCCGATGGGTGGTGGCGAAGGCCGCGCCTCCGGTGGTCACCCCCGCAGCCGTACCGGCAAGATCGCCAAAGGCCTGAAGACCCGTACGAAGGGCAAGAGCAGCGACAAGCTGATCATCCAGCGTTCGAACGGTAAGAAGCTGGCCAAGTAAGCGAAGCAAAACCTCATTCAAAAACAGAAATCAGAATCTAGAATATGGCTCGTTCAATTAAAAAAGGTCCGTATGTAGCCCACCACGTTGAAGACAAAGTGGTTGCTATGAACGATGGCAAAAGCAAGAAAGGCGTGATCAAGACCTGGAGCCGCCGCTCGACCATCACCCCGGACTTCGTAGGTCACACCTTTGCCGTGCACAACGGCAACAAGTTCATCCCGGTTTATGTTACCGAATTCATGGTAGGACATAAGCTCGGCGAATTTGCTCCGACCCGCAACTTTAAAGGACACGCAAGCAAGAAGGGTTAATCGCTCCTTGCCGCTAAAAACTCAATACAATGGAAGCAGTAGCTAAACTGAGAAATTATCCCACGTCACCCCGCAAGATGCGCCTCATGGCCGATCTGATCCGCGGCATGCAGGTGGAGAAAGCACTCGCCGTGCTGGAGCACCATACGAAGCACACCGCAGTTCCCCTGCGCAAGCTCGTACTGAGCGCCATCTCCAACTGGAAGCAGAAGAACGAAGGTGGTGACGAGGGTGCGCTGGTTGTGAAGACCATCTTCGTGGATGGTGCCCGCACACTGAAGCGTATGCGTCCGGCTCCCCAGGGTCGTGGTTACAAGATCCGTAAGCGTTCGAACCACGTTACTGTCATCGTAGACGCGAAAAACAACTAATCAATAAACGTATCAATACAGAACAATGGGTCAAAAAGCAAATCCTATTGGTAACCGTTTAGGTATCATCCGTGGATGGGAATCCAACTGGTATGGTAACAAAAAAGACTTTGCCAATAAGCTGATCGAGGATAACAAGATCCGCACTTACCTCAACGCCCGCATCAACAAGGGTGGTGTGTCGAAGATCGTTATCGAGCGCACGCTCGGTAAGCTGATCGTGACCATCCACACGTCGAAGCCCGGCATCATCATCGGTAAAGGTGGTGGTGAGGTCGACCGCATCAAGGAAGAGCTGAAGAAGCTCACCGGCAAAGAGGACGTGCAGATCAACATCCTGGAGATCCGTCGCCCCGAGCTCGATGCGATGATCGTAGGCGATACCATCGCCCGCCAGATCGAGAACCGCATCAACTTCAAGCGCGCTACGAAGATGGCCATCGCTTCCACGCTCCGCATGGGCGCCGAAGGCATCAAGATCAAGCTGAGCGGCCGTCTGGCCGGCGCTGAGATCGCCCGTAACGAGACCTTCATGCAAGGCCGCACGCCGCTGCACACCTTCCGTATGGATATCGATTATGCCAACGTGTTTGCACAAACCGTGTACGGCAAGATCGGTATCAAAGTATGGATCTGCAAAGGCGAAATCCTGGTGAAGCGCGACCTGAACCCCAACGTAATCGGCGCCGAGCAGGCCAATGGCCCGCGCTCGACCGGTGGCTTCGACCGCGACCGTGATCGTGGCGGCCGTGGTGGCGACCGTGGTGGTCGTGGCGGTGGTGACCGTGGTGGCCGCAGCGGTGGCGGTGGCCGTCGCTAAGAGATCTCAGATGTGATGATGTCAGATTTCAGATTTTTCTGAATCTGAAATCCGAAATCTGAAATCTGAAATCGAATTGAAAACAATAACATAACGGGATCGGAGCGATCCGGTCAAAAACAGAAATAATATGTTACAGCCGAAAAGAACAAAACACCGGAAAGTGCAAAAAGGCCGCATGAAGGGTAACACCAAGCGTGGCGCCACGATTTCCTTTGGTTCTTACGCACTGAAGGCGCTGGAAGATCATTGGATCACCGCGCGCCAGATCGAAGCGGCCCGCCAGGCCCTCACCCGTCACATGAAGCGGGAAGGTAACGTGTGGATCCGCATTTTCCCCGACAAGCCGATCACCAACAAGCCTGCAGAGGTACGTATGGGTAAGGGTAAGGGTAACCTCGAGTACTGGGCAGCCGTGGTGCAGCCGGGCCGCATCATCTTCGAGATCGACGGTGTGACGGAAGAGGTAGCCAAGGGTGCACTCGACCTGGCCGCCGGCAAGCTGCCGATCGCGACCAAGTTCGTGAAGCGTCGCGACCTCATCACCGCCTAAGGGCCGTGCCAACATGGCGAAGGGAACGAAGCCATGGAGCATTTAATAACTGATTAAACTTTAGATCATGTCGAAGACATCCGATTTCACCAAGAGCATCCAGGGCCTCAACGCCCAGGACCTGTCCGCCCGCATCGCGGAGGACGAGATGCGCTTACGCAAGATGGAGTTCGCCCATGCTATGTCTCCCCTGGAGAACCCCATGAGCATCCGCAACCTGCGCCGCGATATCGCCCGCCTGAAAACCGAATTACAGAAGAAACAACTTAGTGCATAATTAGCAGCGGGCCTGGGCTAAGAGCGTTGAACGCTCAAGGCTCGCAGCTCACCGCTCAAAGCTTATAACAATGGCTGAAACAGTAAATACCACAGCAGCAGCTGCCGAAGAAGCAAGAAACCTGCGCAAAACCCGTATCGGTGTGGTTACGTCCAACAAAATGACGAAGACCATCACCGTCGCTGTTGAGCGTAAAGTAAAGCACCCCATCTACGGCAAGTTCGTGAAGAAGACGACCAAGTTCCACGCACACGACGAGAAGAACGAAGCTTCTATCGGCGACGTAGTGCGCATCATGGAAACGCGTCCGCTGAGCAAGACGAAGCGCTGGAGACTCGTGGAGATCGTAGAGAAAGTGAAGTAAACTAAGCGTCGTGGGTCGTTGCTTTCCGAAAGGGGAGGAGCGGCAGCCGGCACTACATTAACAATAATGTTTTTAAACGACCCCACCTCCGGGGAGGGGTCAAAAGCTTAAAGAAAATGATCCAGCAAGAATCCCGTCTCATGGTAGCGGACAACAGCGGCGCCAAAGAGGTGCTTTGCATCCGCGTACTGGGTAACAGCGGTCAGCGTTATGCCCGTGTAGGCGACAAGATCGTGGTGACCGTGAAGGACGCCATCCCGGCCGGCGGTATCAAGAAAGGTACTGTTGCCAAAGCCGTTATCGTGCGCACCAAGAACAAGCTCCGCCGCAAGGACGGTTCCTATATCCGCTTCGACGACAACGCCGTTGTGATCCTCAACGCCTCCGATGAGCCCCGCGGTACCCGCATCTTCGGGCCCGTTGCCCGCGAGCTCCGCGACAAAGGCTACATGAAGATCATCTCCCTGGCTCCCGAGGTGCTCTAAGCCCCGGAAGCCGGTGTGATCCGGAACGAAATAAAATGTATTCCTGGCAGTATCAGGAAAGTATAAACATCCCAAAGAGGAACAACAATGAAAACAAGATTTAAACCCAAGTACAATATCCGGAAGGGCGACCAGGTGGTCGTGATCGCCGGCGACGACAAGGACCTGACGAAGCCCCGCCTCGTGAAAGAGGTGCTGGTAGAGGCAGGTAAAGTGATCGTTGAAGGTGTGAACATCATCACCAAGCACACGAAGCCCTCCGCACAGAATACGCAGGGTGGCATCGTGAAGACCGAAGCCCCGATCCAGATCAGCAACGTAATGCTGTGGGACGGCAAGCAGGGCTCCAAGGTGAAGCGCCAGAAGAACAACGGTAAATCAGTTCGAATCTCTAAAAAATCAGGGGAGGAAATCAAGTAATGGCAACGACAACAGCAACCCCCAGACTGAAGACGAAGTATAAGGACGAAGTAGTGAACGCGCTCATGAAGCGTTTCGGCTACTCCTCCAACATGCAGGTGCCCCGCCTCGAGAAGATCTCGATCAACCGTGGTGTGAACGGTGCCGTCAACGACAAGAAGCTCGTGGACATCGCCGTGGAAGAACTGACCACCATCGCCGGTCAGAAAGCCGTGGCTACCTTCTCCAAGAAGGACATCTCGAACTTCAAGCTCCGTAAGCACATGCCCATCGGCGCCCGCGTAACGCTGCGTGGCGACAAGATGTACGAATTCCTCGACCGTCTCATCTCCGTATCGCTTCCCCGCGTGCGCGATTTCAAAGGTGTGAACGAGAAGAGCTTCGACGGCCGCGGCAACTACACCATGGGTGTACTCGAGCAGATCATCTTCCCGGAAATCGACATCGACAAGGTGAACAAGATCACGGGTATGGACATCACCTTCGTGACCACTGCCAACACCGACGAAGAAGCGTACGAGCTCCTGAAAGAGCTGGGCATGCCCTTCAAGAATATCAAGAAGTAATGTGCTGATGGGGTAATGTGCTAATGGGATAATGCTTTTAGCACACTGCTCCGTCGAACGAGAAACTACAAACTAAAAATTACAAACTCATAACATGGCTAAAGAATCCGTAAAGGCAAGACAGCGTAAGCGCGAAGTGCTGGTACAGAAGTTTGCTGAGAAGCGCGCTGCCCTCAAGGCTGCCGGCGACTACGCTGCCCTGGACCAACTTCCCCGCAACGCTTCGCCCGTGCGTCTGCGCAACCGCTGCCAGCTCACCGGCCGTCCGCGTGCGTACAGCCGCTACTTCGGCATCTCCCGTATCGCCCTGCGCGATATGGCGCTGAACGGCATGATCCCCGGTCTGAAGAAGGCCAGCTGGTAAGAACGGATCTCAGATCTCTGATGTGGAGATCCCAGATCTTTAACGAGATCTGAGATCATCACCTCTGGCATCCTCAGATCTTTTCGCTACCTTTGCGTCCCTTTTCGCAAGGAGAGGGGTGTGTACTTAACAACATTTAACACTCAAATTATCCAATTATCCCGCTCCGGCGGGGTGTAGGAGGGCCTTAATATGGTAACAGATCCTATCGCAGATTTCCTGACCCGCATCCGTAACGCTCAGATGGCCGGTCACCGTATCGTTGAGATCCCGGCTTCGAACCTGAAGAAGCGCATGACGGAGATCCTGTACAACCAGGGTTATATCCTGAAGTACAAGTTTGAAGACGACAACAAGCAGGGCCTGATCAAGATCGCCCTGAAGTACGACGCAGCCACGAAGACCCCGGCCATCCAGAGCCTGGAGCGCGTGAGCCGTCCGGGTCTGCGCCACTACGCGAAGCCTGCCGACTTCCGTCGCGTGAAGAACGGCCTCGGCATCGCCATCATCTCCACCTCCAAGGGTGTGATGACCGACAAGGAAGCCAAGTCGCAGAACGTAGGCGGCGAGGTACTTTGCTATATCTATTAATCGAATCCCACCGGTACATTAAGCCGAAGCTATACTAGGCTGACCGGCCGGTGGAACGGAAGCATAAACACATTTAAACGTATAAATCATGTCACGTATAGGTAAAGCCCCGATCACGATTCCTGCCGGTGTTACCGTCACCGTAGGCAACGACAACGTTGTTAAAGTGAAGGGCCCGAAGGGTGAGCTGACCCAGCCCATCGACCGCGATATCACTGTGAACGTCGCCGATGGCACCATCACCATCACCCGCCCCACCGACCAGATCCGCCACCGTGCCCTGCACGGCCTCAGCCGCGCCCTGGTTGCCAACCTCGTACGAGGTGTAACCGAAGGTTACGTCAAGAAGCTGGAGCTCGTAGGTGTAGGTTTCAAGGCTGCCAACACCGGCAACCTGCTCGACCTCTCCCTTGGCTACTCGCACAACATCCTCCTCGAGATCCCCCAGGAGCTCAAGGTCGCCACGGCCCAGGAAAAAGGCCAGAACCCCCTCATCACCCTCGAAGGTATCGACCGCCAGCTGCTGGGCCAGGTTGCCGCCAAGATCCGCTCGCTCCGCAAGCCTGAGCCGTACAAAGGCAAAGGTGTTCGCTACCAGGGCGAAGTGGTACGTAAGAAGGCTGGTAAGGCTGCTGGTAAATAATCTTCAATAACACGAGGCTTTGGCAGTATCAAGGCCCCAAACTCAAATAAAATGAGAACAGCTCAGAAATTAACGCGCAGACAAAACATCCGCTACCGCATCCGCCGCAAGGTGGCCGGTACGGCGCAGAAGCCCCGCCTGTCTGTATTCCGTAGCAATTCCGATATCTACGTGCAGCTCATCGACGACACCAACGGCGTAACCCTTGCTTCCGCTTCTTCCCGCGAGAAGGACATCGCTGCCCAGAGCGGCACGAAGTCCGAGAAGAGCAAGCTCGTTGGCCAGTCCATCGCCCGCAAGGCGAAGGAGCTCGGTCTCGAGGCCGTGGTCTTCGATCGTGGTGGCAACCTGTATCATGGCCGCGTTAAGGCAGTTGCCGAAGGCGCCCGCGAAGGAGGCCTCCAATTCTAATTCATCACGATGGCCCGGCGGCCCCTCGAGGCCGCCGGACCCATTGATACCTAACTGAGCAATTGCGCTTATCAAGTCAAAAAAGAAAATGGCAAAAGCAACTTTAAACAAAGTAAAAGCCGGCGACCTCGAACTCAAAGAGAAGGTTGTGGCCATCAACCGCGTGGTGAAGACAACCAAGGGTGGTCGTACGTTCAGCTTCTCCGCCCTTGTGGTGGTAGGCAACGAGCAGGGCGTGGTTGGCCACGGTCTGGGTAAGGCCAAGGAAGTACAGGAGGCCATCACCAAGGGCATCGAAGATGCCAAGAAGAACCTCATCAAGGTTCCGGTGATGCACGGCACCATTCCCCACGACCAGCTCGCCCGCGTAGGCGCCGCCAAGGTGCTGATCAAGCCGGCCGCTCACGGTACCGGTGTGATCGCCGGAGGTTCCATGCGCGCTGTGCTCGAGAGCGCCGGTGTAACCGACGTTCTGGCCAAGTCGCTGGGTTCCGCCAACCCGCACAACGTGGTAAAGGCCACCTTCACGGCCCTCGCCATGCTGCGTGAGCCGATCGCCGTGGCCCGCCAGCGCAACGTCAACCTGAAGAAAGTATTCAACGGTTGATCCTTCGCTTCGCTCCGGATGACAAACATCCCTGCGTAGCCTGGTAAAACCACAAATAAACTGTCATGAAAAAGATCAAGATCACGCTGGTGAAGAGCCCCATCGACCGCCCCGAGCGCCAGAAGCTCACCTTGCAGGCCCTCGGCCTCAACAAGATGAACGCCTCCCGCGAAGTGGAGGCCACCCCCCAGATCCTGGGTATGGTGCGCAAGGTGGAGCATATGATCACCGTAGAAGAAGTAGCCTAAGAACGAATGGGGTAATGGGGTAATGTGCTGATGGGGTAATTCCCGTTTTCATATTATCCCATTACCCCATTCTCCCATTATCCCATTCATTAACAAGCGAGGGGCGATTCCCCGAAAGTAAAAATCAAACAGTATGAAACTGCACGAACTCCGTCCTGCAAAAGGATCCGTACACAAAGAGAAGCGTATTGGCCGCGGTGAAGCCTCCGGTAAGGGTGGCACGTCCACAAAAGGTAACAAAGGCCAGCAGAGCAACGCCGGCTATTCCCGCAAGATGGCCCACGAAGGTGGCCAGATGCCGATCCAGCGTCGCGTTCCGAAGCGTGGCTTCAAGAACATCAACCGCATCGAGTACAAAGTGTTCAACCTCGGCCAGATCGACCAGCTCGTTGAGAAGTATGAGCTGAAAGAATTCAGCCTCGAGAACCTCTATACCAACGGCCTCATCAGCCAGACCGACCGCGTGAAAGTACTGGCCAACGGCGAACTGAAATCCAAGGTCACCTTCAAGATCAACGCAGCGAGCGAGAAAGCAAAGGCAGCCATCGAAGCAGCCGGCGGTTCCGTTGAGATCGTGAAGTAAATTTCCTTAAATTGCACAGGCGCATGAATGATCATGCGTCTTTTTTTCAATTCGGACCGTAAACATTTCCCGTGAAAAAGTTAACCCAAACGCTGAAGAACATCTGGAGCATTGAGGAGTTGCGCAGCAAGATCCTGGTTACCCTTCTTCTTATCTTCATCTACCGCGTCGGTACGCACATCGTGCTCCCCGGCATCCGGATCAACCCGGCCGCGGCCGATGCGAACCAGGGCGGTATCCTCGGCATGATCGATGCCTTCGCCGGTGGCGCCTTCAACCAGGCTTCCATCTTCGCGCTCGGCATCATGCCCTATATCTCTGCCTCCATTTTCATGCAGCTGATGACGGTACTCGTACCTTCTTTCCAGAAACTGCAGAAAGAGGGCGAGAGCGGTCGTAAGAAGATCAACCAGTGGACCCGCTACCTCACCGTGATCGTAACCCTCGTTCAGGCTTCGGCCTACGTGGGCTACCTCAACCAGATGACGCAGCAGAACATTGCTTCGCTCGTTCCGGCCTACCAGTCGTATTTCTACCTCTCCACCGTGGTGCTCCTCACCGCCGGCACCCTCTTCGTGATGTGGCTCGGCGAGAAGATCACCGATAAGGGCCTCGGCAACGGTACGTCCATCATCATCATGGTGGGTATCCTCGCCCGCCTGCCGCAGGCCTTCGGCCAGGAATTCTCTGCCAAATCGCAGCCGGTGGGTATGCTTCTCGTGTTCATCATCGAGATCGCCATCCTCATCGCCATCATCATGGGCTGTATCCTGCTCGTTCAGGGTACGCGCAAGATCCCGGTGAACTACGCCAAGCAGATCGTCGGCAACCGCCAGTTCGGTGGTGGCGCCCGCCAGTTCCTCCCCATCAAGGTGAACTCAGCCGGTGTGATGCCGATCATCTTCGCCCAGGCCATCATGTTCCTGCCCACGCTGTTCTCCTTCAACAAGAACAGCGAGACCTCGCAGAACATCGCCGGCGTATTCTCCGACCATACCAACATCTGGTACATGGTGGTATACTCCACCGTGGTGATCGGGTTTACCTTCCTGTACACGGCCCTTATCTTCAACCCGAAGCAGATCGCCGACAACCTGAAGCAGAACAACGGCTTCGTGCCCGGCGTGAAGCCCGGCCAGCCCACGGCCGACTATATCGGCGCCATCATGGATAAGATCACCCTCCCGGGTGCCATCCTGCTGGCCCTCGTCGGTATCCTGCCCGGTATCGCGCAGCTGCTCGGCGTATCGGCCAACTTCTCCACCTTCTTCGGCGGCACCTCGCTGCTGATCATGGTGGGCGTTATCCTCGACACGCTCCAGCAGATCGAGACCCAGCTCCTCATGCGCCAGTACGATGGCCTCATGAAGGGCGGTCGCATCCAGGGACGCCAGACGGTGACGCAGGCTTCCATTTAAGAAGGAACCTCCTTTCTATAGAGAACCCGGTAGCTTGCTGCCGGGTTTTTCTTTTTAAGTCAAAAAGCAAAATTCAAAAGTCAAAATTGTCTTGCTGGTGGACGCTTGTTTCCCCGTAGGCACCTTCCGGAAATCTGTAGCGAGAAGTTGCAGCGGAATGCTATTTGACGCCAACGCTTTTGAATTTTGAATTTTGAGTTTTTAATTTCCCCGCCCCGGAGAATTATCTTTGCCGTCCAGATGATTTATTACAAGACCAATGAGCAGGTAGAGGCGATGCGCAAGAGCGCCCTGCTGGTGAGCCAGACGCTGGCGGAGATCGCCGCGATGCTGCGCCCGGGCCTCAGCACCATTTCGATCGACAAGGTGATCGGCGCCTATGTGCGCGATCACGGCGCCATACCGTCCTTCCTCAACTACAACGGCTACCCGTATAACTCCTGTATCTCCGTAAACGATGTGGTGGTACACGGCTTTCCGAACAACTACGCTCTGAAGGAAGGCGACGTGGTGTCGGTGGACGTCGGCGTGATCCTCGACGGCTGGCATGGTGACCATGCGTATACCTTTATGATCGGCGACCCCGGCCCGGAGGCGGTAAAGCTCGTGAAGGTGACAAAGGAATCGCTTTATAAGGGCATCGAAAAAGCCGTGGTAGGCAACCGCATCGGTGATATTGCCTTTGCCATCCAGGAGCACACCGAGAAGAAGAACGGCTACGGCGTGGTGCGCGAGCTCGTGGGGCATGGACTCGGCCGCTCGCTCCACGAAGACCCGCAAGTGCCTAACTACGGCAAGCGCGGCTCGGGACCGGTACTGAAAGACGGCCTTGTGCTCGCCATCGAGCCGATGATCAATATGGGCCGGAAGGACGTGTTCACCGACTCCGACGGTTGGACGGTGCGTACCAAGGACAGCAAGGTGTCGGTACACTTCGAGCACGACGTATGTGTACGCAAGGGCACGGCCGACATACTTTCCAACTACGCCCCGATCGAGGCTGCCGAGAAGGCCAATAAAGAGTTGTTTTCTGACTATTAGCGCGTTATTCAGTTTGATGTTTGAGGTGGGTGGCCGGCACCGAAGCGCATTCAGCCACGTGGCAAATCGTTCCGAAACATCAAACATCAGACGCCAAACATCAAACCTCCTTGTCCCACTCCTCCCAACAATTGATCGTGATCGGCGGCGGCGCTGCCGGGTTCTTCTGCGCGGTGAATGCGGCCCGCATGCACCCGGGGCTGAAGGTGGTGCTGCTCGAGAAGACGAGTAAGCTGCTTTCCAAGGTGCGTATATCCGGAGGCGGACGCTGCAACGTGACGCACCACCTCTTCGACACCGTCGAATTCGCGAAGCGCTATCCGCGGGGACACAACTTCGTCAAGAAGACCTTTCACCAGTTTTCCAGCGCCGAGTGCATCGACTGGTTTGCGGAGCGCGGCGTACGCCTGAAGGCCGAGGCCGACGGCCGCATGTTCCCGGTCACGGATTCGTCGGAAACCGTCATCGAATGCCTGCTGCGCGAGGCGGGCCGCTACGGCGTCGACATCCGGATGAATGCCGAAGTGAAGACCCTGCAGAAGACCGGCGACGGCTTTGTACTGACGTTGGCCGGCGGGCAGGAGCTGCGCGCACCCTTCGTGTGCGTGGCGGCCGGCGGCTACCCGAAGGCGCCGATGTTCGACTGGCTGCGAGCCCTCGGTCATACCGTGGCCGACCCCACGCCTTCGCTCTTCACCTTTAACCTGCCGAAGCACCCGATCACGGCGCTGATGGGCGTGGCCGTGGAGCGGGCGCGCGTCAAGATCGAAGGCAGCAAGCTGCAGGAGGAGGGACCCGTACTCATTACGCACTGGGGCCTCAGCGGACCGGCGGTGCTGCGCCTCAGTGCCTGGGGCGCCCGCGAACTGGCCGCCGGCGGTTACTCCTTCAAAGCACACGTGCACTGGGTGCCCGGGCAAACCGAGGCCGACCTGAAAGCCACGATCGCCGACGCCCGTAAAACGCATCCCCAGAAAAAGCTGGAAAACCACAACCTGGGCCAGCTGCCCGCCCGCCTCTGGAACTTCCTGCTCCGGCAGTCGGGTATCTCCGAGGAGCAGCGCTTTGCCGACCTCCCCGCGAAGGCGGAGAACGCGCTCGTGCGCGCCCTTACGGACACTGTGTTCCACGTGGAGGGCAAGACCACTTTCAAGGAAGAATTCGTGACAGCGGGGGGCATCCAGCTCTCCGAGGTGGACCCGAATACGATGATGAGCCGCAAGGTGCCGGGGCTTTATTTCGCCGGGGAAGTACTCGACGTCGACGGCATCACGGGCGGCTTCAACTTCCAGCATGCCTGGACGAGCGGGTGGATCGCAGCCGGGTTAAAAGGAAGCGGCACGCCCGCGTAACTTCGGAAGATGGCGCTTGATCTCTATGATGCTACCGGCAAGGAACTCCTTTATTCCATCGACGATGCCGGCCTTACCGCACTCGAGCCGATCTTTCTTACCTATCAGCACTGGACCGGGATCCCGATCGACCCCTATGCCGATGGTCGCCTGAGCCAGGAGAATGCAGCCACGCTGATCCGCATCATCGACCAGTGGGCGCTCACGGAGCGGCTTGAGATAGACCGCCCCCGCACCATCGAAATACTTTCGTTCCGGGGAATCCTCAACTATTTTATTCTGAGAAAGACGGACCTGTTGCTGCGCGGTGACTAGAAGCCGTACTAAAATGGATCACTCCGCAAATTGTCGTAAGGCGTGAGGCTTGAACCGTGCCGTTAAGTGTCCGACAGGCACGGCTTTCTTCTCCCGCCTGACGCCTCACGCTTCACAATGCTCCAGCGCGCTATTGGTTTAGAGACAGCTTCTAGCGAAGCGGCGCCACCCGACCGGAGCTGCGGTAATCGGTGACGATGCGCGCAGGTGTGCCGCGGTAATACAGGTTGCCCGCATTGAAAAGCGTTGCCTGCAGGCTTTCCGTTGCCCACACGTAGCCATCGCGCGCGGAAGCGAAGGCGGCCCCCAACCGTTTCACTTCAAAATCTCGGAAGTCGATGCCGCCGCGCGAAGCGCTGTAGGCATAGGCCGAATCGCTGCGGCCCGCGAACACGAGGTCAGCGACCTCGTTGTTGACGTAGGCCAGCGTGAAACGCGTGTCGAGCAGGAGGCGCACGGTGCCGGCGCCGTTCGTGGCCTCCACGGAAAGGTAGTCGAGGTGCAGGGTGTCGGTGCAGGTGACGTTGCCGGAGCCCTGGTAGTCGACCCGGTTCAGGTCGGGGAGGGTGACGTAGGCGGTGATGGACTCGCCCGGGCGCCGGATCCAGGAGCAGGAGGCGGCATTGCGCAGGTGGAGCTGCTGCCCGTGCACCTCGGCCAGGATCACCGGTTGGAGGCTTTCGTCGGTTTCGATGTCGACGCTGCAGGAGTCGCCCTGGGTGAGCACCACGTTGATGTTGTCCTGGATCACCAGGTGGGAGAAGGTATTAACGGTGCGGGGCAGGCGCTGCGCGCGACCGGCGCGCTGGGAGCAGCCCGGGCGGCTGCATCCCGAAAGGAGGGCGGCCGCAAGCAGTACGATCGCAAAACAAAGCGTTTTCATCATTACCATTGATAGCCGATACCGGCGTGAAAATAATCGGCGCGGCCCATATGGGTCTTCAGGTGGATGCCGGCGCGCCAGCGGTCGGCGAAGCGGTAGCGTACCCCCAAGGTCTGGTACCAGGCGTTGACGTCGCGTTTGTTGAACAGGTACGCGCCGGCCTGCACCGGCACTTCGAGGCGGCCAAGCACCATCAGGTATTGGGCCCCGATCCCTGCCTGCCAGCCCCCGCCGCCCGGCGCCTTCTGGAGTGTATCGACACCCGACACCGGGGTGGGGTCGCGCAGTACCTGGAGTACGGCTCCATAGCGGCCGTTTGCCGAGAAGCGGCGCTGCCATTCGATCCCGAGTACCTGCACCCAGCGGCGCGGGCTGTTGACGAGCGGCCATTGCTTGCGCCCGGCAGAGGCCCAGGTTTCGAAATGGGCGCGGCGGGCGGGCGGTGCCGGCGGAACCGGCTTCAGGGGTGTCTGCGCATACCGGTAGGAGAGGCCGGTGGTCAGTGCCGGGATGTTGAGCCCGAGGTTGGGCAGCGAAGCCGCTCCGCTCGAAAGGTGGAGAAAGGAGATACCGGCGTTCCAGGACCAGTGCCGGCCGATATGCAGCTCCCCGAACAGGGACCCTTGGAGGGCGGCGTTCAGGTGGCTGCCGAGCAGCGAGTTCTTCGGGTTGGTGGCCGCGTCGAAGGGGCGGGCGATCCGTCCGGGCCCGATGCCCAGACGGGCATGCAGGCGCACAGGTCCGGCCGTGACCAGGGTTCGGTCTACAAAGCCCAGCAGGGCCGTGACTGCCCCGACGTATTGCCGGCTGCCCGAGTTGCCGTGCAGGAGCACCGCGCCCAGGCGGGTACGGGGTGCGTGCGCCGTGCTGCGGCTCCATTCTACGGCAACCAACTCACTGTAAGAATCTTTGAGCAGGTCGGCCTTGCTCATCTTGGTGATGAAGGAGCCGAGGTGTCCCGAAAGTCCAACGGCGGCTTCCGGGGGAGCGGTCTGGGCGCGGAGGCCCGGCGGCAGCCCGGCAAAGAAGAGGAATAAGCAGTAGTGGTGCCTCATGGGATTCCCAAACTTAGCGAAAAAGGGCGGGAGGCGAGCCTGCTGAAGCGCGCGTGCGGGCTTCCTCTTCGCGCTCCTGAAAAAATGGGAAACGCAGCAGGCTCGCTGTTGCAAATCAACGGCTGTACCCGTAAACAACCGGGAAAGGCCTCTTTGCGCCTTCGCGTTAAATCGGCGCGCCGCCTTTGAGCGATCCCCTCCCTATGGAAACGGCCGGCCGGTTCCCGTTGATTTTCAATGAAAAAAATCGCCAAAAAGGCGGTTTCGGGCGGCCTCAGCCGGGTGCCGAATGGGGCGGATTGGCTATCTTTGCACCCCCGAACAAAACCCTCGGGAAATTTTATGGAAGAAAATCAGATTGTTAACCAAAACGCGGAAGGCCAGGAGACGGCCCCTGTAGCACAGACAGAAGCTACGGAAGCCACTACCGCGACAACAAATGCCCCTGCCGCAACGGAAGCTGCCGAAGCTGCTCCCGTAGCCGAAGCTGCAGCCCCCAAGGCTGAGAAGGCGCCCCGCGTAGAGACCGCTCACGACGACTTCGACTGGAGCATCGACAAGCGCAACGTAGCTACCTACAGCAAGGAAGAGCAGCAGAAGTACGACAAGGTGTACGAAGGCACGTTCGTTCAGCTGAACGACGGCGAGCTGATCAAAGGCCTCGTGGTGGGTATCACCAAGACCGACGTGGTGCTGAACATCGGCTTCAAGTCGGACGGCCTCGTTTCCCTCAACGAATTCCGCGACATCCAGGGCCTGAAGGTCGGTGATGAAGTAGAAGTGATGGTGGTGGAGAAAGAAGACCGCGACGGTAACCTCAACCTCTCCCGCAAGCAGGCCCGCATTACCCGTGCCTGGGAGCGCATCGTTGAAGTACACAAGACCGGAGAGATCGTTACCGGTACCGTTACTTCCAAGACGAAAGGCGGCCTCATCGTAGACGTATTCGGTATGGAGACCTTCCTGCCGGGTTCGCAGATCGACGTGAAGCCCGTTACCGACTACGACCAGTTCGTAGGCAAGACGATGGAGTTCAAGGTGGTGAAGATCAACGAAGCCATCAAGAACGCCGTAGTATCGCACAAAGCCCTCATCGAGAGCGATATCGAAGCACAGCGTGCCCAGATCATCGGTCAGCTGGAGAAAGGCCAGGTGCTGGAAGGTACCGTGAAGAACATCACCGACTTCGGTGCGTTCATGGACCTCGGCGGCCTCGACGGTCTCCTCTACATCACCGATATCAGCTGGGGTCGTATCAACCACCCGAGCGAGGTGCTGAAGCTCGATCAGAAGCTGAACGTAGTAGTTCTGGACTTCGACGACGAGAAGAAGCGTATCTCCCTCGGCCTCAAGCAACTCACCCCGCACCCCTGGGATGTGCTGCCTGAGAACATCCACGAAGGTGCTGTGGTCAAAGGCCGCGTCGTGAACATCGAAGACTATGGTGCATTCCTCGAGATCATGCCGGGCGTAGAAGGCCTCGTGCACGTTTCCGAGATCACCTGGGCCAATACCCCCATCAATGCCAAGGAGTTCTTCAAGCTCAACGACGAGCATGAAGCCAAGATCGTTACCCTGGACAAGGACAGCCGCAAGATGAGCCTCTCGATCAAGCAGCTTTCCCAGGATCCCTGGAACGACATCGAGGTGAACTTCCCCGAAGGCAGCCGCCACCAGGGCACGGTGAAGAACATCACCCCCTACGGCGTATTCGTAGAGCTGAGCCAGGGCATCGGCGGTATGATCCACATCTCCGACCTGAGCTGGCTGAAGCGTTACAACCACCCCAGCGAGTTCACGAAAGTGGGCGAGCGCATCGAAGTGGCCATCCTGGGCATCGACAAGGACAACCGCAAGCTGCAGCTGGGTCACAAGCAACTCGAAGAAGATCCCTGGAACACCCTGCAGGACACCTTCGCCATCACTTCCGTGCATGAAGGCACCGTTATCCGCAAGGACGACAAAGGCGCCATCGTGCAGATGCCTTACGGCCTGGAAGGTTTCGCTCCCAACCGTCACCTCGCGAAGGAAGATGGTAAGAGCGTAGGTGCCGACGAAGTGGCTCCGTTCATGGTGATCGAGTTCGATCGCAACGAGAAGCGCATCGTGGTATCGCACACCCGCACCTGGGAAGCTGCCAAGCAGGAAGAGAAAGACGCCATGCGTAAGGAAGCCCGCGCCAACGCGGAGTCGACCACGAAGGCCGTCAAGAACCTGCAGCAGAAAGTCGAGAAGCCGACCCTCGGCGACCTCGGCGCCCTCGCCCAGATCAAGGAGCGCCTCCAGAAAGAAGAGAAGAACAACTCCGGCAGCAACACCCCCGAAGCTTAATCTTCAACGATTTTCAAATAGCAAAGTCCCGACGGTAACGTCGGGACTTTTTTTATGCCCGTCCACCTGCTTGTGCCGCGCCGGGGCATTGTATTAATACGGTATATAAGTGTTTTGGGGTAGTCGGCTTTAAAATGATCCCTGATCGCCGCCAATGGTTGCTCCCATTAGGGCTGAGCTTTAGCGCGACAGTGTATCTTGGTAGTCCCGCCAACGGAACCGCATCCGAAAACAAACCAAAACCAACTGTGCATGTCTCTGTTCCGTAGCCTGGCGGCACTGCTGTTGCTGTCCCGTATTTTTACTGTTACCGCCGCTGCCCAGCAACCGGGCGATTACCGGTCAAACGGCCTCCTCGGCAGCGTTTCCCTCAACAACCCCCTCAACTGGGAGAAATATACGCTCCTGCTCGGCACGTACCAATGGGTGGCGCTGTCGGGCCTTTCCACCGCTCCGTCGGGCGATTTCCGCGACGGCCAGACCATTACCATTCGGGCCAACGACACCTGGAGCAACAGCTCCGCGATCACGGTGCCTGCCGGTGTCAAGATCGTGCACCAGGGCCATAACGGCACCTTCAGCAGCAGCAACCGCATTACCATCAACGGCGCCTACGAGCACGCCACCTCCGCATCGCCGCAGACCGTGAGCAACGGGATGACGCTGGGCAGCAACAGCAGCGTCTGGTTCACTTATGCCGGCAACCAGGTGATACCGGGGCGTGCCGACTACGACGAGCTCGTAGTGACGGGCGGCGGCACCAAGACCCTCGGCACCAGCACCTTCGTGCTGGGCCACGTTACCCTTCTCAATACCATGCTCGACATCGGCAACTACGATCTGTCGGTGTGGGGCGAGGTGATCAGAACCGGAGCCGTCTATATCAAGACCAGCGGTACCGGTGAGTTGATCCTGAAGAATGTCGGTGCAGCCGCACGGACCTTCCCGGTGGGGCGCAGCACGTACAACCCGGTCGTCATCTCCGATGGCGGCGGCATGGACTATGGCGTGCTGGTGACCGATGGCGTGTATAATGCGGAATCCCCTGTGGAGAGTGATAAGTCCGTACAACGCACCTGGTTCATCACCCCGGCAGGTACGCCTTCGGGCGCCAGCATCACGCTGCAATACGAGGACGCGGGCCAGGTTGGTGCTGACTTCAAAACGGGCGACCCGGTGCGCGTGTTCAATTACCATAACGGCGCCTGGGCAGGCAGAGGGAGCGCAGGAATGCCTGCCGGCACCCCGGGTGGCACCCGTTCGGTTACCATCACAGAGCAGAGCGAGTTTTCGCCCTTTGCCGTGGCCAATGTTTCGGGCGTGCTGCCGGTTCGTTTTACTGCCGTGCGCGCACAACGCGGCTCCGAAGGCGCGCAGCTGGAGTTCACCAATGCCACCGAAGCCCAGGTAACGAGCTACGCGGTGGAGCGCAGCAGCGACGGGATCCGGTTTGCCACCGTGGCCACAGTTGCGCCCCGGGTCAACAACGGGGCAAGCGCTTCCTATCGGTATGCCGACCGTACCGCACCCGCCGGCAGACTCTGGTACCGCATCGCAGCGCGGGAGTGGAGCGGGCGCTCCGTGCTGAGTGCCGTGCTGCCCGTTGGCGCGGAGCAGCCCCGGGGACTTAGCCTGCAACCGAACCCGCTTCGCGGTGAGCGCCTGCTGTTCGGAGCGGCCTCGCTTCCGGCGGGCGCGTACACGTTCCGTATTTATACGGCCTCCGGCCTCGAGCTGCGCCGGGTGGCGCGCGTGCATACGGGCGGGAGCCTGCAACAGGAGCTCCGCACCGGGGCGTTGCCGGCAGGTCTTTATTACGTTGCGTTTTCGGGCCCGGTATCGGCCACGATGCCGTTGGTTGCCCAATAAGGCTACTTCAGCGCAAATACGGCGGCGACCTCGAATTTGAGCCGGATCTTCTGGAAGCCGGGTGCGCCTTCCTGGGCATCTTCGCTTCGCGGGCCCTGCAGCACGGTGTTGGTCATCATGCCGCCGGAGCGCCACCACACGGGCCCGTCGGCGTTGTCGCTGTTCTCGTTGATCGACACCGTTTCGCCGATGCGGTCGCCGGAGGCCTCGGCCATGTATGCCGCTTTTTCTTTGGCGGCCTTCACGGCGGCGATCTTGAGCTGCCGGCGGATCTCGGTGATGCGGCTGTGCGATACCCGCGCCACCTGGAAGTTCTGGGTCGCGTGTGGGTCGAGGCGATCTACCAGCTCGTTGACCTGTGCCGTGCTCCGCAGCTTGACGCCGTAGGTGACCGATGCCTGCAGCTGGTCCTTGCGGTTGCGCTTGCGTTCCCACCATTCCGCGTCGTTATAGCCATCGTAGGAAACAACGTTCACGAGCGAGTCGGCGATGCCGAGGCTCCGCACCGTGTTCAGGAACTGCCGGCGGATCCCGTCGAGGGTTACTTTGGGTGCGCCGGGGCGGCCGTATTCCTTGAGCTCGACCTGCACATGGATCTCATCGGGCACAAGCTCCTGCTCGGCCGTGCCGGTGACCGAAATGGTACGGGGGAAAGGATAGGAGGCCGCCGGAGACTGGGCCGGGGCGCCCAGGCAGGCGACCGCCAGCAGGAAGGAGAGGAATGATTTTTTCATGGTGTGCCGTTTTTGTTACCGGTAAGAGTTACTAAGTAACGGAAATGCATACCGGGGCGCCGCGCTCTTAACAATTCCGAAACACGTACCTTTACCGCCCAATTGCTTGAACCAATGAGTATCTGGAAAAAACTGGCGGAGTACCCCCTGGTCAGGAAGGTCGTCTATGCACTCGTGGGCATCTTTTCCTACCCCGGCCTGATGCTGGTGAACCGGCTGAAGATCAGCGGCACCGAGCACATTCAGGACCTGCCCACCCGCAACGTATTGTTCGTCTCCAACCACCAGACCTATTTTGCCGACGTCATCACCTTCCTGCACATCTTCTGTGCGGTGAAATGGCGCAAGAAGAACCGTCTCGGCATTCCCTATTACCTGCTGAACCCGTTCACCCGCGTGTACTACGTGGCGGCGGAGGAAACGATGCGCAGCTCGTGGATCTCCCGGCTCTTCACGCTTGCCGGCGCCCTCACGGTGCGCCGTACCTGGAAGAAGGACGGCAATGAGACACGCCGTGGCCTCGATCCCTCCGACACCCGTAAGATCCAGCGCTCGCTCGACCGGGCCTGGGTGATCACCTTCCCGCAGGGCACTACCAAGCCCTATGCGCCGGGCCGCAAGGGCACCGCCTACATCATCAAGCAGATGCGGCCCACCGTGATCCCCGTGGTGATCCAGGGCTTCTGGCGCGCCTTCGACAAGAAAGGCCTCAAGTTCAAGAAGCGCGGCGTGCCGCTGTCGGTTACCTTCAAGGAGCCGATGCAGATCGACTACGACGCCGCTCCCGAGGTGATCCTGGAGCAGGTGATGGACGCCATCGAGCAAAGCAAGCGCTTCATGATGCAGGGCCCGCACCAGTGGAAGGATCAAAAACTCACGGCGTGAGTTTTCGGTTTATTGGTCTATTGGTTTATTAGTAAGGGGTCGCTTCCCGCGTCATTTTCCTAAATATCTGTCAGACCGCCTTCGGGCGGTCTTTTTTGTGTTTGCGGAACAAAGTCCGAACTGTTACACGAATGTCGCATTGCATTACCTGCATGTTCAAACTGAATACAAGTTCGAATGGTGTACTGCATTTTCCAAAGAGGCACCCCTCTCCACTGGAGAGGGGCAGGGGGTGAGGTCCCGGCCCTAAATTTGAGGCATCCTCCCACAAAAAAAACAGGCATATGAACAAGATCGGATTAGATACGGAGAAATCGAAAGACCTGTCGGGCCAGCTCAACCAGCTGCTGGCGAACTACCAGGTGTTCTACATCAACGCGCGCGGCTTTCACTGGAACATCACCGGCGACCGCTTCTTCGAGCTGCACGCCAAGTTCGAAGAACTCTACAACGACCTGCTCGTAAAGGTGGATGAAATTGCCGAGCGCATCCTCACGCTGGGCAACACGCCGCTGCACACCTTCAGTGATTACACCGCTATCGCCACCATCAAGGAAGCGAAGAATATTTCGGGCGGCAAGGAAGCCATGCAAAGCATCCTCGACTCCTTCCAATCGCTGCTCGTGCTCCAGCGCTCCATCGCCGACGCGGCCGGTGAGGCCGGCGACGAAGGTACCGCGGCCCTTATGAGCGATTATATCCGCGAGCAGGAGAAGCTGGTGTGGATGTATTCGGCTTATTTGAAGTAAAAATTCAAAAGTCAAAAGGATGTCCCTGGTGGGTCCTTTTTTACAGAAACGGCCACTCCGCATTTCGGAGTGGCCGTTTCGTTTGAGACTATTCGAGCCGCAGCTTTTTACTTTTGAATTTTGCCTTGGAAGACTTCAGTCTTTCGTAAACAGCGCCTTCAGCTCCACGGCATCGTCCGGCTTCATCTTACCTCCGAGGATGAGGCGCACCTGGCGGCGGCGCAGCGCGCCTTCGTACAGCTTCTGGTCTTCGTCGGTCTCGGGCTCGAGGCCGGGCACCACGCGCGGGCGGCGGTTCGGGTCGAGCGCCACGAACGTGTAGTAGGCCTCGTTGCTCTTGTATTTGAACTGCTGCGTGAAGTCCTCGCCCCACACCTTGAGGTGCACTTCCATCGACGTATTGAAGGCACGCGTTACCTTGGCTTCGATGTGCACGGTGTTACCCAGCTTGATGGGGTTTTCGAAGGAGATGTTGTCGACGGAGGCGGTCACTACCGGCGCGTTGCAGTGCCGCTGCGCGGCGATGGCGGCGGCAATGTCCATCCAGTACATGAGGCGGCCGCCCATCAGGTTACCGAACACATTGGTGTCGTTGGGGAGCACGAGCTCGGTCATCATCGTATAGCTATCGGAGGGCTTTCTGGTCTGCATAAAAACGTGATTTGGGGCCCAAAGGTACGGGGGGAGATATGGTTCTGACGGGTTCTTGGGGCTGTGATGGTTCTGAAGGATCCGTAAAAAAACAATAGGCGTGCGTTGATCGGGAAGCGCGAAGCCAGAAAAACCCTAGGAACCTTAAAAACCTTCAGAACCTTAAGAACCCTCTGAACCGTTGTTCTTGTACCTTTGCCCCGCATATGAATTCCCCTTTATCCTTCGATAACACTGCGATTGCTTTTGCCAACAAATCTGATAAGGAGCTTAAACAAGCCCACTGGCTGTTCGGCCTGATGGGCAAGCCCTGGCTCGTGCAGGTGGGTACCCGCCTCGCTCCCTGGAGCATCCGCGCCGGCCTGCCGGTGAAAGGCATCATCCGGAAAACGATCTTCCGCCAGTTCGTGGGCGGCGAAACCCTCGACGAGACCGCAACCGTGGCTGCCCGCCTCGCCGCTTCCAACGTGCAGGTCATCCTCGACTATGGCGTCGAAGGCAAAGAAGGGGAGGAGTCGTTTGAGCTCGCCTGCCAGGAGTTCATCCGCGTGATCGACTACGCTGCCACCCAGCCCAACATCCCCTACATGAGCATCAAGGTCACCGGTTTTGCGCGCTTTGCGCTGCTGGAGCGCCTTGATTCGCTGATGGCCACCACCGAGGCTCCCTCGCTGGTAAAGCGCTACGAGGCCGCCCTGGCGCTGCTCTCCGAAGCCGAGGCTGCCGAATGGCGCCGCGTGGCCGATCGGATGGAACGCATTTCCACGGCCGCCGTGCGCAGCAACGTGGGCGTGCTCGTGGATGCCGAGGAGACCTGGATCCAGGACCCGGTGGATGCGCTCACGATGATCATGATGGATCGCTATAACCGCGACCGCGTGGTGCTCTACAACACCATCCAGCTCTACCGGCACGACCGCCTTGCCTTTCTGAAGCAGTCGGTGGACGCGGCCCGGGAGCGCGGCTTCGTGCTGGGCGCCAAGCTGGTGCGGGGCGCCTACATGGAAAAGGAGCGCAAGCGCGCCCAGGAGATGGGCTATCCTTCGCCCATCCAGCCTACGAAGGAAAGCTCCGACCGCGACTACGATGCCGCCGTGCGGCTGTGCATGGACCAGCTCGATGTGGTGGCGGTGATCATTGCTTCGCACAACGAACATTCCAACGCCCTCGGCGTGCAGCTGCTGCGCGAGAAAGGCCTCCCGATGAACCACCCGCGCGTGCATTTCAGCCAGCTGTTCGGCATGAGCGACAACATCACCTATAACCTTGCCGGCGCCGGCTGCAGCGTCAGCAAATACCTGCCTTTTGGCCCCATCGGCGACGTGGTGCCCTACCTGATGCGCCGTGCGCAGGAGAACACCTCCGTGGGCGGGCAAACCGGACGCGAGCTCATGCTGTTACAGCGCGAGATGAAACGCCGCGGAATGTGAGATGTCAGATCGCGGATCGCAGATCTGTGATCTTCTCCATACCCCAGAGTTGGTGCTCTTTTTAGATGGGAACACAAAAGATCTCAGATCCGAGATCACCGATCTGAGATTTTAATTACTAATTGCCTTACTTTTACACCCCCCGGGACGTTAGCTCAGTTGGTTAGAGTACTTCCTTGACATGGAAGGGGTCACTGATTCGAATTCAGTACGTCCCACAAAAAAAGTCTTGCTCCGGCAAGACTTTTTCATTTTACAGGGACCGCCGGCGTGGCGCAGGCATTGGAACCGGTTGGGCTCACGAACGTTTGGGATCGGCAAGGCGGCTTATTTTGGCCGCTGCTGTACACCCGTCGCCCGGGATCTTCACCGGGTTTCTTCAACATTTTGCGGTTTTGTGCGGTTTTTTGACGGTAGGCTTGCGTTTTTGTGAGCATTTGCCTTTATTTGGCTCAGAAAAGCTCCCCTCCATGCTGAAACGCGAGCGCCAGGAATTTATCATCCACCAGCTGCACCTCCACAATAAGGTGCTGTCGACCGACCTCAGCCAGAAGATCAGCGTGTCGGAAGACACGATCCGCCGCGACCTTGCGGAGCTTGCCGAAGCCGGCCGGATTATCAAGGTACACGGAGGGGCCATTTCCTGCTCCTTCCGCCCCGCCCTTGGTAATGCCGACATCTACTCGCTCGAGCAGAAGAAGATCATCGCCCAGAAGGCCATCAACCTCATACAGGACGGCATGTTCGTGTTCACCACGGGCGGCACCACCATCATCGAGCTTGCCCGCTGCCTGCCCGAGCGCCTGCAGGCCACCTTCATCACCGGCTCGCTCCCGGCTGCCTACGAATACATCCGGCATCCCAACCTCGAGGTCATCTTCATCGGCGACCGCGTGTCGCGCGATGCGCAGCTTACCGTGGGCCCCGACGCCGTAGCCCGCATCGGCCAGTTCAACGCCGACCTCTGCTTCCTCGGCACCAACGCCCTCCATGTAACACAGGGTCTAACCGACTCCGACCTGGAAGTGGCACAGGTAAAGCGCGCCATGATCGAGCGCTCGGCGCGCGTCGTCTCCCTCAGCATTTCCGAGAAGATCGATACCGTGCAGAAGATACAGGTATGCCCGCTATCGCGCATCCATACCATCATCACCGAACTACCCCCGGAGGCACCCCTCCTGGAGCACTATAGAAAAACCGGCCTCGAAATCCTCTAACCCCATTTTTTACCAACAAACACGCTTATGTCACTCAGATTGCTTTCGAAACTGTTTCGCTTCCGGCAGCACCTGATGCTGCTGGTGCTGCTCGGCTGCTCCCTCGCGGGCCTCGGCCAGGTACGGATCACCGGAAAGGTCACCGACGAAGGGGGCACCGGCCGCCCGGGCGTTTCGGTCATGATCCGCAACTCCGGCACCGGCACGGCCACCGACGCCACGGGCAACTATTCCCTCAGCACCGACCTGCGCCCCGGCCGCTACACGCTCGTGTTCAGCGCCGTCAACTCCAAGTCGGTGGAGTCCAACGTGGAAGTGGGCTCGGCCAGTAGTTATACGGTGAACGCCACGATGCGCCAGGACGCCCTCAGCCTCGACGAGGTGGTGGTGACGGGTGTGTCGGCCGGTACCACCCGCCGCTCGCTGGGCAACTACGTGGCCACCGTCAATGCGGCCGATCTTACCCGGGGCGCCACCGGCAACGTGCTGGCAGCCCTCCAGGGCAAGACCGCCGGCGCGCAGATCGTTCAGAACTCCGGCGACCCGGCCGGCGGTATGTCGGTGCGCCTGCGCGGCGTGAGCTCCATCCTCTCTTCTTCGGAGCCCCTCTACATCGTGGACGGCGTGATCATGAACAACAGTACCAACCGCGTTACCAACACCCAGAATTCCTACGACGGCAACAACTTCGTAGGGAATATCGGGCAGAACCGCATGGTGGACATCAACCCCGACGACATCGAGCGCATCGAGGTCCTCAACGGCGCCGCAGCGGCCGCCATCTACGGGTCGCGCGCCAACGCAGGCGTGATCCAGATCTTCACGAAGCGCGGCAAGACCGGCGCCCCGCAGGTCACCTTCTCCACCTCGGTGATGAGCTCGTCGCTCCGCGAGAAGATCGGGGTGAACCAGGCGCCGGTGAAGTTTGGCGGTTCCCCCGACGTGTTCACGCAGGACCTGATCACCAACATTGGCACCGCCCAGAACCCGGCCCTGGCCACCAACACCACGGCGGTGACCCGGTACGACTACCAGGACTATATCTTCCGCACCGCCACCGGCACCGACAATACGGTGGCCGTGAGCGGTGGTACCGACAAGACGAAGTACTACCTGTCGGGCTCGTATTTCTACAACCAGGGCATCATCCGCAATACCGATTTCCGCCGCTTCAACTTCCGCGCGAACATCGACCAGACGCTGAACAACGTTGTCAGCTTCAACCTGGGCCTCAACTACATCAACTCCAACGCCAACGAAAAGCCCGACGGCAACTCCTTCTTCTCGCCGATGAACTCCGTGACCATCCTCGGCAACTTCCACGACATCTTCGCCCGCGACGCCAACGGTAACCTGAAGGCAGTAGGGGAGCGGGGCCGTGTGAACCCGGTGTCGATCATCGAGGACTTCAAGCAGGGCCAGGAAACGAACCGCGTACTCGCCAATATGGGCCTCAAAGTGAAGCCCTTCAAAGGCCTGTCGATCGATTACACGCTGGGCATCGACAACTACACGCAGAACGGCCGCACCTTCATCCCGCCCTTTACCTACAACGTGAGCACGGCCTTCTTCGGCGGCGCCGCCGGCCTCGACCCGACGCTGAACGGCTACGCGTCCACCGCCTCCAACCAGTTCTTCCAGATCAACAACGAGCTCAACGCCAACTACCAGTTCAACATCACGCCGTCGCTCGGCTCCACCACGCAGGTAGGCTACTCGGTGCAGTACGAGCGCAACCGCTACTCGATGCTCCAGGGCCGCGGCCTTTCGCCCTTCATCGAAACGGTGAACGGCGCCTCCACGGTGTTGCCCAGCATCGACGACCGCAGCGAGCTCTCCGTGTCGGGCGTTTTCGTGCAGCAGAATTTCCGCTTCCGCAACAAGCTGTTCCTGACCGGCGCCGTGCGCGTGGACGGATCCAGCGTGTTCGGCGAAAACCAGCGCAACCAGACCTATGTGAAAGCCAGCGGTTCGTACGTGCTGTCGGAAGAAAGCTTTTTCCGCGAAGCGCTGCCCTGGTGGAACACCTTTAAGATCCGCGCGGCCTATGGCGAATCGGGCAACCTCACCGGTATCGGCGCCTACGAGCGCTTCAACACCTACACGAGCGCCCCTTACCTCAATCGCCTTGCGCTCACCGGCCGCAGCCGCCTCGCCAACGAGGACGTGAAGCCGGAACGCCAGGCCGAACTGGAGCTAGGCGCCGACCTCTCCTTCTTCAAAGACCGCCTTGGCCTGACGTTCAACTGGTACGACAAGCGGGTGAACGACCTGCTGATCAGCCGCCAGATGGCGCCCACCACGGGCTTTTCGAGCCTGCTCGACAACTTCGGCTCCCTCGAGAACAAGGGTGTCGAGCTCGTGCTCACCGGCGCGCCCGTGCGTACGAAGGACATCACCTGGCAGGTAACGGCGATCTATAACCGCAACCGCAACAAGGTGCTCGAGGTCGGCCGCGCGCTGACCCTCTTCTCCACCAACCCCGGTGCGCCGGTGGCGCTGCTGGAGGGCTACCCTGTAGGCGTGTTCTACGGTACCTATTTCGCCACCGACGCCAACGGCAACCAGATCAAGAATGCGAGCGGCTTCCCGCAGATCGAGCGGGGTACGCAGGTGGATCCCACCACGGTTACGCCCGGCCGCGACGGCACTACGGGACTGCCCACGGGCACCACGCTGCGCAAGGTGATCGGCGACCCCAACCCCGACTGGACCGGCTCGCTCGTAAACGAGCTCCGCTACCGCAAGCTGAACCTGCGCGTGCAGCTTGATGCCGTTCAGGGTGTGGACGTATGGAATGCCGACTGGCGCACCCGCCAGGGCGTAGGCAACGGCGAGGTGGCCGAGCAGGAGCACCGCGGCGTGCTGCCCCGCGGCTACATCAACAGCGTATACGCGATCGAGGAATGGCGCATCGACGACGGCTCCTTCGTGAAGCTGCGCGAGGTGTCGCTGAGCTACAACTTCGGCAAGGTGAAGTTCCTGAGCGACCTGACCCTCAGCCTCAGCGGACGCAACCTGATCTCCTGGGACAAGTACAAAGGCTATGATCCCGAGGTCAACGCCGCCGGCCAGAGCACGCTGCTGCGTGGTATCGACTTCGGCGCCGTGCCCATCCCGCGCACCTTCCGCTTTGGCATCAACGCCCGTTTCTAACCCTCAAAACAAGAAAACATGAAGTACCGCATTTCGAAACTCATATATACTGCAGGCGCCGCAGCCCTGCTCCTGGGCATGGGTTCCTGTAAGAAAGATTACACCGATCCCTCCTCCGTACCGAGCGACCAGGCATTCACGACCTCGCAGACCCTCACGGCGGTAGCCACCGGCCTGCAGCGCACCTACACCGCCGGCCGCGCCTCCTCGCTGTTCAACCGCATCACCCTCGACGGCCTGCTGACCAACCAGTACACGGTGATCAACCAGGGCAATATCGCCGAGTACCAGCTGGGCCAGGGCGGTGGCACCGTGGACGGCACCAACACGATCCTCGGCGGCCTCTGGACCTCCAGCAACAAGATCATCTATGACGCCGACCAGGTCATCGCCGGCGCAGCCGGTCTTGGCGACCGCGGCTACGCCAGCGGGCTCGTGGCCTATGCAACGATCATGAAGGCTCTGGCGCTGGGCGACCTCGCTATGTACTGGGAGAAAGTACCCGCCGGCATCGGCGAGCGCGTCACTTTCGTGGACCGTGCCGACGCATACACCCGTGCCATCGCGGCCATCAACGCCGCGCAGGCCGGCATCGCCGCCACCCCCATCACCGCCGGATTCTTGGCCAACATCCCGTCCGGCATCGATATTCCCAATACGCTCAACGCCCTCAAGGCGCGCTACTCGCTGTTCCTCGGTAATTATTCCGAGGCACTCGCCGCCGCCAATGCGGTGGATCTCACGAAGCGGTCGGTGTTCAGCTTCAATACCGTAAACCTGAACCCGGTATTCGAGACCTCCACCTCTACGAACAACGTGGTGTCGGCTGCCGCGAACTTCGGACTTCCCGCCGGCCTGCAGCCCGACCCCAACGACAGGCGGATCCGCTTTTACCAGACGGCCGCTTATGCGTCCCGGATCGCCGGCTTCGATTCTGCCGCCGCTTCGGCCCGCCCCATCTACCTGCCCGGCGAGATCACGCTGATCAAGGCGGAAGCCTATGCCCGCATGACGCCGCCCGATCTCGCCAACGCGCTCATCGAGCTCAATAAGGTCATCACGAAGCAGCCTTCCGCCGATCCTTTCGGCGTGGGCGCCGGCCTGCCGCCGGTAGTGCTGACGACCCAGCAGGCCATCCTGGACGAGATCTACCGCCAGCGGTCCATCGAGCTCGCGCTTTCGGGGCTTCGCCTGGAGGATATGCGCCGCTTCAACCGGCCGCTTACGGAGCGCAAGCGCAACTTCCTACCGTACCCGTTCCTGGAGCGCGACAACAACCCCAACACCCCCGCAGACCCTGCGTTTTAAGCCGTATTTTTAACCGCTGAAGTAGGGAGCCAGCCCGGCTCCCTACTTGCTTACCGCACCCGACCCGGATACCAAATCCCTATCATGAACAAAGACATTCCTGCCAACGGACAACAACCCTTCTTCAGGTCTACTGAAGCCCCTTCCCCGCACCGCCATCTCGAGCAGCGCCCCGTGGCGGAACTGCTGACGCTTATCAACCAGGAAGACCAGTCGGTGGCACCTGCCGTAGAGCGTTCGATTCCGCAGATCGCGGCGTTTGCCGAAGCCGCTGCCGAGCGGATGCTGAAGGGCGGCCGCCTCTTTTACATCGGAGCCGGCACAAGCGGCCGCCTCGGCATCCTCGATGCCTCCGAGTGCCCGCCTACCTACGGCGTGCCTCCCGGCCTCGTGGTGGGCATCATAGCCGGCGGCACCGAGGCCATCCAGAATGCCGTAGAAGGCGCCGAAGACGACCGCGAGCAGGGTTGGAAAGACCTCGAGGCCTACCATATCTCCGACCTGGACGTGGTACTCGGCATCGCGGCCAGCGGCACTACCCCTTACGTGATCGCGGCCCTCGCCGCCTGCCGCGCCCGGGGCATCGCCACCGGGAGCCTGTGCTGCAACTCGGGTGCACCCATCAGCCGCGAGGCCGACTTCCCGATCGAGGTGGTGGTGGGTCCCGAAGTGGTGACCGGCAGCACGCGCATGAAAAGCGGCACCGCGCAGAAGCTCGTACTCAACATGATCTCCACGACCGTCATGATCCGGATGGGCCGCGTGGAAGACAACAAGATGGTGCACATGAAGCTGGCCAACGACAAGCTCGTGGACCGCGGGGTGCAGATGCTCATGGAGCGCGCCGGCATCCGTGATTACGGCGAGGCACGCGACGTGCTGCTCCGCCATGGCTCGGTGAAGAAAGCGCTCGAGTCGCTCGCGAAATAGGTTTTTGAATGCAATCGTTTATAAAAAATGCGGCCTTCAGGGGCCGCATTTTTCGTTATCCCTCCGCCAGGGTGCCGCCGCCGCTTAGGGCCCGGAGTACGCTTTGGCGGTATAGCTTCCCGATGGGAATCTCGGTGTTCCCGATGCCGATCAATTCATGGGTGAAGGTGCGCACCTTGTTCACCGATACGATAAAGGAGCGATGGACGCGCACAAAGGCCCCTTCGGGTAGCATGGCTTCCATACCGCTGATCGATTGCTTGGTGATGATGATTTCCGAGGCGGTGAACACCTTCACGTAGTCTTTCATGCTTTCGACGTAGAGGATGTCTTGCAGAAGCACCTTCACCATGCGGCGGTCGGCGCGGAGGTAGATGAACGGCTCCTGCCGGGCGGGCGCGGGCGGGCGCGCGGGCTCGGGGAGCGGCGCCCGTTCCATCATATAGAGCTTGTTTACGGCCTTCACGAAGCGGTCGAAGCGGATCGGCTTCAGCAGGTAGTCGACCACGTCGAGCTCGTAGCCCTCCAGCGCATATTCGGGGTGCGCGGTGGTGAAGATGACGCGCGGGGGCGCCTTGAGGATCTTGAGGAGCTCGTTGCCTTTCAGCTGCGGCATGTGTATGTCGAGGAACAGCAGGTCCACGGGTGTTTGCTGCAGCGCCTGCAGGGCTTCCAGCGCGTGGGCGCAGGAGCCGGCGAGCTCGAGGGCGGGCAGGTCCGCGATATAGCGTTCGAGGATGCTGCGGGCCGGCGGCTCATCATCGACCACGAGGCAGCGAAGCGGGCGGCCCTCAGGCAGGTTGCGGTGCATGGAACGTTGTTTTGGGTGCCGGCTCCGCGCAGCGGCGGAGGCGCAGCTTCAGGTTCACGATAAACACGTCTTCCCCGTCGGTGATCTCGAGGTGGTGCTGGCCGGGATAGAGCAGCTGCAGGCGCTTCGCCACGTTGTTCATGCCGATGCCGTTGCCGCGGTGCACCGCCTCGGGCGGCTTCGCGTTCAGGAGCTTCAGCCTCATCCAATCACCCTCGAGGGCTACCTGCAGCGAGATCCAGGGCTGCTCGAGGAGGTGGCTGGCGCCGTGCTTGAAGCAGTTTTCGACGTAAGGCAGCAGCAGGAGCGGGGCGATGGCGAGGTCGCCGGTTTCTTCGGGCAGGTCGATACTCAGCTCGAGCGCGTTGCCATAGCGTTCCTGCTCGAGCAGGAAATAATCGCGGAGGAGGGCGAGCTCGCGGTGCAGCGGCACTTCGGGCTTACTGCCTTCGTAGAGCATATAGCGCAGAAGGTCGGAAAGGCCGGTAACGAGGTGTGCGGCCTTGGGCGCCGTGGGCTGCGCCTGCGCAAAGATGTTGTTGAGGGTGTTGAACAGGAAGTGCGGGTGCACCTGCGCGGTGAGCAACTGGAGTTGCGCGGCCATGTTCTCGCGCTGCAGCTGCCCGTTGCGCTGCTCTTTGAGGTACCACAGCTTCATGAGGCGGATGGCGGCAGCGAGGCCGCCGATGGTGATGGCGCCGCGCAGCCCCGCGAGGAGCCCGAGAAAGAAGTGCACCTCGTTGGCATGGGTAAAGCGCGGCACCGGTCCGAACACGGCGATCCGCAGCGGGAGGATCACATACATGCCCATGGTGGAAGCGATGACGCCGGTGGCCAGAAAGATGAACGGGACGGTGAGCGCGGCCTGAACGTAGCGGCCCTTCAGCAGCTGCTGCGGGATGACGCCGTACATCAGCGTATAGGCCAGAAAGAGATGCGGCACGAGAAAGAGGGCCGACTCGAGCGCAGCCACCGGCAGGCGCTGCCCGTAGGCTGCCATATTGAGGCCGGCCGCGAAGGAGTAGAGAAAGCTCTGGAAGGCCCACCACGTGAACCAGAACAGCAGGTGTCGCTGCAGCCGCGTGCGCCGGTCGTTGGCAAAGATGAAGGGATAGGCTTCCATAGGGTTCAAAAGTAGCCAAAGCGGTGGAGCTGCCGAAGGCGGGCAGGACCATCGAAGACAGAAAGCCCGCTTTCGTCGACGAAAAAGCCCCTCCCCGAAAGGAAGGGCGGGTGGCTTGAGAAAAGGTTTAGAGGGTTTAGAAAGTTTAGAAAGGTTCAGGAGGATTCTGAAAGGCTTAGCGGGCGAATTGCGAAGCGAGGAGGGTGCCGCTGCCGGCGATGGTGCGCTTGCGGCTGTGGGCATCGATGGTTTCCCGGAGCACGTTGTTGAGGCGGCGTACCGTGCGGGGCCGGTCGAGGTTGAGGCGCACGCCGTGGAGGGCTTCCTGGTAAACGAGCTCGTGGCCGGCATTGTAGAAATACACGGTGGCCTCCTTCGGGCGCTGTAGGTTGCTTTCCACCACCCAGTAGCCCGTTTCGGCTGCGGCCTGGAGCAGGGTGTCGGCAGAGCGGGTGGCTCGGGCATGCGCATTGCGGCCGAGGGCGAGGTAGGCAATGGTGAAGAAGAGAACGAGGAGGATGCTTTTCATGGCGAACGATTTTGGGGTGATTGATGGCATCAAAGCTAGCCGGCCCAGCAGGCCTCCGGACGGGAAGTAGACGGGTGAGCCGTGGCCGGAGCGATACACCTCCGGACGGTCGTCAGGCGCACCGGAACGAGGTCGGGCGCCGTTCGTCGACGACGGACGGCGATTCGCCGCGCGGAGCGCTACCGGTGGGCTAAACGACTTTTGTTTCCGGGCAAAAGGCCGCATATTTGGCGCCGAACCAATCAATACAAGCTTATGAAACTGCTCAAGCGCATCGGCATCGCCGTACTCGCCCTCGTGGGTATCCTGCTCATCGTGGCCCTCTTTTTACCGAAAGAATATACCGTGGAGCGCTCCGTCGTGATCGCGCAACCCAAGGATTCGGTATTTGCCTACGTGAAATACCTGAAGCATCAGAACGACTATAGCAAATGGGCCGGTATGGATCCTGCCATGAAGAAAGAATTCCGGGGCACCGACGCGCAGCCCGGTTTCGTATCGGCCTGGGAAAGCCAGAAAGACGATGTAGGCTCCGGCGAGCAGACCATCAAAAGCATCGACGCCAGCGGCCGCATCGAATACGACCTGCACTTCATCGAGCCCTTCGAGGCTCATGCCGACTCCTGGATGGTGACCGAGACCGAGGGCAGCGGCACGAAGGTGCGCTGGGGCATGCACGGCCGCATGGCCTATCCGACCAATCTGATGCTGCTTTGCTACGATATGGATGATGCCATCGGTACCGACCTCAACATCGGGCTCACGAAACTGAAGAAAAAGCTTGAAGGGGGACGGTAATCCTTTTTCTGCGGCTTTCTTTAGGTTAAAAGTCAAAATTCAAAAGTCAAAAAAAACTCAATCCGATGCCTCCTGTACGTTGGCCGGTTGCTCCATAGCGACGCTTTTGAATTTTGAATTTTGACTTTTGAATTCGCACCGAAAAACTGTTCGCACCCATAGAAAAGGCCTGCATCACAGCAAGGTGAGCAGGCCTTTTCGTATCTATAAAACAAACGCGTTTACAACGGTGCGAGCGAAGCGTTCACGGTAACGCTGACGGTCTCCGCGATCTTCTTGAACACCATCTTCGGGATCTTGATCCCGTGGTCGGATACCTTTATCGGGAACTTGCTCGTTAAGGACGGCACACCGCCACGGACGCTGATCGTAGCGGGTACAGTGCGCTTGCGCGTAACGCCGTGGAGCTGCAGGTTGCCGGTGGCCGTTACCGGGTAGTCGCCGTCCTTCGCAAGGTCTACCGGGCCGGTGAAGGTGCCGCGGAAGATGCACTCGGGGTATTTGTCGCTCTCGAGGTAGTTGTCGTTGAAGTGCTCCTGCATGAGCCCCGACTCGAACTTGAAGCTTTTGATGGGGATCTTGATCAGGAAGGCTTTGGCCGTCATATCGATCACCGCGCGCGTGTCTTTGTTGACGGCCTCGATGTCTTCGAGCGGCGCCGACGAAAAGAAGCTCACCGTAGAAGTACCGAACTGGAAGTTCTGGGCCTGCGCACGGCCGGTGGCGGCCGCCAGGAAGAGGAGCAGGGCGAGGCCCGCGCGCGGAAGAAAGGTGCTTACCATGTCTTTTTCGATTTTTTACCCCGCCCGAAGGTGAAGTCTCTGGAGATATTGAAGCCGAAATGTACGCCGCCGTTGCCCCAGCTTTCCGAAGATTCTGTTATAAATCCTTTTTCGAGCATCGAAAGCGAATTGGTGAGGTGCAACTGGAACACGTGCCCGCCGGTTTCGATGTCGACGCCCAGGGAAAACGAGTTGTGGAAGTCGGCGTAGGCCGGCGCGCTCCTGTTGGCGGGCGGGAGGCGCCCGATGTACTCCGTGTTGAGCGAAAAGCGCTTCGTAAGCCGGTAGCGGCCCCCGACCCCGAGGGCGTAGTAGTCGTTCGGGTCGAGGCGCGACAGCACGCGGTTCTTATGAACGAACGTAGGCGCGAGCTGCAGCGAGAGCCGGTCGGTGAACTTGCGCGCGAGCAGCAGCTGGTGGGTGTACGAGAGGCGGGCATTGCCGCTGTTGAATCCTTTCAGCGCCATGCGCTCCCCGCGGTACACCACCGAGCCGAAGTAGGCGAGGGTGAACGGCACGGCCGAGGGTGCCTGGCGCAGCAGGGTCACCTTGGTATAGGCATCGTAGTTCTTCTCGTACGAGCTCCGGCCGACGCCGATGGCCACGGCGCGGTGGAGGCCGTATTCGAGCGCGAGGCGTATGGTGGCCTGGTCGAGCCCGAAGAACTCATAGCCCCCGCCGTTGACCGCCCCGAAGCGGTGCTGGATCAGGAACTGGAGCGTGCCCGGCGCCGCCTTTTCGACAGACTGCAGGTTGATGATGCGGGTGCCCTTGAACGTACCGGTGACGTAGGCGCGGCCGTGGGCGGGCTGCGTGGTGCCCATCAGCGAGTCGAGATGGCGATCCTGCGCCAGCAGTGTAGCTGGTAGCAGCGATACAAAAAGCAGTAGTTGTTTCATGCAATGAGTTGGTGGTTGGAAAGTAGAGAGCACCTTTTCACAATTCACGATTCACGTCTAGTTGTCCGGCGCTCCGGCTCCGACCCAGGCAGAGAAGCGCGCCAGGGTACAGTTGTCGAGCTTGGGCCCTCCCTGCGGCATGGCCGGCGCGGTGGGCGCATGGTTGATCGCCGCCAGCAGCTTTCCGTTCAGCACCCAGGGCTGTACCTGGGAATAGCCTTCTAGCGATATGTTGCGCCCGTGCTGGGCGGCCGCCGCGCTGGAATGGCAGGAGTAGCAGCTGTTCTGCAATACCGGCAGGATATGCTGGCGGTAGGTGGTGCCGGCTGTATTACAGGCATTCGGGTTGGCCAGTTCCTCTTTGTCGTAGGAGCAGGCAGAAAAAGCAGCGAGTGCCGCGAGGCCTAGGGTCGTGAGCAGGGCTTTGTAATGCATGTGCGCGTTATTTTGAAGGGTCACCGCCGGGGTGACGTTTCCAGTATATACGAAAAGGGCCCGAAAGGGTTGTCTGCCCATTGCCGCGCTTCGCACTGGTGGATTACCTGTGGATAGGCGGTAGCGATTCTTACCTAATTTGCGGGCATGCAGCAATACCTGGATCTCCTGAGGCATATCCTGGATACCGGCGTCGTGAAGAGCGACCGCACCGGCACGGGTACCATCAGCACCTTCGGCTACCAGATGCGCTTCGACCTCGAGGCCGGCTTCCCGCTGGTGACCACCAAGAAGGTGCACCTCAAGAGCATCATCTACGAGCTCCTGTGGTTTCTGCGTGGCGACACCAACATCGCCTGGCTGAAGGAGCACGGCGTTTCGATCTGGGATGAGTGGGCCGATGCCGACGGCAACCTCGGGCCGGTATACGGTAAGCAATGGCGCAGCTGGGAAGGCGCGGGTGGCGGCACCATCGACCAGATCACGGACGTACTGCAGCAGATCAAAACAAACCCCGACAGCCGCCGGATGTTGGTGAGCGCCTGGAACGTGAGCGAGCTGCCGCAGATGGCGCTGATGCCCTGCCATGCGCTGTTCCAATTCTATGTGGCCAACGGGCGCCTGAGCTGTCAGCTCTATCAACGCTCGGCCGACGTCTTCCTCGGGGTGCCGTTCAACATTGCGTCCTATGCGTTGCTGACGATGATGATGGCGCAGGTGTGCGGGCTTCGTTCCGGAGACTTCATTCATACCTTCGGCGACGTGCACATCTACCAGAACCACCTCGAGCAGGTGCGTACGCAGCTGGAGCGGGCGCCGCACGGGCTGCCCACGATGCGCCTGAACCCCGAAGTGACCGACCTGTTCGCGTTCCGCTACGAGGACTTCACCCTTGAGAACTACGTGTCGCATCCCGCCATCAAAGCCCCTGTTGCCGTATGATCCTGAGCCTGCTGGTGGCGGCCGACGAAGCCAACGTGATCGGGAAGGACAACCAATTGCCCTGGCACCTGCCCAACGACCTGAAATATTTCAAGAACCTCACCTGGGGCGCGCCCATCCTCATGGGCCGCAAGACCTTCGACTCGATCGGCAAGCCGCTCCCGGGCCGCTATTCGATCGTGATCACGCGTAACCAGGAGTGGCGGCACGATGGGGTGGAAGTGGTGCATTCGGTGGAGGACGCCATCGAGGCCGCGCAACGCCACCACGTCAACGAGCTGTTCCTCATCGGCGGCGCCGAGATCTTTAACAGCGCGCTTCCGCAGGCGAACCGCATCTACCTTACCCGCATCCACCACCGCTTCGACGGCGATACCTGGTTTCCGGAGCTGCCCGCAACGGAGTGGGCGCTGGTGAAAGAAACACCGGCTCCTGCCGATGATAAGAATCCCTGGCCGCACACGTTCCAGGTTTGGGAGCGGGTTCGTGAAGGAGCGGCGTAGAGAGAAGGAACGCGGATGGTACGGATTTGATACGATAGGCGCGGATGTGTTGGCCACCTGTCGTTGCTTTGCTTTCTGGTCCTGCGTAAGTAGGATCGTTGGTAGGATATTTTCTAGCCTGGTGAGCTTAGCGAAAACCTTAGCACCTTCGCTTCTTAGCGGTTAGAAACCTTTCTTCTCTTCCCTCGCCTTCCTACGACCTGGCCAATCGATTTTGGTATGCCGGTCCATAAGCGACCCACTCACGATTGACGATTGACGATTCACGTATTTTCGCCGCTGTGTACAGCTCTTCCCGCTTAGCCCTCAAATACCTGCACTATTACCGCACCGCCTATAACGGCAAGGGGCACGGCATGCACTCGCCTTTTGGCTTTCGCTTTATCCTCGATGTGCTCAACAACCGGCAGCAGCTGCAGCCCCCGCCGGCGATCGACGCCCTACGCGAAGAATTGAGGAATAACCGGACGCTGCTCAGCATCGAGGACCTCGGCGCCGGCTCGCGGGTGCAGCCCACGAAGCAGCGTACGGTGGCGCAGCTCGCCCGCGCGGCCGTGAAGCCACCGAAATACGGACAGGTGCTGTACCGGCTCGCGGCGCTCCATCAGCCCCAAACGATCATCGAGCTCGGCACCTCGCTCGGCATTACCACGGCCTACCTGGCCGCTGCCGTGCCGGGCACCACCGTCACCACCATTGAGGGCAGCCCCGCCGTGCGGGCGGTAGCACAGCGGAATTTCGAAAGACTGGGGCTCCGCAATATCCGGTCGCTCGGGGGCAACTTCGACGAGGTGCTCCCCGAAGTCCTGGCCGGCGCCACTTCCGTGGACCTCGCCTTCATCGACGGCAACCACCGCTACGTGCCCACCATGGATTATTTCAGCCAGTTACTCGGGAAGCGGCACAACGATACCGTGCTCGTGTTCGACGACATCCACTGGAGCGAAGAGATGGAGCGTGCCTGGACGGAGATCAAGGCCCACCCGGCGGTGCGTTGCAGCATCGACCTGTTCTTCCTCGGCTTCGTCTTCTTCCGGCAGGAGTTTCATGAGCGGCAGCACTTCACGATCCGGTACTAAGCGACAGGGAAGACGGATTTTACGGATCTCGCTGATAAGAACGGATCCGTATCCGTCAAGATCCGCAGCATCCGTTTCATCTGTGTTCCTTCTCTCTGCCCGGCATTAAAAAAACTACTACCTTTCGCGGGTAACGAAATCAGCCCTACTTATGACGATCGGTGTGTTGCAAGAGCCCTCTTTCGAAAACCGGGTGTCGCTGCTTCCGGAGGCAGTGGCCGCCCTGACCAAAAAAGGCATTTCGGTGCTGGTGGAATCCGGCGCCGGCGCCCGCGCCTATGCGCCCGACGCCGACTATACCGCCGCCGGCGCCCGTATTGCTACGGCCGCGGAGGTCGCTGCCGCTTCCGATGTGCTCCTCGCCATCCATCGCCCGCAGGGCACCCTGCCTGCCGGGAAGGTGCTGATCGGGGTGTACCAGCTGCTTTCCGATCCGGCCGGCCTGCGCACCTTCCAGGAAGGTGGCCACACGGTGTTCAGCCTCGACCTGCTGCCCCGCACCACCCGTGCCCAGAGCATGGACGTACTGTCGTCGCAGGCCAATATCTCCGGCTATAAGGCCGTGCTGCTTGCCGCGCAGCTTTATCCCCGCTACTTCCCGATGTTCATGACCGCGGCGGGCTCCATCGCGCCCGCCAAGGTGCTGATCCTGGGTGCCGGCGTGGCCGGGCTGCAGGCCATCGCCACCGCGCGCCGCCTTGGGGCCGTAGTGGAGGTGTTCGATACGCGTCCCGCCGTAAAGGAGGAGGTGATGAGCCTCGGCGCCAAGTTCGTGGAAGTGGAAGGCGCCGCCGATGCCTCGAAGGCCGGTGGCTATGCCGTGGAGCAGACCGAGGAATACAAGCAGAAGCAGGCGGCCCGCATCGGCGAGAGCATCGTGAAGGCCGACATCGTCATCACCACCGCGCAGATCCCGGGCCGCAAGGCGCCGATTTTGGTGCAGGAGGAAATGCTGCGCCGCATGCGCGCCGGCTCGGTCATCATCGACCTGGCCGCGTCCACCGGCGGCAACACGCCCTTTACGAAAAACAACGAAACCGTGGTGGAAGGCGGCGTTACCATCGTCGGCAACTCCAACCTGCCGGCCACGATGCCCTCCGACGCCAGCAAACTCTACGGCAAGAACATCCTGAACTTCCTGCAGCTCCTCACCACGAAGGAAGGTGCGCTGCACCTCAACTGGGACGACGACCTCGTGAAGGGTGCCTGTGTGACGCACGAAGGCAAAGTCGTACACGAGCGCCTGCAGGGAACACTTGCCTCCTGATCAAACCTAAATCAACTCACGTTCAATAGCTGCACATGAATCCTTTAGTGAATCCGGTAGTGGAGTGGATCGCCAACAACCGGGAAATGTTCTACATCGTGATCCTGATGATCTTCGTAGGTATCGAGATCATCGGGCGCGTTCCGTCGGTACTGCATACCCCGCTCATGAGCGGCGCCAATGCCATCCACGGCGTGGTGATCATCGGCGCCATCATCGTGATGGGTTCGGCAAAGTCCGACGATTATTTTGCGCTCACCCTCGGCTTCCTGGCCGTGGTGCTGGGCACCCTCAACGTGGTGGGCGGCTTTGTGGTGACCGACCGGATGCTGGAAATGTTCAAATCGAAAAAGAAGAAGTAGTCCTATGGAAGAGAACCTCAACGTACTGGATAGTATCCTCACCTTCGTCTACCTCATCGCTTCGGTCACCTTCATCATCGGACTGAAGATGCTGTCGCACCCGGAGACGGCCCGGAAGGGCAACCTCATCGCCGCCGGCGGCATGACCCTCGCCATTTTCGGTACCATCTTCCTGTACCAGAACCCGCTCAATAACTTCGAGCGCGAGCGCCTGCACAACCTGCCGCTGATCTTTCTCGCCCTTGTGGTGGGTACGGTGATCGGCGTGCTGAGCGCCCGGCGCGTCAAGATGACGGCGATGCCCGAGATGGTGAGCCTTTTCAATGGCATGGGCGGGGCCTGCGCCGCGCTCATCTCCATCCTCGAATTCAACCACTACCTGAAAAGCCACTTCATCCAGGAAGTGGCGCTGCCCGGCGATTTCTCCGTGATCGGGCAGGGCGAGCTGGCGGTGCCCTACGGCAAGCTGGCCGTGATCTTCCTCGGCCTCATCATCGGGTCGGTTTCCTTTGCCGGCTCCATGATCGCCTGGGGCAAGCTCAATGGCAAGGTCAAGGATTACTCCTTCCGCGGGCAGCACCTCGTGAACCTCGGGATGCTGGCGGCCATCATCGGCATCTCCGTTATCCTGCTGTCGACCATCTCTTCTTCGTTCTCTACCGACGCGGTGAGCGGCGAGCTGACGAATACGGCCAACAGGGTACGGATACAGGCGCCGCTGTTGAAGTTCGTGCACTTCGATACGTCCGTATATGTACTGTTCTATGCGCTCTTTTTCCTGTCGCTGGCCTACGGCGTGCTGTTCGTGCTGCCCATCGGCGGTGCCGACATGCCCGTGGTGATCTCGCTGCTCAACTCGTTTACGGGCGTAGCTGCGGCCTGCGGCGGCTTCCTCTACGACAACAAGGTGATGCTCACAGGCGGTATCCTCGTAGGTGCGGCCGGAACGCTGCTCACCATCCTGATGTGCCGTGCCATGAACCGCTCGCTCAAGAACGTGCTCATTGGCTCCTTTGGCGGTGGGGCGGCGGTGGGTGCTGCAGCAGGAACCAAAGACCAGGGTGCTTATAAAGAGATCTCGCTCTCCGATGCGGCGGTGGTGATGGCCTATGCCAACAAGGTATTTATCGTGCCGGGCTACGGCCTCGCGGTGGCCCAGGCGCAGCATGCCTGCCATGAGTTGGAGAAGCTCCTTAACGAAAAGGGTGTGGAAGTGAAATACGCCATCCACCCCGTGGCCGGCCGGATGCCCGGGCACATGAACGTGCTGCTGGCCGAGGCCGACGTATCCTACGAGCGCCTTCAGGAAATGGAGCAGGCCAACGACGAGTTCCCGACCACCGACGTGGTGCTGATCCTGGGTGCCAACGACGTGGTGAACCCCGCTGCCAAGAACGACCCGGCCTCACCCATCTACGGCATGCCCATCCTCGACGTGGAGCTGGCCAAGACCGTGATCGTGAACAAGCGCTCGATGAAGCCGGGTTATGCCGGCATCGAGAACGACCTGTTCTTCCAGCCCAAGACCTCCATGCTGTTCGGCGATGCCAAAAAGGTGCTGCAGGACCTGATCGGGGAGATCAAGAGCCTGTAGGTATGGGGAACAATGGAACAGGGAATAAGGAATTTTGAATGATGAAGGAGGGACGCGCGTTCCTCCTTTCTTATGGGGATTGGAGAAGCGATTGGGCCAACAGGAGAGAAGGAACGCAGATGTCACGGATTGATTACGATCGGCGCGGATGATTGCATCAAGCGCTTTCTGAGCTGCGTCGACCAGTCTTCTCATCCATAAGATCTTTTTGTACGATGTATCGAAGCCATCTTCATTGTTGGTAGGATTAGATCAATGACAAGCCGGGCTCTTAGCGAAAACCTTAGCCCCTTCCCTTCTTAGCGTTAAAAATTCCCTTCTTCTCCTTCTCCTGCCTAAAGTGTTCCCTGTTCCTTATTCCCTGTTCCATTGTTCAAAAGCCCCGTAGCCACCTATAGTGAGCGATCGGTCTGCGACAAATCTGAAATCTGAGATCTGAAATCTGAGATATTTGCTTCATGCCTATTCCCGAAAAACTGCTGCAATCCCTCGAGGGTGTGCCCGGCTACGACCGCGCGGCATTTACGGCCGTTCATGAATCCGGTGCGCAGGTGACATCTCTCCGCCTTAACCCGGCCAAGCCCACCGACGGCGCGCAGCTGCCGCTGGCAGAGCGCATTCCCTGGACCCGATCGGGCTATTACCTAACCCGGCGCCCGTCTTTCACGTTCGACCCGCTCTTTCATGCCGGCACCTACTATGTGCAGGAGGCTTCCAGTATGTTCGTGGAGCAGGCGCTGCTGCAGCATACCGACGGAAGCACGCCGCTCACTGCGCTCGACCTCTGCGCAGCGCCGGGCGGCAAGAGCACGCACCTGCAGTCGCTGCTGCCCGAAGGCTCGCTGCTGGTGAGCAACGAGGTGATCAAGAGCCGCGCGGCCATCCTCGTGGAGAACCTCACGAAGTGGGGCGCCGACAACGTGGTGGTCACCAACAACGACCCGCAGCACTTTGCCCGCCTCGGCGGCTTTTTCGAGGTAATGGTGGTGGATGCGCCCTGCAGTGGCTCCGGCCTCTTCCGCCGCGATCCCGAGGCCATCAACGAGTGGAGTACCGACAACGTACAGCTGTGCCAGGGGCGCCAGCAGCGCATCCTCGCCGATGCCTGGCCGGCGCTTAGGGAAGACGGCCTGCTGATCTACTCCACCTGCTCGTATTCGCCAGAGGAAGACGAGGCCATCCTCGACTGGCTTTCGGAAAGCTTCGCGGTGGAGTCGCTCCCGGTTCGCCTGCAGGAGGGCTGGGGTATCGTAGAAGTACGGTCGCCCGGCGGCGGCGCCTGGGGCTACCGGTTTTACCCCGACAAGGTAAAAGGAGAGGGGTTCTTCCTGGCGGCGTTCCGCAAGCGCGAATCGGCCCCGGCTGCGAAAGGGAAAGTGCAGCGTCCCGAGCTTGTGCCTGCCAAAGAAGCGGGGACGCTCGAACGTTGGGTGCAGGCCGACGGGCTGCGCTTCCTGCGGCACAGCGGGCGAATTTTCGCGCTGCCCGAGCCGCTGCTCTCGTCGTTCACGACGCTGCAAGGGGCGCTCTACATCCAGAATGCAGGCCTGGGTATCGGGGAGGCCATCCGCGACAAGCTCATTCCCGATCATGCGCTCGCACTGAGTCCGCGCCTGCACCCCTCGGTTCCGCGTACGGAGCTCGACGCGGCCCTGGCGGTGCGCTACCTGCAACGGGCCGACTTCGCGCTCGACACGCAGAAAGGCTGGCAGGCCGTCACGTATGGAGGGTACCCGCTTGGCTGGATCAATGCGCTGCCCAACCGCCTCAACAACTATTACCCACGCGAGTGGCGCATCCGCAGCGCGGGCAACGACGCCACTTTTGAAAAATAATCTACATATTTGTATACCCGCCCCACCGGCGGCCTGCTACCTGTCTGAACACTGAAACGTTCCACCACCATGAAAAGATCCATCATCCTGCTTGCCTTTCTGTGCCTTTCGTATTGGGGCTTCTCCCAGGACCTCGTTGTGCAGCACGGCGACAAAGGCCCGCACCTCGTTCATACCGTTGCCGCCAAAGAGACCTTCTATGCGCTCGGGCGCGCCTATTCCATTGCTCCGAAAGAGATTGCCGCTTTTAACGGCCTCGACATGGCGAACGGCCTCAACGTGGGCCAGACCGTGCTGATCCCGCTTACCGCCGCCAACTTCTCGCAGGCTTCGGGCGCGCAGGGACGCGCGGTGCATTACGTGGTGGGCGAAAAGGAAGGCCTGTTCCGCGTGAGCAGCAAGAACGGGAAGGTGCTGATGGCCGACCTCCGCAAGTGGAACAACCTGAAAAGCGATGCGATCGTCGTTGGTCAAAAACTGGTGGTGGGCTACCTCGGTGGCAGCGCCACCGGAGCCACGGGCGCAGGCGCTGCCGGCACTACTCCGGGAGCAACGGCCGCCACTCCTCCGGCAGGCAGCGGAACCGCCACGCCGCCGAAGGTTGACCCGCCGGTCAAGAACGATACTCCGGTCAAGAACGATCCGCCTGCCGTGGATCCCAATACACCGCCGCGCAAGGTGGAAACCGTGACGCCGCCGGCCGTAGCCGGCAACCCGCCCCGCACCGCGGTGAGCGACGGCCGTGGCGGCTTCTTTAAAACGCATTACGAGCAGCAACTGCGCACCCAGAATGCCGGTAAGGACCAGAACGCCATCGCCGGTATCTTCAAAACGGCCAGCGGCTGGCAGGACATGAAATACTACATCCTGATGGACGGGGCCGAGCCCGGGACCATCGTAAAGGTGGTGAACGTCACCAACAGCAAGACCGTCTACGCAAAGGTCCTCGGTGGCATGAGCGGCATCCGCCAGAACACCGGCTTCGACGTGCGGCTCTCCAACGCCGCGGCCTCGGTGCTCGAAACGGGCGATGCCGAGAAGTTCACGGTGCGGGTGGTTTATTAGTCTATTGGTCTATTAGTTTATTTGTATGGGTCGCTTACGGGCGACCTTTCTTTTTGTTATGTTGCTTCTCCCGATCCGCTGCCGGGGTTGATGCGATTTGTAACCCCGATGTGCGCAAAGATTCGTAGATTTAAAAAAGCACTCACCGATGCACCGCATCCCTCCAAAAATTGCTATATGAAACATTCGTACGCAACCCTTGCTGCCCTGCTGCTGGCCGGTAGCGCGCTTCACGCCCAGACCGAGATACAGCTGCCCGGCTTCCTGGCCGTGAAAGTGGTGAAGGCCACACCGGTAAAAGACCAGCAGATGTCGGGCACCTGCTGGAGCTTCTCCGCCACCTCGATGCTCGAGTCGCAGGCGATCGTCAACGCCGCTACGGAGATCGACCTGAGCGAGATGTTCACGGTCCGCAATATCTATATCGAAAAAGCGCACAACTACATCCTGCGGCTGGGCAAGACCCAGTTCAGCGAGGGCGGCCTCGGGCATGACCCGGTGCGCGCCACGGAGCGGTACGGCGCCATGCCGGAAAGCGCTTACAGCGGCCTCGGCTCGGGCCAGAAAGAATACGACCACGCAAAAATGTTCAAGCAACTCGAGCGCTATGTCGACAGCGTCGTAAAGGCGGGTGCGGTAAAAGCAAACTGGGTGCCCGGATACACGGCCATTCTTGACCAATGGATGGGAGCGCCGCCCGCCGAGTTCACCTACGCAGGAAAGAAGTACACGCCGAAGTCGTTTGCGGCCGAGGTGATCCGCTTCAACAGCGCCGATTTCGTGAACCTGACCTCGTTCACGCACCGTCCCTACTATACGCCCTATGCCGTAGAAGTACCAGACAACTTCTCCAACGGCAGCTACTACAACCTGCCGCTCAATGAGCTCACCGAGACCGTGAAAACCGCCGTGAGTAAGGGCTACTCGATCACCTGGGACGCCGACGTCAGCAACAACGGCTTCCGGCAGGAGCAGGGGCTCGCTCTGTTCCTCGACGCAAAAAAGAAGTACAAGCCCGAAGAGATCAGCCCGGAAACGCCTGAGTTGCCGGCCGATGCTGCGCTCCGCCAAGCGCTGTACGAGAGTCTTGTAACGCAGGACGATCACCTGATGCACATCGTGGGCGTGGAGAAGAGCCGCGACGGACGCACCTTCTTCCTCGTGAAAAACTCCTGGGGCACGGTGGGGCCGTACAAAGGCTACCTGCTGGTGTCGGAAGCATATTTCAACATCAACACCATCAGCCTCGTGCTGCCGAAGGCCGCGCTGACGCCGGAATTGCAGGCAAAGCTGAAGCTTTGAGTTTTATGCCTCCGGGGCTTCGGGGCGCGCAAGGAGCGCAGACTGCGCAAAGAGCAAGCAGCAAAGAGGGAAAGCATCGCTTTCCCTCTTTGCATTCATTGGCGTTCGTTGCGTCTTTGGCGCGTAGGTGCGAAACTACTCGAAGCGATAGCCGCGCAGGAAGTCGCCTACAGGCATCCGCTTCTTTCCCTCGAGCTGTAGTGCTACAACCTCGAGGTAGCCGTCGGGGCAGGTAAAGTGCAAGTAGGTCTTTCCATCCGTCACGGGCGTGCCCGGTGCTTCGTTCGGTGTGCCGGCCACCACGCGGCAGCGGTAGATCTTCAGCATCTTCCCGCTAAGGGTACTAAACGCACCGGGGAACGGGGAGAGGCCCCGTACCAGGTTGTGCACGTCGCGTACGGGCTTCGTCCAGTCGATGCGGCCGGTTTCCGTTACCAGCTTGGGGGCGTGTTTGAGGGAGGTCGGGTCGAGGTGTGCCTGGGGCACGGGGTGCAGCGTCCCTGCGGTCAATTGCTGCAGCGTGCGCACGAGCAGCTGCGCGCCGGTCTCCTTCATGCGGTCGTGCACATCGCCCGCGGTCTCGTCGGCGCCGATCGGGATGCGCTCCTGCAACAGGATGTCGCCGGTGTCGATCGCGTGCTGCAGCCGGAACGTAGTGACGCCGGTTTCTGTTTCGCCGTTGATGACAGCCCAGTTGATGGGCGCCGCGCCCCGGTACTGCGGGAGCAGGGAGCCGTGTACATTGATGGTGCCGTGCGGCGGCATGTTCCAGACGGCTTCGGGCAGCATCCGGAAGGCCACCACCACCTGCAGGTCGGCGCGGAGGGAGCGCAGCTCTTCGAGGAAGGCCTCATTCTTCAGCTTCTCCGGTTGCAGGAGGTGCAGCCCTCGCTCTGCGGCATACTTCTTCACGGCGCTGCCCTGCAGCTGCATGCCCCGGCCAGCGGGCTTATCGGGCGCGGTAATGACGCCCACGATGTGGCAACCGGCCTGCACGAGGGCATCGAGCGAAGCCACGGCGAAGTCCGGCGTACCCATGAACACAATTCGGAGATCCTTCAGTTCCATGCGGCAAAGATGGGGCGAGAAAGAACGCAGATTGGGCGGATGCTGCAGATTGACACGGATGGTGTGTATCTATCTGTACTTATCCGTTCGATCCGTAGCATCCGTGCTCTTTCTACTCGAAGTCCGGGTAAAGAAGGTAGTTCTTGCGGATCGCTTTGTACGCGGTTATGCCCGGCTGCCAGCTGGCGCGGATCTCGGCTTCGCTCTTGCCCTCCCGGATCTGCTGCAGCAGCACATCATTGCCGGCGAGCCGGTTGAAGGTGCTCACCTTGAAAAACGAGTCTTTCTGCGGGAAGAGGCGGTAGGCCTCGAGCAGGGTGCCGAGTTGCAGCCTGTTGTGCGTGCTGGTGACGGTAGCGGCCGAAGGCTCGGGCAGCAGCCACCCATAGCAGGTCGCATCCTTGTGCTTCGGATTCGGGGCGCCGGAAGTGGCGCGCGGGGTAAAGGAATAGAGTGTCTTCGGCAGCTCCGGATGTCCCATCGTGCGGAAGGGCGCCGGCGTGCCGCGGCCCTCGCTCAGCACGGTGCCTTCGAACAGGCAGGTAGAGGGATACCACCAGATCGTGGCCATGGTGGGCAGGTTGGGAGAGGGGGCCACCGGCAGCGCGTATACGCTGCCGTGGGTATAGTTGGCGCAGGGCACCACGTGGAGCTGGAAGAAGCGGGCGCCGGCGGCATAGCGCGCACGCTGCAGGTTGCGGTAGGCGGCATTGGCGGACTCGGAGAGCCAGCCCTCCTGCAGGATCATCTGGGCATACTCGCCGGCCGTAAGTCCATACACTACGGGCACGGGCTGCATCCCCACGAAGGAGGCGAACCTGCGGTCGAGCACTGGACCGTCGACGTAGTGACCGTTCGGGTTGGGTCGGTCGAGCACGACGAGGGGAATATTGTTTTCGAGCGCTGCTTCCATATAATACTGCAGCGAAGAGATGTAGGTGTAGAAACGCGTGCCGACGTCCTGGATGTCGTACACCATCACGTCCACGTTCTTGAGGTCTTCGGCCGAGGGCTTCAGCTTCTTGCCGTAGAGCGAAACCACCGGCACGCCCGTGGCCGGGTCGGTGCTGCTCTCGATCTTGGCACCGTCGGGGGCATTGCCGCGGAAGCCATGCTCCGGCCCGAAGATGACCTGCAGCGTGACACCCTGTGCGCGGAGCACGTCTACGAGGTGCTTGCCGCCCGCAGTAGAGGTCTGGTTCACGAGCAGCGCCACGCGCTTTCCTTTCAGGTGAGGCAGGTATTGGTCGGGGCGCTCGGCTGCGGGCAGAATGCCCTGCGCGCCTGCCGGATTACCGGCTGCGGAGGTGCCGGGAGCGGCCTCTGTCGACTTCGTTTTCTGGGCACCGGCACAGCTGGCAAAGAGGCTCAGCAGGAGCGCGGCGGGAAGGATGCGTGCAAACATGGTATTGCTTTTGTGCGCTGCTAAATTCCGGAAAATTTGCCGGGCAAACCGTTAAAAACGTACTTTGCGAGACTTTGTAGCAACGCCTTCTCCCTTTTGCCCCACCTGGTGATCGAAGCGGACGTTCAGCATCCCGGAAGCGGGAAAGCCGCAAGGACATACGAACATTTTTTGCAGACTAAAAACTTGAATTTCTATGCAACAGGTACAGAACGGCGACAAGATCCGTGTACATTACCATGGTAAGCTGCGCAGCGGTGAAACCTTTGATTCCTCCGAAGGCCGCGAGCCGCTGGAGTTCACGGTGGGCAGCGGGCAGGTGATCCGTGGCTTCGACGAAGGCGTGAAGGGCATGCAGCCCGGCGAAAAACGCACCATCGAGATCCCCGTGGGCGATGCCTACGGCGAGAAGAGCGAAGAGATGCTCTTCGAGTTCCCCAAAAATCAGTTCCCCGAAAATATGCAGGCCGAAGTAGGCATGCAGCTCATGATGAACAACGGCCAGGGCCAGCAGTTCCCGGTCACCATCTCCGAAGTGCGTGAAGATTCCGTGCTCCTCGATGCCAACCACCCGCTCGCCGGCCAGGACCTCATCTTCGACCTCGAGCTCGTAGAGATCGTGCCGACCTCGCGCATCATCATGCCTTGATAAGGCAAAAGTCAAAAATCTAAATTCAAAAAGGGCTCCTCCTCATCGGGCAGCCCTTTTTCTTTTCGGGTGGGTTCAGAAAATCAAAAGTCAAAATTCAAAAGTCAAAAGGGGCGTTTCAACTGGGACGGAGCTTCCATTCTTATGCTGTGATCGGCTTGGGGAGTAGGTATGCTGGTTCGAATTTGCGGTCGCAGGTAAGACGAAGCTGAAACCGTTGAGAAATGATGCTTTTTAAGTTTTTTGACTTTTGCCTTTTGAATTTTGACTTCGCAAGACCGCCTACATTTGAGGCATGTTCCAGAATTACGCCTTCACCGCCGCGGAGCGCTTTATGCGTTACGTGCAGGTAGATACCCAGAGCGATCCGAAATCGGCGAGCCAGCCCAGCACTGAAAAGCAAAAGGACCTCTCCCGCATCCTCGTGGAAGAACTGAAAGCCATGGGGATCGGGGATGCGCAGCTCGACGAGCACGGATACATCTACGCCACGGTGCCCTCAAACGTGGAGCATGAGGTGCCGGTGATCTGTTTCTGCTCGCATGTAGACACGGCGCCCGATGCCAGCGGCACCGGCGTGAAGCCACTCCTGCACCGTAATTATGCGGGACAGGACATCGCGCTTCCTGACGATCCAACCATCGTCATCAGCCCCGAAGACTTTCCCTACCTCCACCAGTTGAAGGGACACGATATCATCACCGCCTCGGGCAGCACGCTGCTTGGAGCCGACGACAAGGCCGGCATGGCCGAGATCATGGACGCCGCCCATTTCCTGATGACGCATCCCGAGGTAAAGCACGGCGCCATCCGCATCCTCTTTACGCCCGATGAAGAGGTGGGCCGCGGTACCGCGAAGGTGGACATGCAAAAGCTCGGCGCCCGATTCGGCTATACACTCGACGGCGGCGAGGCCGGCGCGCTCGAAGACGAGACCTTTAGTGCCGATGCGGTCACGATCGTCATCAATGGCGTGATCACGCACCCGGGCTATGCGAAAGGCAAGCTGGTGAACGCGCTCAAGATCGGCGGCGAGCTGCTCGCACGCCTGCCCCAGTCGGAGCTCTCCCCGGAAACTACCGACGGCAAGCAAGGCTTCGTGCACCCCGTACGCTTCGAGGGCATCGCCGAGCGCTGCACCCTCGAGTTCATCATCCGCGATTTCGATACCGCGCTGCTCCGCCCCAAAGAGGAGTTACTACGGGAGCTGACGGAGCTCGTACTCGAAAAGTATCCCGGCGCCTCCTACGAGTTCACGATCACGGAGCAGTACCGCAACATGAAGGAAGTGCTCGACCAGCATCCCGAAGTGGTGGCACACGCGAAGGAAGCCATCCGCCGTAGCGGCCTGGAGCTGAAGATGGAAAGCATCCGTGGCGGTACCGATGGCAGCCGGCTGTCGTTCATGGGGCTGCCCTGTCCGAACCTGTTTGCCGGCATGCAGGGCATTCACTCGATGAAGGAGTTCGTGAGTGTGCAGGACATGAACAAAGCCGTGGAAACAATCGTACATTTATGCAGCATCTGGGCCGAAAAGCCGGCGTCGTGACGGGCCCGGAAAAAGGCTGTTTGTTTCCGAATGCGCGCATTGCTGCTGATCCTGCTCCTGCTGTCTCAACGGGCGGTTGCCCAAAGCCTGCTGCTCAACGGTGGCTTTGAGGAGCCGAACATTTGCGCGGAGTACCGGGTGCATTGCGCTCCGGAGGCCTGGCTGTATACGATCCCTTCCTTCGACTATTATTATATCGGCGCCGGGCGGGCACATGGAGGAGAGCGCTTCATCGCGGTAGTGGCCGGCAATTACGAGAAGCCGTATTTCCGCACCTTCGTACGGTCGCGCCTCCTGTGCGCCATGCGCCGCGGCAAAACCTACCGGCTGCAGTTCTTCGTGAAGTCGCCCTATCCCACGATGATCGACTCGCTGGGGGTATCGTTTCGTGCCGATGATCCTTTGTTCGACAAGCAGCCGTTCCCGGAGCGGACGCCGTCCGTATTTTTCCGGGATGCCCGCGAGCGCGCTGCACGGATCGATTCGAACTGGCAGCGGATCACGATCGACTACGTGGCCCGGGGCGACGAGGCCTTCCTTGCTTTTGGCAACTTCCGCCGGGGCGATTGGCGCTACCCGAGCCACCCCGCCATTCAGCACCACAACTTCTTCTTTATCGACGATGTGACCCTGCTGCCCCTCGATCCCGTTGAGCGCCTGTGCACGGATTGGCGCCGCCGCGCCGCAGGGGTGTACGAGGAAGACGAGCGCCACGAGTACCTGCAGCGCCGGATCAAGGACAACAGCGAGTTGCCGCCGAAGCCGGTGGAGCTGCCACCTACCAAGATCCTGCACGTGGATACGCTCGAGGTGCCTGACGTGCTCTTTGCCACCAACAGCTGGGAGCTCAACAAGCGGGCGCTGCTCGCGCTCGATTCCTTCATGCGCAAGCAGCAGGCCTTTGTGCTCGACTCGGTGGTGGTGGAAGGCCATACCGACAGCCTGGGCACCGAGGAGTGGAACCTGGAGCTATCGGCCAACCGGGCGCAGGCAGTGGCTACCTACCTGCAATACAGCATCGAGGTGCCGGTGGCAGCGCGGGGCTTCGGGCGCAGCCGTCCCATTGCCGACAACCGCACGCCCCAGGGCCGCCGCCGCAACCGCAGGGTGGACATTTACGTATTTATACGGTAGGGGAGGGAAAGGGTTTTGAACGGTCTAGGATGGTTTTAGTTGGTTTTGGATGGTTGCCTCGCACTAGCCCATGCCTTCAGCCATGGGTTTTCGAAACATACCAGCCCACGGCTTCAGCCGTGGGTTTTAGAAAAGGGCCGGCCCGCGTTGAAATCCCGATTGGAGCGAAGGATCAGCCGTGGGTTTTTGAAAAGGACCAGCCACGAAGCCTGGTGAAGATGCAGAACAAACCCGTTACATTGCCCCGCGTTCCATTATCGGCGTCCATACACCACAAGGCTTATCTTTAAGCTCAAATCAAAATGGATTGCTTATGTTCCTTCTCCAGACCGAGCCTTCGGGCTTCGTTGGCTTTATCTTCGACTACTGGTGGCTGCTCCTGGTGCTGTTCATCATCTTCAGCGGCATCTTCACCATCAACCAGGGTTATATCGGCGTGATCACGATGTTCGGGAAGTACCAGCGCATCGTGCGCCCGGGCCTCAACTTCAAGATCCCCGTGCTCGAGCAGCTCTTTCGCAAGGTGTCGATCCAGAACCGATCGGTGGAGCTCGAGTTCCAGGCGGTGACGCAGGACCAGGCCAACGTCTACTTCAAAAGCATGCTGCTCTTCGCCGTCCAGAACGCCGAGGAGGAAACGATCAAGAAGGTGGCCTTCAAGTTCATCAGCGAGAAAGACCTGATGCAGGCACTGGTGCGCACCATCGAAGGCAATATCCGCTCCTTTGTGGCCACCCGCAAGCAGGCCGAGGTACTGGGCCTGCGGCGCGATATCGTGGAATACGTGAAGGTGGAGATCGACCATACCCTCGAGGAGTGGGGCTATCACCTGCTCGACCTCCAGATCAACGACATCACCTTCGACAAAGCCATCCTGGACTCCATGAGCAAGGTGGTGGCCTCCAACAACCTGAAGGCGGCCGCCGAGAACGAGGGCCAGGCGCTGCTGATCACCAAAACCAAATCGGCAGAGGCCGAGGGTAACGCCATCAAGATCGCCGCCGAGGCGGAGCGCGAGGCAGCACGGCTGCGCGGGCAGGGTGTGGCGCTCTTCCGGCAGGAGGTGGCCCGCGGTATGACCGAGGCCGCCGAGCAGATGAAGCAAGCCAACCTCGACACCAACGTGATCCTCTTCAGCATGTGGACGGAAGCGATCAAGAACTTCGCCGAGTACGGCAAGGGCAACGTCATCTTCCTCGACGGCTCCTCGCAGGGCATGGAGAACACCATGAAGCAGATCCAGGCGCTGATGATCAAGCCGGCCGGAATGCAGGGAAATGAATATCGAATAACGAACAACGAATAACGAATATCGAAGGGGCGCTGCGGCGCTCCTTTTTTGTCGGGGAGCGAGAAGGAACGCAGCCCCGAGGCTTCGGAGGCTATGATCGATACGATAGGCGCAGATGGATCAAGCACCAGTATCAGCTGGCAAACGCGCATGCCCGGCGTTAAGATCGTTTCGTAGAAATAAAGTAGGCACCACAGAGGCACCCCTCTCTCCCGGAGAGGAGCCGGGGGTGAGGTTGTTAAAGCCCCGACAAAGTTGCCCTTCGGTTAAACTGGGAGTGTGGCTTTCCCTCTTATTTTCGGAACAATAAGCCGTACCGGCCCGCGTTATAGGGGCTTGTATTACATTTACGACCTCAAAGTAGAACCGAGTCTATGATCAACCTGCTGCAGACACTTGACACGGCCACGAAGCTGGCCTCCGGCGCAGCCGCCGCCACCGATGCCAACAACGACGGCTCCATCTCATTCTATGAGCTGCTGACGCTTGGGGGCTGGCTGATGATCCCGCTGGCAGTGCTGTTCCTGCTTACGATCTACATGTTCTTCGAACGCCTGCAGGCCATCCGCAAAGCGTCCCAGATAGACGCCAACTTCATGAACATCATCCGCGACCACATCGTCAACGGAAACGTATCGGCCGCGCGCAGCTATGCCAAGAACATCAACAACCCGGTGGCCCGGATCATCGACAAGGGCATCCAGCGCCTCGGCAAGGATATCGAGATCATCGAGAAGAGCATGGAAAACGTGGGCAAGCTGGAACTCTACCGCCTGGAGCGCAACCTGTCGGTTCTTTCCCTCATCGCGGGTATCGCGCCGATGTTCGGCTTCCTCGGTACCATCTTCGGGATGTTTCAGCTGTTCTACAACCTCGCCTCCACCGGTGACTTCACCATCCAGACGATGGCCGGCGGTATCTACACCAAAATGATCACCTCGGCAACGGGCCTCATCATCGGCCTGCTGGCCTATATCGCGCACAACTACCTCACCACGCAGGTCGACAAGACGGCGAACCGGATGGAAGCCTCGAGTGCTGAGTTCATCGACGTACTGCAGGAGCCCGCCCGATAAGGTCATTGATCACCGAATCCCCGAACGCCCATGAACATCCGCAGAAAACTAAAGGCCCATACCGAGGTGCACACCGGCCCGCTGAACGACATCCTGTTCATCCTGCTGCTGTTCTTCCTCATTGCCGCTACGCTCGCCAACCCCAACCTCGTACGGGTCAATAACCCGCGCGGTGGCAAAGACACGAAGGCGAAGCAGAACATCGTCGTCAGCATCAATAAGGATCACCAGTTCTATATCGGCACCCGCCAGGTAGACTTTGCCCGTATGGATACGTTGCTCCGGGTAGAGATCGAGAACCAGCGCAAGGCCGTGGATACCCCGTCGGTAGTGCTGAACGCCGATACGTCGGCTTATTACGGCGAAGTATTCAAGATCATGAACATCGCCAAAAAATACAACGCCAAAGTGGTGGCACTGGTAAAATAGTCTATTAGTCTATTTGTTAATTGGTAAAGGGTTGCTTTGTGGCGTCCCTTTTCTATTACCCGCAGCCGTTTACCCGCGGTCAGGCTGTTCTCCAACCCTTCTAAACCATCTAAACTTCCTGAACCCTTCTCTAAATCCTGCTCACACGTACCATCCGGTCCTTACCTTGCAGGTCTTTCCGTAGTTCTACGTTGGCGTAGCCGGCATGCCGGAACAGTTCGGTAACAGCGGCGCCGAGCTCCTCGTGGATCTCGAGGTAGACGACCCCACCCGTATGCAGGCGGCGGTTGCAGAAGCGGGCGATCGCCGCGTAGAAGAGCAAGGGGTCGTTATCGGGCACGAACAGCGCGGTATGCGGCTCCCATTGCACCACGTTGCCGTGCATGCTGCTCCGGTCCTTCAAAGGGATATAGGGCGGGTTGCTGACGAGCACGTCCACCGAAGGGAGCAGCGTCTGTTGGGCATCACTCAGGAAGTCCACGCCCTGGAAGTCGACGCGGATGTCGAGCGTGGAGCCATTGCGGCGCGCTACGTTCAGCGCCTCGTCGCTCACGTCGCAGCCCCACACCTCGGCGCGCGGCATCCGCTGCTTCAGTGCGAGGGCGATGCAGCCCGAGCCCGTGCCCACGTCGAGCACCTTCAGCACTTCGGTGCGGTCGGCACCGTTGGGAGCCTTGTCAAATACATCGAGGCCACGCGCGCGTAGGTCGGAAACGATCCACTCCACGAGCTCCTCGGTTTCGGGACGCGGGATGAGCACGGCCGGGTCAACATACAGGCGCATGCCGGCGAACCAGGCCTCGTTGAGCACATACTGAACCGGTTCTTCCTGCAAGAGCCGCCGCGTGATGGCCTCAAGGCGAAGCACCTGCTCGTCGGTCAGCCCGGTTTCTCGCTGCAGCCGCAGCCGCGAGCGGTCCAGGCCGGTAAGGGCCTCGAACACCAGCGTCGCCACGGCCGCGCTTTCACCGGCATCGTAAACGGCTTCAAGCTGGCGGGCAAGCTCTTTTTCGGCGGCTCCTGTTTTCATGAGCCAAACATAATCCTTTCTTTATTTTTGGAACCCAACCGCTCCCATGCTGCCACACGATACCTATATGCTTCGCTGCCTCCAGCTGGCCCGCAACGGGCGGGGGGCGGTAGCGCCCAACCCCATGGTAGGCGCAGTGCTGGTGCATGGCGACCGTATAATCGGCGAGGGCTGGCACCGCCGCTTCGGGGGCGTGCATGCCGAGGTGGAATGCCTGGAGTCGGTGCGGGAGGAAGACAAGCCCCTCATTGCGGAGGCCACGCTTTATGTTTCCCTGGAGCCCTGCGCGCACTTCGGCAAGACGCCTCCCTGTGCGGACCTGGTGATCCGGCACGCGATCCCGCGTGTGGTAGTGGGTTGCCGCGACCCGTTCCCGCTGGTGGCGGGGAAAGGGATCGAAAAGCTGCGCGCCGCGGGCGTCGATGTTACCGTAGGAATACTGGAGGGCGAATGCCGTGCGCTCAACAGCGCCTTCTTTACGTTCCATACCGAGAAGCGTCCCTTCATCACACTCAAATGGGCACAGTCGGCCGACGGGCAGGTGGCTGGTCTGCACGGGCGCCGCGCGGCCATCTCGGGTGCGCTGAGCGCGCGCCTCACGCACCGTCTCCGCGCCACGCACGCTGGCATCCTCGTAGGCACCAACACGGCGCTGTTCGACGACCCGGAGCTCTCCACACGCCACTGGCCCGGCGCGCAGCCGCTGCGCATCGTGCTTGACCGGCGCCGGCGCCTGCCCGTAGGCCTGCGGCTGTTCAGCGGCGACCTGCCCACGCTCGTGCTCAACGAAGGCAAGAACGAACGGCACCACGGCCTCGAATATGTGCACCTCGACGGCTTCGGATCCCCGGGATTCGCGGAGCGCATTGTGCAGACCTTACACGCACGCGGCTTGCAGAGCCTGCTCGTGGAGGGTGGCGCCCAGCTCCTGCAATGCTTTATCGATTCCGGCCTCTGGGACGAAACGCTTGTTTTGACCAATACGGCGCTCCGCGTGGGCAGCGGCATCCCGGCGCCGCAGTTTTCCGGCGGCGTGCTGCTCCACAGCCGCGTCCTGGGCACCGACCGCGCCGACACGTATCGCAAAGCGGAAGGGTCTTTGGGCCGGATGCGCTAACTTGCGGCCCAACTCAAAAACGACGGCACGGCCGCCGTGCCGCTACCTGCATGACGCATTACCACACGATCGAAAAAGAAGCCCTCGCCGAGTTCCGCGACCGCGGCAGTACCTTCCTGGCCTATGCTTTTCCCATCGGCAGCGCGGACGACTTCAAGAAACGCCTGCGGGCCCTCAAGGAGGAGCATCCCAAGGCCGCCCATCACTGTTTCGCCTACCGCATTGGCACCGATGGCAACAACTTCCGCGCGGGCGACGACGGCGAGCCCTCCGGCTCCGCAGGCAAGCCGATCCTGGGGCAGCTCGATTCCAAAGGCATCACCAACACCGCGATCGTAGTAGTACGCTACTTCGGCGGCACCCTGCTCGGCGTGCCCGGTCTCATCAACGCCTATAAAACGTCGGCCTCCTTTGCCCTGCAGCTTACCCCCGTCATCCAGAAGCCGATCCTCGTGCGCTATGAGCTGCAATTCGACTATACTTTGATGAACGACGTGATGACCGTAGTCAAGCGTTTCGGCTGCACCATCGACGAGCAGGAAAACCTCCTGTTTTGCCGTACGGTGATCGGCGTACCGAAAAAAGACGAGGAGCCCTGCCTGCAGAAGCTGCGGGATATGCATACGCTGTCGGTGCGCGGCCCGCTGTAGCGGCCCCGGCCCCCTGTCCCCCTAGGGGGAACTTAGGTGGAGCCTTCTTTTCTTTCCTGGACCATTGCTCCACTTTGTTTTATTCGAAAGCCCCCGCGATGCGCCGGGGCTTTCTACATGAAGAGGCTAGAATGTGAATACAGGAACATATCAGCATATGAACAAATGAAGTGGGCTGGCACCGGTTTGCAAGCACTTTCCACCCCTCCTAAATTCAACATTTGGTGCTTTGATACGAACCGCTATCGTGGGGAAGGAAATGACCTAAGTTCCCCCTACGGGGGACAGGGGGCCGGGGCCGGAACTCCGGGCCTACCAGCGCTTCGCGATATAGGCCAGCAGCAGGGCGCCGGCGATGAAGATGAGGATGTTGATGAAGATGTCGGCGCGGGAGGAGGGGAGCTCGTGCTCCGGGTAGTTGATGTTCCAATGGCCTTCATTGGCCATCACCCACAGCTTTTCGGGGGTAATAGGCATCCGCTGTACCCGCTCGTTGGGCGGCTTGAACAGCATCGTGCCGATGCTGTGGTCGTCTTCGTCGGTATGGAAGTACCATTTATAGCCCGTCACGTCCACATTGAACTCCCGTCCAAAGGCCTCGACGAGCTTGTTGAACGACTTGCCGGTGCAGTGCAGGTCAGCGAAAAGGTCGCTGTCGGCCCCCGCGTCGGGACGCTTTGTTTGCATGCGTACAAACGCCAGCACCTCGTCCAGCGGGATGGTATAGACCGGTTGTTCGTAGGGCTGCTCTTCAGGATCCATGGACCGAAGGTCTGGTATCTCGTTCAAGTAAAAAGTCAAAATTCAAAAGTCAAAAGCCTTGCGCGCGGCATCGCTTGCTGACTGCAACCGATCCAGGGATTCGGGCTTTCGAGATTTTGAGTTTTGACTCTTGAATTTTGACTTATCCCGGATCGACCGGAAAATGGGAAAACGCTTACTTCCGGAACGACGCGCTCACCACGAGGTCTTTCGAGCCCGGTGTGTAGGTGTAGAAGCCTTCGCCGCTCTTCACGCCGAGCTTTTTCGCGGTAACCATGTTCACGAGCAGCGGGCAGGGGGCATATTTCGGGTTGCCGAAGCCGTCGTGCAGCACGCGCAGAATGGAGAGGCACACGTCGAGGCCGATGAAGTCGGCGAGCTGCAGCGGTCCCATCGGGTGGGCCATGCCAAGCTTCATCACCGTATCGATCTCCTCCACGCCGGCTACGCCCTCGTAGAGGCTGTAGATGGCTTCGTTGATCATCGGCATCAGGATGCGGTTGGCGATAAAGCCGGGGTAGTCGTTCACCACGCAGGGGATCTTGCCCAGCTGCTTGCTGAGGGTCACGATCGATTCGCTCACCTCGGGCTTCGTGGCGTAGCCGTTGATGATCTCCACGAGCTTCATCACCGGCACGGGGTTCATGAAGTGCATGCCGATCACGAGCTCGGGGCGCTTCGTAACGGCCGCGATGCGGGTGATGGAGATCGACGAGGTGTTGGTGGCGAGGATGCAGCCTTCGGGGGCGAGGCCATCGAGCTGGCGGAAGATGGTGAGCTTCAGCTCCACGTTCTCGGTGGCGGCCTCTACTACCAGCTCAGCGTCCTTGACGCCTTCTTCCATGGCGGTAAAGGTCGTGATGTTGCCGAGTGCCGCCGCTTTCTGCTCCTCGGTCACGGCGCCTTTGGCGACCTGGCGGTCGAAGTTCTTACCGATCGTGGCGATGGCCTTCTGGAGCTGCTCGGCCGACACGTCGATCAGCGCTACGGAAAAGCCGGACTGTGCGAACACATGCGCGATGCCGTTTCCCATGGTGCCGGCGCCGATGACTGCAATTTTCTTCATATGCAAGGTTTGAGGGGGCAAATATAGAAGAAGGGTTTTGAAAGGTTTTGACGGGTTTGAAAGGTTCAGAAGAGTTCAGGATGGTTCAGGCTTTTAGGGTGCTGAAGGTTTTTAAGGTTCTGAAGGTTGCCGGGCGCGCCGAGACGTTACGGGTGCTGACCCTAAGAACCTTTCCGAACCTCCCTGAACCTCCCTGAACCTCCTTGAACCTCCCTGAACCCCGAAAACTTTTCCACTTATCAACACCGCCGCCACCGGCAACGGGAAAGCGCCGGCAGAAGCTGTCACCACTAACCGCAAACTCCAAACTTCAAACTATTTTCGCCGCCCTATGCAAAAAACGAAGGCACCCGAAGCGTCGGTTTATGTGCTGCGCCTCGAACTGAAGAAGCCCGGCCAGCCCTACCCGGGCCTCGACGTGATGCCGCAGGATCCGGCCGTCAAGTTCTCCTTCGGCCCCCCGGCCAGGCTTACCGTGCGGATCGTGAACCGGCAGTTCGCCGTCGTGCCCGCCACCACCCGGCAGGCCCTTCTGGCGCTCACCGAGGAGGCCCTCATCGCCCGCCGGGCAGAGCTTGTGAAGAAATACCGCGAGCACCGCACTTCCCAGGATGCCGCTGCCTTTCTCGAGCAGGGTACGCTTCACTACCTGCACGGTTGCTTCCGCGCCTTCCGCGACGCATCTGCCGGCCTGCGGGTGCTCCACGGCATGCCGGTTGACGGCAACCGCGTACGCCTGCAGGCGGCCCGCTTCCCGGCGGGCGCGCCCACGCTGCACTTCCGCGTGGAGCAAACAGGGGCCGGCCTGCAACTCTGCGCCTTTGTCAAAACCGACGAAGGCAGCACGCCGCTGGAGAGCTGGTCGCGCCACTATTTCCTGCTGGCAAAGGAGAGCACGTTCCTGGTGCTGTCGACCAAAGACTATCAAACGCTCGAATGGCTGCAGGCGGTACGCCCGGAGCAGTGGGCGCAGGATGGGGCACAGCTTTCCGAACAGGTGCTCGACGTGCTCGACCGTAATTATACGGTAGACCGCAATGGCTGCTTCGAGGAGAACATCATCGACGAGGAGCCCGAGCACCACGTGCAGCTCTCCGAGCTCAACGGCCGCTACCTCGTGTTCACACCCGCCTGGCGCTACGGCGGTATCGAGGTAGACGGTGTGTGGACGCCCGAGCTGCGTCGTAAGGCGGGTGGCACCGAGTGGACCATCCGGCGGCGCAAAGCCACCGAGGAAGCCTTCGTGGCCCGCCTCCGCGCGCTGCACCCCAATTTCGACGGGCAGCTCAACGGCTACTTCTACCTTTCCTTCGAGGAGGCCCAGAAAAAGCAGTGGTTCCTCAATGCCTTCTACAAGCTGCTCGAGCAGGAAGTGACCATCACCGGCCTCAGCATGCTGACGCATTTCCGCTGCTCGGAATACAAGCCGGTTACGGAAACGGAATTGCTGTCGGCCCCGGGCGACCCGCAGGTGCGCCTCCGCTTCGCTCTTCAGTTCGGCAAGGAGAAGGTGCCCCTGCCCGTGCTGCAGAAGGCCATCTTCGCCGGGCAGGGCATCGTATTATTACGGGACGGATCCATGGGCGTGCTGCCCACCGAGTGGTTCGACACCTGGGCCACGCTGATCCGCCATGCCCGCATCGAGAAGGACGTCTTCACGGTGCCGCGCTGGCTCGCGCTCACCGGTTCCTCCGACAGCGCCGAGACCACGGTGCTGAAGCCGGTGATCAACCCTGCCTGGTGGCAGCAATGGCAACGCTGGCAGAAGGGAACGGACATCCTGTACCCCGTGCCGGCCCTCGTGCAGGCAACGCTGCGCCCCTACCAGCAAAAGGGCTACGAATGGCTGCAACTCCTGCTCGAGGCAGGCGCCTCCGCCTGCCTGGCCGACGATATGGGCCTGGGCAAGACCCTGCAAACGATCACCTTCATCTGCCGCCAGCTCGAAGCCGATCCCGGCAGGCAGCACCTGATCGTGTGCCCGGCGTCGCTCGTCTACAATTGGAAGCAGGAGTGGGAGCGCTTTGCGCCTTCCGTACGCATCGGCTTATTTACAAAACCTGAAGACGAAGCCGGTACGGCACCGCAGGTGCTGATCGCTACCTACCATAGTGTACGGGGGCACGTGGAGCGCCTTTCGGAAACCGTGTTCGCCACGATCGTGCTCGACGAAAGCCACCAGGTCAAGAACCCGGCGGCGCAGATCACCCGCGCGGTGGGCGAGCTCAAGGGCAGCTACCGCATCGCCATCTCGGGCACGCCGGTGATGAACAACACCTTCGACCTCTACGCGCAGCTCAACTTCCTGCTGCCCGGACTCTTCGGCTCGCGCGAATTCTTCCGCCAGCAGTATGCCGATGCCATCGACCGCCGGGGCGAAACGGACAAGATCGAGGCCCTGCGCCGCCTTACGGCTCCCTTCCTGCTCCGCCGCACCAAGAGCCAGGTGGCCACCGACCTGCCCGAGAAGACCGAGCAGGTGCTCTGGTGTACGATGAAGCCCGAGCAGCGGATGGCCTACGAGAGCATCCGCGACAAGGTACGCGCTAACGTGCTGATGGAGATCGAGGAGAAAGGAGTGGAGCAGGGCAAGATGGCCGTGCTCGCCGGTATCACCCGCCTCAAGCAGCTCTGCTGCTCGGCGGAGCTGGTGCGCGACGAAGACGTATTTACGACGGAGTCCATCAAAACGCAGCTGCTGCTCGAGGAGCTGACCCAACTGGTACCGGAGCATAAGGTGCTGGTGTTTTCGCAATACAGCGGCATGCTCGACCTGCTGGAGAAGGCCCTCAGCCGCGAGCGCATCGCGACCCTGCGCCTCGACGGCAGCACGCCGGTGGCAGAGCGCCAGGAGCTCTGCAACCGCTTCAACGACGCCGGGGCGCCCGAGCGGGTGTTCCTGCTCTCGCTGAAGGCGGGCAACGCGGGGCTCAACCTGATGGCGGCCGACTACGTGTTCCTATTCGACATCTGGTGGAACCGCGCCGTGGAGCAACAGGCCATCGACCGCACGCACCGCATCGGCCAGACGCGCCCTGTGTTCGCCTACCGGATGATCTGCACCGATTCGATCGAGGAAAAGATCTACCAGCTGCAGCAGCGTAAGGCCACGATCTCGGAGGAGCTCATCCAGGCCGAGGAGGGCTTCGTAAAAAGCCTGACGCTGGATGATGTGAAATTCCTGCTGGATTAAGGGCATTGGCTTTTACAGGCAAGGGCGGCTGCAAACAGCCTGCCTTTCTTAACCCGGCACGCGGGTTGCTCGCGGAGACGCAAAGGCGCAGAAAAATGCGAGCGCAAGCTGCTTTTTACGGGTAACGCCACATTAGCGTTATGAGGCTTTCCGGGAATAGGAAAAAAAGTGCGTCGTGCCGTTGCGCCGTTGTGCCGTCGTGACCCGGGCGACAGCCCGGCAGGTTCGCGCCTGCGCGAACCTGCCGGGTTTGAAGCTGCTTTCCTGTCTTGGTAAACAGACATGGCGCGGTTTTCCGGGAAAAAACGGGGGACGCTGCCGGGTTGGCATCAATTTTTCTGAAATAAGCGGAGGCCGCCCGCGGGCCGCCGATTCGTTATCCCCATAAACCCTAACCATGAAGCAGAACAGATACGACCGGGCGCCGGAGCGCCGCCCCGTCGCCGAGGAGCCCAACCGCAGCTACAGTAACCCTAACTACCGGTTTACGCCCGAAACCCGGGACGAACGTACCTACAAAGCCACCAACCGCTCCGGCGGCACCCGCGACCCCAAAACGCCTCCCGAGTGGGGCGAGGACCTCGTGTATTAAATCCTAATCCTTCCCATACCCCATTAAAAAAGCCCCCGGCGATACCGTCGGGGGCTTTTTTCGGATGTATCCGGCCTATTGATGACCACCGTGCCGCTGGATCAGCATCAGGAAGATCGCAATGGAGAAAAACGAGATGGCGAGCGTGAGGGCAGCGAGGCGCCGGTCGGTGCCGCGCTTGCGGATAACGAACCAGCCCGACACGAGGGGCATGCACAACAGCAACACCAGTGCCGGCAGGAAGAAGAGCTCGTAGAGCGCGCCTGCCACCTTATAGCGATAGGGATCCCCGATCAGGTACATACAGGTATAGAAAATGAAAACGGCGATCGAAATGATCAGTCCGGCTTTGACCGCCGGCACCGTGCGGGCAGGAGTAGTGGGGTTCATGTGCGCCGGTGTTAATCGGATTTGCGCTTGAAGTCGCCGCGTTTCCAGGCCTTGATGAACTCGGCCCAGGCGGCAGGGTTGAAGATGTTCTGCGGCGGCAGCTGGCCGGCATAAACGGCGCGGTTGGCCACGTTGCGGAACTGCTGGCTGGTGGCCTCGGAGCCGTCGAGCGGCATGTTCTGCATCAGCACGCGGCGCTTGGCCACGCTCACGTTCTGGCGCGCCACCTCGATATCGTCGTCGGGAACCTTCGTCTTCACGAAGTCGCGCTCAAACTGGGCGGGAGTGGGGCGGGGGCGGATGATGGTGGCAGGCAGGTATACCGTGTCCTCGACCATAAGCTGCACCACGCTGTGCTGGTTGCCCACGAGGCTGCGCGGGATGTCGACCACTTTCGTCTTATAGGAGACGTGGGTGAACTCCACCACGTCGCCTTTCAGCACCACGATGGAGAAGACGCCCTGGCTGTTGGAGATGGTGCCGCGGTTCTGGCCCTTGATGGTGATGCTGACGGCGGGAATTCCCACGAGCGAATCGGCGGTCATCACCACCCCGTACAGCTGCACCACCGAGTCTTTCGTCGTCTCGAACTGGGCGCGGGCGGATTGGGCGAAAAAGAGTACGAACAGAAGGGGTAGCCATTTCTTCATCCCTTCAAAAATAGTCCAGTTGATCCGTACCGCAGCCGGTGGGCGCTCCGCTTTGCCTTAACTTTGCGACTTCATTAACAAAGCACCAGCCATGACCACCGAAGAGATATTGAAAGCCCTGAGCAACGTGCAGGAGCCCGACCTGGGCAAAGACCTTGTGACCCTGAACATGATCCGCGACGTCGTGATCAGCGGCAACGACGTATCCTTCACCATCGTGCTGACCACGCCCGCCTGCCCCATGAAAGACATGATGCAGAAGGCCTCCGTCAACGCCATCAAGCTCCTCGTCAATAAAGAAGCCAACGTAACCGTCAACTTTACCTCCAGCACCAGCACCGTGCGGGCCGATAAGAGCACCGTGCTCCCCGGCGTGCGCAACATCATTGCCGTGGTGAGCGGCAAGGGCGGCGTAGGCAAAAGCACCGTATCGGCCAACCTGGCCCTTGCCCTCGCGCAGGGCGGCGCCTCCGTGGGCCTCCTCGACGCCGACATCTACGGCCCGAGCGTGCCCATCATGTTCGGCGTGCGCGGCGAGCGCCCGATGATGACCCAGGTGGGCGAGAAGGCGATGATCGTGCCCCTCGAGCGCTTCGGCATCAAGCTGCTGTCGATCGGGTTGCTGGTAGATGAAAAGAACGCCGTGGTGTGGCGCGGCCCGATGGCCTCGAGCGCCATCCGCCAGTTCATCACCGACGTGGCCTGGGGTGAGCTCGACTACCTCGTGATCGACATGCCGCCCGGCACCGGCGACATCCACATGACCGTGATGCAGACCGCTCCGGTAACCGGCGTGGTGGTGGTGACGACCCCGCAGGACGTGGCCCTTGCCGACGCCAAGAAGGGCATCGCCATGTTCGGGCAGGCGCAGATGAACGTGCCCATCATCGGCCTCGTGGAGAATATGAGCTACTTCACCCCGGCGGAACTGCCGGAAAACAAATACTACATCTTCGGTAAAGAAGGCGGAAGGCGCCTCGCCGACGAGTACGACCTGCCCTTCCTGGGCCAGATCCCGCTGGTGCAAAGCATCCGGGAGGGCGGCGACCTCGGTATGCCCATCATGATGAGCGACGAGGAGATCACGAAGTCGGCCTTCAGTGAATTTGCCGGCCTCGTGGCCCGCGCCGTGTCGATGCGCAACGCGCACATGAACACGGAGCAGATCGCGGAAGTGGTGGAGTAAGATCGGGTGTCGGGAGAGAAGGAACACGGCCCCGAAGCTTCGGGGGAACGGAGGCTACGGATAAGCGCGGATTCGATCCGTTATTATCCGTTCGATCTGTGTCATCTGTGTTCTTTGTCTTTTATTACCCGCTCCCCCAGCTTCTTTTGAGCGAAGCGCAGGCTCCAGCGCAGGATGGCGATGCTCAACCCGGCAAAGAGCAGCCCGCTGAGGGCTCCCGCCACGAAGCCTACCGTGCAGAGCAGCAGCACCTGCGTGTCTTCAAAGAAATACATCGATACCAGCCACATCAACAAGGCGCCGGTGAGGCCTCCGAACACCGTCAGCCCGGTACGTAAGAAGGAGCGGAAGCCCGCGGCCACCGAGCGCTGCTGCCAGCCCGTAATGAGGGAGGCCGAAAGCGCACCCGCGGCGCTGAGCCCGAGGATCAGGGCCGCCACCAGCAGGGTCAGCAACACGAATAGCACCAGCGCCCCTACGATGGCGCAGAGCCCGAACAGGAGCAGGAACAGGTTGAATTCGTCGTCGGGCTCCGGCGGTGTTCCATCCTGGCAAAACGCCGTTCCATACGCCAGCAAGAAGGCAGTCAGGGAAAGAAAAGCTAGTTTTAGGGCCGTTCTCATCACTGCAAATTAAGCGATCCGTCATGTACAACCTTCCTTACTACAAAGAGCAGGACCCGGCGCGGGTGCTGCAGTTCATCCACGAGCATCCCTTTGCCATGCTGATCGGCGCCACGCCGGAAGGACGGCCCGTTGCCACGCAGATCCCCGTGTTCATCGAGGAACGCGACGGGAAGCTGTACCTGAGCGGCCACATGATGCGCAAGAACGATCACCACCTCGCCTTCGAGGCCAACCCACAGGTGCTGTGTGTCTTCACGGGCGCGCATACGTACGTTAGCGCCTCCTGGTACAGCAATCCCTCCCAAGGCTCTACCTGGAACTACCGCTCGGTGCACGTGCGCGGCACGATGCGCTTCGTCGACGGACCGGGCCTCGTCGACATCCTGCAGAAGACCTCGCTCTTCTTTGAGGGCGGCAATGCCAGCTCCGCCACGGTGTACGAGAACCTTCCGGAGGCATATACCGGCCGGCTGCTCGCGGCCATCGTGGGCTTCGAGGTGGAAGTGGAAGACATCCAGCACGTATTCAAGATGAGCCAGGACCGCGACGAGGCGAGCTACCACAACATCATCGGAAAGCTGAAGGAGCAGGATGCGAACGCACAGGAAGTGGCCCGCATCATGGAGCAGAACGCCGACCGGTTATTCGGCGCCAAATGAGCGCGATCACCCTGCGGCCGGCTGCAGCGGCAGACGCCCCGGAGCTTGAAGCGCTTTTCCGCGATACCATCCTCACCGTGAATCGCGCCGACTATAACGCTGCGCAGGTGCAGGCCTGGGCGGGCAGGGCGGCGCGCCCGGACGTCTTTCAACAACGTATCGAGGAACAACATTTTCTTGTGGGCGAGCGACATGGCGCGATCGCGGGATTTGCTTCCGTTACGCTCGACGGCACCCATATCGATCTGCTCTATGTGCACCGGAACCACCAGCGCTGTGGCGTGGCTGCGGCCCTCATCGCGGCGCTCTTGGTTTATGCCCGCAGCCAAGGTGCGGCCACCGTCACTTCCGATGTGAGCATTACCGCGCGCCCCTTTTTCGAAAAGCAGGGATTCCGCGTCTTACAGGAGCAGACTGTCGCGGTATCCGGCGTGACCCTCACGAATTACAAAATGATCCGGCGGTGCTAATTCGTTCGGCCACTCAGGTAGCCGTTTCCCGATGCGAACGGATCGTTGGATACCAGTAGCAGGGTGTCGCGGGTCAGTTGTTGCACGTTCATCACCATCCGCAGCGGCTTTTTGCCAATGTCCCAGTTAAGCGTCACGGTGCGTGCAGCACCGTCCCATTTCCAGCTGCCGCGATAGTGCTCCCTGGGACCGCGGAAGTCCTCGAAAAAACCTTCTTTTCCAAAGTAGATCCAGGGCCGCTCGTGCAGCGGCTTGCGGGTGGTGGAGCGCTTCCTGCCGTCCTCTATGGAAAAGCTGTGGTACCATTTCTGATCGAGGAGCAGGGGTAGCGAATCCTGCTTCGGAGCGGGGGCGAGATGAAGCAGGCACAGGGCAGTAAAGACGATCACGACGAAAAGGAGGAGTAGGTGAATAGTTGAAGGAGCTTTTCCGGCCGTTCCGAACCACGGGTGATTCAAGATGCTTTCGCACGCCCGTTGTTCATCCCGATGATCTTTTTATCAGGCAATTCGAGCTCGAGCCGGTTGGCACCCAGGTGCCGCACCTTGTAAATGCCGCGCTCCGCTTTCTTGCCCTGCCCGGAGTTGATGGTAAACGCACGGGTGGAAGCGTTCCAGCTCCAGCGGCCCCGCTTTACTTTTTTAGGTCCGCGGAAGTCGACGAAGAAAAAGGTCTTTCCGAAATAGATCCAGTGGTTGCCGTGGATGCCCGCCTTCGGGGCAGGCACCTGCTTGCCGTTTATGATCTCGTATTCCGGATACCATTTCTGGTCGGTGAGCGAGTCGGTGGCATCCTGCGCCGAAGCCAGCAGGGGCAGGCAGAGTAGCAGGGAAAGAAGTTGCTTCATATCAGCTCATGTTAAGGTTCAGCCAATCGAGGGCGTTGCGGTGTAAAAAGCCATCGCGCACGGCCGGGTGTAGTTGCAACTCCTCCACCAGCGCGCCGGGGCGATGCTCACCCAGCGGGAAGGGGTAGTCGGAGCCGACACAGATCTTTTCGTCGGTCATCGTGTCGCGCAGGTATTGAAAGGTGCGTGCATCGTGCACCAGGGAGTCGACCCAGAACCGGCCCAGGTAATCGCGTGGGTTCACGGTATTGTCGACCTGCACCAGGTCGGGGCGAACGGCGTAGCCGTGCTCGATACGGCCCAGCGTGTAGGGGAAGGAGCCGCCGCCGTGCGCGAAGGCGATGCGCAGCTTCGGGAAGCGCTCGAGCACCCCACCGAAGATCAGCGAGCAGATCGCGCGCGTGGTTTCGGCCGGCATCCCCACGAGCCAGGGCAGCCAGTATTTCTGAATGTCTTTTTCGCCCAGCATTTCCCAGGGATGGATAAAGAGGGCGCAACCCAGCTTCTCGGCCGCTTCGAAAAAGGGGAGGAACTCGGGGTCGCCGAGGTTCTTTTGGTTGACGTTGGTACCGATCTCGAGGCCGGGCATATTCAGCTCCGTCATACAGCGCTCCATTTCCCGAACGGCAAGGTCCACGTCCTGAAGCGGCGCGGTGCCGATGCCGATAAAGCGGTCGGGGTGCTTCGCCACGGTTTCGGCGATATGGTCGTTGAAAAAGCGGGAGGTCTCATAGCCGTCCTGTGACTTCGCCCAGTAATTGAACAGCACCGGGATCGTGGACAGTACTTGTACGGTTACGCCCGTGGCGTCCATCTCGGGCAGCCGCGCGTCGGGTTTGAAGCAATTGTCCTCCACTTCCCGGAACAGCTTGTCGCCCTTCATCATGCAGGCTTTGCAGTTGCGGTGCTCGAGGTGGATGAACTCACCGTACCCGAACTTCCGTACCCAGTTGGGCATGTGCTCGGGCATGATGTGGGTGTGAATATCGATTTTCATCTCAGATCTCGGATGTGATGATCTCAGATCTCGCCGACGACGCAGTAGATCTGCGATCTGCGATCCGAGATCTTTAGATTATTTTCTGACCGGCGGCTCCATCTTCTGTCCGCACTTCTTGCAGGTACGGAGGTCTTCGCTGGAGTAGAAGCGCTCCATGATGGGCGGGAGTTGCTTTACGATGTCTTTCACGAAGGCATATTCCTCGTAGAGCTTGTTGCCGCAGTTTTCGCAGAACCACATGAAGGCGTCCTCCTCGTTGGCTTCCTCGTCGCGGATCTTCTCGATCACGAGGCCTACGGTGCCGGCACCGCGCTGGGGGGAGTGCGGCGTGTTGGGGGGAAGCAAGAACATATCACCTTCATTGATCGGAATGTTCTTGGGTACGCCGTCGTCGATGATCTTGAGTACAATGTTGCCCTCCACCTGGTAATAGAGCTCCTCGCTTTTGTTGAAGTGGTAGTCTTTGCGGGCATTGGGACCGCCCACCACCATCACGATGAAGTTCTCGGCGTTCTTGTAGATACACTGGTTGCCCACCGGCGGCTTCAGCAGCTCGCGGTTCTCATCGATCCAGCGCTTGAGGTTGAAGGGAGCGATCACGGCCATTGTTGATGGTTTAGTTGCCGCTAAAGCTAAGGCAAAAGTCAAAAATCAAAAGTCAAAATTGAACCTGGTTCGCAAGGGTCGCATACAGCACCGTAACCGAGCTGAAATGAAGGTTGGATGCCGCCTGTAGGGAAAGAAGCGACCGCAGGGCCTTTTGAATGTTGACTTTTGAATTTTGACCTAAGTTTGGCCCCATGAATCTCTCGCTTGAAGGAAAGACCGCGCTGGTGTGTGGCGGCAGCCAGGGCATCGGCTACGCCATTGCGCAGGAACTGGCGCTGATGGGTGCGGAATGCATCCTGCTGGCACGGAATGAGGCGTCGCTGCAGCAAGCCGTCACCGGCCTCGATAACACCCTGCAGCAGGTGCACCGGTATCATGTGATCGACTTCAACGACGCGGCCGCCACGCAGGCGACTATCGCGTCCATCGTAGCCGACCGGCCGGTGCACATTCTCGTCAACAATTCGGGCGGCCCGGCCGCGGGGCCCATTGTGGACGCCACCGAAGACCAGTTCCTGCAGGCCTTCCAGCAGCACCTGCTCACCAACCACCGCCTTTCTACCGCGGTGATCGGACGGATGAAAGAAGAAGGCTACGGCCGCATCATCAACATCATTTCCACCTCGGTGAAAGTGCCGCTCAGGAACCTCGGCGTCAGTAATACGATCCGCGGCGCGGTGGCTTCCTGGGCCAAAACGATGGCCAACGAGCTCGGCGCCTTCGGCATCACGGTCAACAATGTGCTGCCCGGCGCCACGCGCACCGGCCGCCTCGAAGCGATCGTGAACAACACAGCGCAGAAGAAAGGGCGCGCAAAGGAAGAAATAGAGGAAGAGATGATGGCCGAGATTCCCGCCCGCCGCTTCGGCGAACCCGCCGAGATCGCCGCCGTAGCCGCTTTCCTCGCCACACCTGCCGCCGCCTACGTCAACGGCACCAGTATCCCGGTGGATGGTGGGAGAACCGGCTCCATTTGATCCCAGATGTGGGATCTTGGATCTCAGATCCAGTCCCCTAAGCAAGGTGGACTTCAAACCGATCACAGATCCGAGATCAACGATCTGAGATCCTAAACTTTGTTCAATGATCGATTTCGCAGTACCGTCGCATTTAGAGAACTACATAGGTGGTTACCTCATCGGGCCGCTGAGCGGGAAGTTTATCGACAACGTGAACCCCGCCACGGGAGAAGTCTATTGCCAGATCCCGGACTCGGGGGAAAAGGACGTGGAGCTGGCCGTGGGCGCGGCGAAGAAGGCCTTTCCGAAATGGTCGGCCACGCCGGCCGAGGAACGGTTCCTGGTCCTCAACCGCATCGCTACCCTCATCGATGAGCACCGCGACGCACTGGCCGAGGCGGAGAGCACCGACAACGGCAAGCCGCTCTGGCTCTCGAAGCGTGTCGATATTCCCAGGGCGTCGGCCAACTTCCGCTTCTTCGCCACGGGCATCATGCACTTTTCGGCCGACAGCCACACGATGGAGCAAACGGCCATCAACTACACGCTGCGGCAACCGATCGGCGTGGTGGGCTGCATCTCGCCCTGGAACCTGCCGCTCTACCTTTTTACCTGGAAGATCGCACCGGCGCTGGCAGCGGGCAACTGCGTGGTGGCGAAGCCCTCCGAGGTAACACCGCTCACCGCATTTCTACTGGCGCGCATCTGCAAGGAAGCCGGCCTTCCGGAAGGCGTGCTCAACATCGTGCACGGCACCGGCCCGGGCGTGGGCGAGCACATCGTAAAGCATCCCGCCATCAAAGCCATCTCCTTTACCGGCTCCACCCGCGCGGGCGAGCGCATCGCCTCCATCGCGGCGCCGATGTTCAAGAAGCTGTCGCTGGAGCTCGGGGGCAAGAACCCCAACATCATCTTCGCCGACTGCGACTTCGGCAAGATGCTCAAGACCACGGTGCAGTCGTCGTTCGCCAACCAGGGACAGATCTGCCTCTGCGGCTCCCGCATCCTGGTCGAGGAGTCGATCTATGAAAAGTTTAAGACCGCTTTCCTGGAGGAAGTGAAGAAGCTAAAGGTCGGCGATCCGATGGAGGCCGATTCGAAGCAGGGCGCAGTGGTGAGCAAGGTGCATTTCGACAAGGTGATGGGCTGTATCGAAACGGCAAAAGAGGAGGGAGGCTCCACCCTGGCCGGCGGCAAAGCCGTGAAACCCGAGGGCCGCTGCGCCGGCGGCTACTTCATCGAGCCGACCGTGATCGAAGGCCTCGGCCCGCACTGCCGCACCAACCTCGAGGAGATCTTCGGGCCCGTGGTGACGCTGCAAAAATTCTCGACGGAGGAAGAGGCGCTTGCCCTCGCGAATGCCGGCCATTATGGGCTTTCCGCCACCATCTGGACGAGCGACGTCTCGCGCGCCAACCGGGTAGCGATGCAGGTAGAGGCCGGCATCATCTGGGTCAACTGCTGGCTCCTCCGCGATCTGCGCACCCCTTTCGGCGGCATCAAGAACTCGGGCGTCGGCCGCGAAGGCGGCTGGGAAGCGCTGCGCTTCTTTACCGAGGCGAAGAACGTGTGCGTGCAGCTGTAAGAACAATTGAACAGGGAACAGGGAACAAGGAATATCGAATATTGAATATCGAAGTGTTGTACTAACCTTCAGAACCCACAAAACCTTAAGAGCCTTTTCTCATGAGCGACATCATTAAAACGGAAACCGCGGCCAAGCCTTTAGGCGCTTATCCCCACGCCCGCAAGGTGGGCAACCTGCTCTTTCTCTCGGGCATCGGTCCGCGGAGCGCGGCCGACAACTCGATCCCCGGGCTCGTGCAGGATGCGGAGGGCAATATCGTTTCCTACGACATCGAAGCGGAGTGCCGTTCCGTGTTCGCCAATGTGAAGGCAGTGCTCGAGGCCGCCGGCTCCTCCTGGGACCGCATGGTGGACGTGACGGTATTCCTCACCAACATGAAAAAAGACTTTCCCGTCTACAACCGCATCTACGGCGAGTATTTCGCGGGCATCGAGGCCTGCCGCACCACGGTGGAGGTCAAGAGCCTTCCGACGCCCATCGCCATCGAATTGAAAGTGATCGCTACGGTCGATTAATACAGGAACACGGACGAGACAGATTTTACGGATAAGTACCGATATCCGTGTTCCTCCGTCCCGTCCGTCCTCTCCGTGTTCCTTCTCTCCCCGCCGCGATTTGCTTTACTTTTGGTCATTACCAGCAGATGAATTACCAGAATACCCTCGAATTTGCCCGGCAGCAGGATGCGACCGACCCGTTGAAGGAGTTTCGCAGTCGTTTCCACATCCCGCAGCACAACGGCCGCGACACGGTTTATTTCACCGGCAATTCGCTCGGCCTTCAGCCGAAGGCCACCCGCGACTATATCGGGCAGGAGCTCGACGACTGGGCGCGCCTGGGCGTTGAGGGACACTTTCACGCACAGAACCCCTGGCTGCATTACCACGAGCTGTTCCCGTCGCTGCTCGCACCGATCGTGGGTGCGCTGCCCGAGGAAGTAGTGGCGATGAACCAGCTCACGGTGAACCTGCACCTGCTGATGGCCACCTTCTACCGGCCCGCGAAAGAGCGCTATAAGATCCTCTGCGAGGCCAAGGCTTTTCCTTCCGACCAGTACGCCTTCGAGAGCCAGGCCCGTCTGCATGGCTATGAACCGGCTGACGCGGTGATCGAGCTCGCGCCCCGCGAAGGAGAATACCACCTGCGCACGGAAGACATCCTGGCGGCGATCGATCAGTATGGGCACGAGCTGGCCCTCGTCATTTTTGGCGGTGTCAACTATTACAGCGGGCAGGTGTTCAACATGCAGGCGATCGCCGATGCGGCCCATAATGTGGGTGCCTTCTGCGGCTTCGACCTCGCGCATGCGGCCGGCAACATTGCCCTGCGCCTGCACGACTGGGACGTGGACTTTGCCTGCTGGTGCTCGTATAAATACCTGAACTCGGGCCCCGGCTCCGTGGCGGGCGCCTTCATCCACCAGAAGCACTGCACCAACCCGGCGCTGCCGCGGATGGCGGGCTGGTGGGGTTATGAAAAGGAGACGCGCTTCCAGATGAAGCCGCTCTTTAAGGCGATCCCGACGGCGGAAGGCTGGCAGCTTTCCAACGCGCCGGTGCTGTCGATGGCGGCCCACCGCGCCTCCCTGGACCTCTTTGCCGAAGCCGGCATGGAGGCGCTCCTGGCGAAGAGCAGTGCGCTTACGGGCTTCCTGTTCCATGTGCTCGACGACATCAACGCGGCGCAGGAAGTGAAGATGATCGAGGTCATCACCCCGCGTGCCGAAGAGGCGCATGGTTGCCAGGTGTCGATGCTGATGCTGCAAAAGGGCCGGGACGTTTTCAAGGCACTCAGCGACCGCGGCGTCGTCGCCGACTGGCGCGAGCCCAACGTGATCCGCGTAGCGCCCGTGCCGCTTTACAACAGCTTCGAGGATGTGTGGACCTTTGGGAAAATCATCAGCGAGATACTGGGAAAATAACGGCTTTTAAGGAGGAAAAAACAGAGAAAGCACGCGGATTTCCTATGATTTGTACGATAAGCGCGGATGTACTTTTATCGAAAGCATCGGATATGGCGATCTACGAGAATTACAAGCACCGCGAGCTGACTTCAAAGATCATCAAGGCCTTTTACATTGTGTATAACCAGCTTGGGTACGGTTTCCTGGAGAAAGTGTACGAAAATGCCATGGCGATTGTGTTGCGGAGAATGGGGCTGCACTGCGAACAGCAAACTCCTGTGTTCGTTTATTTCGAAGGAGAGGAGGTAGGATTTTTTCGTGCCGATTTGCTTGTAGAGAACACGGTGATTGCCGAATTGAAGGCTTCCGAGGCATTGTGCAGAGGTGATGAAGCCCAATTAGTAAATTACCTTCGCGCTACTGAAATTGAGGTTGGTCTTTTGTTAGGTTTCTGTGAGGAACCGGTGTTCCGCCGGCGTGTGTTTGAGAATTCAAGGAAGAAACTACCAGATCGTACCGGCCAATCCGGTAAACGGCCCGATGCAGGGAAGCATCCTGAATAGAATCATTTATCATCGTATTAATCATATAAATCCGCGTTCCTTCTCTCATGTTCCACAAGCAAATCATCATCACCGGCGCCGGCCTCGTAGGTTCCCTGCTCGCGATCTACCTGCGCCGCAAGGGCTATAGCGTTTCTATCTATGAGCGCCGCGGCGACATGCGGAAGGAAGCCGTGGAAGCCGGCCGCTCCATTAACCTGGCGCTCAGCGACCGTGGCATCAAGGCCCTGCGGGAAGTAGGCATCGCAGACGCCGTGCTGGAGATCGCCATCCCGATGCATGGCCGTCACCTGCACCAACCCGACGGGACGCATGCTTTTCAGCCTTATGGTAAGGAAGGACAATACATCAACTCCGTATCGCGCCGCGAGCTCAATTGCACCCTGATGGACCTGGCCGAGCGCGAGGGCGTCGTCCTGAATTTCGGACATGCCTGCACCGGCGTGGACTGGAAGACCAATACGATCTCATTTGCTGCCCAGGGTAGCGCCGAAACCCGGCAATTCGACCTGCTCTTCGGCGCCGACGGCGCTTATTCCGCGACGCGGCTCGCGCACATGCTCCAGCATCAGAAGTTTGAATACCAGCAGCACTATATCGACTGCGGCTACAAGGAACTATCGATCCCGGCAGGCCCCGGCGGCTCTTTCCTGCTCGAAAAGAACGCACTGCACATCTGGCCGCGCGGCAACTACATGCTCATCGCGCTGCCGAACCTCGACGGCACCTTCACCGGCACGCTGTTCTTTCCCTTCGAAGGCGAGACCTCGTTCGAGAAGCTGACCACGAAGGAAGCGGTGACGGATTTCTTCGCCCGCACCTTCCCCGACGTGGTGCCCCTGGTGCCCGACCTCGAAGATCAGTTCTTCCGTAACCCTACGGCATCGCTCGTTACGGTCAAGTGCTTCCCCTGGGTTCGTGAGGATAAGTTCTCCCTCATCGGCGACGCGGCCCATGCCATCGTGCCCTTCTTCGGGCAGGGCATGAATGCCGGCTTCGAGGATTGCAGCGTCCTGGCCGGCCTGGTGGAGCAACACGGCGAAGACTGGGGTACGATCCTGCAGCAGTTCCAGGAGCTCCGCAAGCCCGACGCCGATGCCATCGCCGACCTTGCCGTCAACAACTTTACCGAGATGCGCTCCCGCACTGCCGACCCGAAGTTCCTGCTTCAGAAAAAGATCGAGGCCTGGCTGCACGAGCAGCACCCCGACCAGTGGATCCCGGCCTACTCGCAGGTCACCTTCAGCCCGCAGATCCGCTACAGCGAGGCCCTGCGCAACATGCTGCGCCAGGAAGCCATCATGCAGGAAGTGATGCAGGAGCCGGGGATTGAAAGCAACTGGCAAAAGGAGGAGGTCGCCGCACGGATCATTTCGATGAAATCGCAAGCCACCTGAGCGGCGGCAAGTCAAAAGTCAAAATTCAAAAGCAAAAGGTGCGGTCAGGTTGCGCTCGTTGCAGGCAGCTTACACGGTAGCCCTTTTTGACTTTTGACTTTTTACTTCGCTCGCAGGCTACCTTTGGCTCATGACACGCGCACAACTCGTTGAGCAGATCTTTCAGAAAGGCACCTATCTCTGTGTGGGCCTCGATACCGACCCGGAGAAGATCCCGGATCATCTAAGGAGTCATCCCGACGCCGTATTTGAGTTCAACAAGCGCATCATCGACGCTACGCTGGAGCACTGCGTGGCGTACAAGATCAACACGGCTTTTTACGAGGCACAGGGCCTGAAGGGCTGGGAAGCCCTCGAGCGTACCGTGCGCTATATCCCCGACACGCATTTCACCATTGCCGACGCCAAGCGCGGCGACATCGGCAACACCTCCACGCAATACGCAAAGGCCTTCTTCGAGGCACTGCCCTTCAACTCGGTGACCGTGGCGCCCTATATGGGGGCCGACTCGGTCAAGCCGTTCCTCGGGTACGAAGGCAAATGGACGATCCTGCTCGGCCTTACCTCGAATCCGGGCGCGCGCGATTTCGAGCTGCTCGACTGCAGCCGCAGCACCGATATCCTCGTAGACGGTGTGCATACGGCGCCGAAGGAAACGGGAAAGCTCTTCGAGTTCGTGTTCCGCGCCGCGCAGCATTGGGGCTCCGAGGGCAACCTCATGTTCGTAGTGGGGGCAACGCAGGCCGATGCATTCCGGCAGATCCGCGCGCTTGCGCCGAATCACTTTTTCCTGGTGCCCGGCGTGGGCGCCCAGGGCGGCTCGTTGCGCGATATCTCCGAGCAGGCACTCAATGCCGAATGCGGGCTGCTGGTGAATGCGAGCCGCGCCATCATCTACGCGTCGGAAGGGGAGGACTTTGCCGAAGAAGCGGCTGCCATCGCAGGGCAATATGCATTCGAGATGAAGAGCTACCTGGAGGCATTAAAGTAGAAGAGGCGAATTTTTACCGCTAAGAAAAGAAGGAGCTAAGGTATTCGCTAAGAAACATTACCAATCCACTGTTGAGCGCTTCAATGGCCGCGCCTGCCTGTGTGCTCTGTTAAAATGTGAGCGTGCGTACCGCTCCTTCTTTACCCTGCCGTACATTTCAGGAAACAAAGCCTATGCGCTGTCTTTCCTTCCTGCTGCTTGTCTCGTTCTTGCTGGTCGGAGACCCAACCCGCGCACAGCATGCGGCGCTACCGGTAGCCGCAACCACCGCAGCGCCGCCGACGGCCGACGAAGTGTTGAAGGAGGCACGGCGTGTGGCCGCGAAAGAAGGCAAGAACGTGCTGATTCTTTTTCATGCTTCCTGGTGCGGCTGGTGCCACAAGATGCAACGGGCAATGGAGGAGCCGGCGATGAAGCCGCTTTTCGAACAGCACTTTGTGATCCGCTGGCTCACCGTATACGAATCGCCCAATAAGAAAGCGCTCGAGAACCCGGGTGCCGAAGACTTGCTCAAAAAGCACAAGGGGGCGGACCTGGGCATCCCTTATTTCCTCGTGTTCGATGCTAAAGGTGCCCTGCTGGGCGACTCGCAGCGGGCCCCCGGTGAGAACGTAGGCTGCCCGGCCCAGGACAACGAAGTCGCCCACTTCATCGGACTGCTGCGGCGTACCACCAGGCTGACGCCCGCGGAGCTGGCTGCCATCGAAGACCGTTTCAAAAAGAATAAAAGTTAGGCACCCTGTGGAAGGCGGCAAGTGCCGTTCACCGTGTCGCTTGCACACGACCAATCCTCGCCCAATTCGCTTTCCAGCGGTTCTGCGCGTTTCCTTACTTTTGCCCGCATGGCTACCGATCAATTCACGTCCCCCGACTATTTTCTTGTTGACGAACTGCTCTCCGACGAGCATAAGCTGATCCGCGAAACGGTGCGGAATTACGTTAAGAAGGAGATCTCCCCGATCATTGAAGACTACGCGCAGCGCGCCGAGTTTCCCGAGCAGATCGTGAAGCAGCTGGGCGAGCTCGGTTGCTTCGGTCCGACGGTGCCGGCAGAGTATGGCGGCGGTGGCCTCGACTACATCTCCTACGGCCTCATGATGCAGGAGCTCGAGCGGGGCGACTCCGGGGTTCGCTCCACGGCCTCGGTGCAGGGCTCGCTCGTGATGTACCCGATCTATGCCTATGGCTCCGAGGAGCAGAAGCGCAAGTACCTGCCGAAGCTCGGCTCGGGCGAGTGGCTCGGCTGCTTCGGTCTTACCGAGCCCGACCACGGCTCCAACCCCGCGGGCATGATCACCAACATCAAGGACGCCGGCGACCATGTGATCCTCAACGGCGCCAAGATGTGGATCTCCAACGCACCCTACGCCCAGGTAGCGGTGGTTTGGGCGAAAGACGAGGCCGGCGACATCCGCGGCCTCATCGTGGAGCGCGGCATGGAAGGGTTCCAGACACCGACCACGCATGGCAAGTGGAGCCTCCGCGCTTCGGCCACCGGCGAGCTCGTATTCGACAACGTAAAGGTTCCGAAGGAAAATATCTTCCCCAACGTCAAGGGCCTCAAGGGCCCGCTCGGCTGCCTATCGAAGGCCCGCTACGGCATTGCGTGGGGCGCGCTCGGCGCGGCGATGGATTGCTACGACACCGCCCTCCGTTATTCAAAGGAGCGCACCCAGTTCGACCGGCCCATCGGCGGCTTCCAGCTGCAGCAGAAAAAGCTTGCCGAGATGATCACCGAGATCACGAAAGGACAACTCCTTGTGTGGCGCCTCGGCACCCTCATGAACGAGGGCCGCGCTACGCCGCAGCAGGTGTCGATGGCGAAGCGCAACTCCTGCGAGATCGCCGCCAACATTGCCCGCGACGCCCGCCAGATGCTCGGCGGCATGGGCATCACCGGCGAATACTCCATCATGCGCCACATGATGAACCTCGAGAGCGTGATCACCTACGAAGGCACCCACGACGTACACCTGCTCATCACGGGCATGGACGTGACGGGGCTCAATGCCTTCAAATAAACAGAGCTGAATACCTGAATAATTGAGTACATGAGTACTTGAATAACCGACGTTAGGGCAGAACTCGTCCCTTACCCTCAAGTACTCGATTATTCATGTATTCGAATGTTCAAGTATTCCACCTCTCATCCCCTCATTCCTCTTTCCCTCCAACCTGAGGCATCCGTGCTTTGGGATCTACCGTATATTTAAGCGTGGAACAACTGAATGACATATCGAGTCCCGCTGCCCCAACCCCCGAGCCGGTACCGACCCGCATTTTTTTATTGGGGTTCATGGGCTGCGGAAAGACCCACTGGGGCCGCAAGCTCGCGCCCGCGCTCGACCTGCCCTTCATCGACCTCGACCAGAAGATCGAGGAGCACGCCGGCAAGCCGATCAACGCCATCTTCCACGAGGAAGGAGAGGAGCACTTCCGCCAGATCGAAAAGGAGATCCTGCACCTGCTCACCGAAAGCCACGAGCATTTCGTGATGGCCACCGGCGGCGGCACCCCCTGCTTCTACAAGAACATCGATTACATGAAGGAAAAGGGGCTTACCGTCTGGATCAATTGCTCCCTCGACTGCCTGTACCAGCGCCTGCTCAACGACAAGGAGCATCGCCCCCTCGTACGCGACCTCGGTGAGGACCAGCTCCGCGCCTACATCCACCGCAAACACGGCGACCGCAAGATCTACTACCGCCAGGCCCACATCCTCCTCGAGCAGGATGACCTTCAACTCGAAACCCTCATGGAACGGATCCAGCAGGGGGAGTAGCACGCAGATCCCGAAGCTTCGGGACGCGGAAACCGCTGAAAACTTTTTCCTTCGGCGGGCAACTTCACTTAATATCTCGAATGGAAGCGGGTGGGAGTGCTGTTGAGCGTAGTTTTACTACAAATTGGGGGGCTAAACGCATGTTGCGCTTTTTCGATAAAACGCGGACCAGTAGTGGGATCAGCACATTTGGTCATCTGAGCTCCCATTCGCCGGCTCGCCTGACGTTCACTTTCTGCGATTTATCCAAAACTCCGGCACATGATGCCTTCCACCACTTTTGACGGAAACGTCCGTCCTTAGGCCTTACAGACTAAAGGGAAGCACAAACTGTAAAAGACTTTCGCATCAAAGCCAAGACCTTCCGCGTTTTCCGCGCATTCTGCGTGCCACCCCCCGTACTTTTGCGGCATGAACAAAACCTTCCTGGCACTGGGTAGCGTGTTTGCCGGCCTCGGCGTGGTGCTCGGCGCCTTTGGCGCACACGGTTTGAAGAAGTACGTTGGCCCCGAGACCATCACTACTTACCAGACCGGGGTACAGTACCAGATGTACCACGCTTTTGCGCTGATCATCGTGGGTATCCTGTTCGACCGCTTCCACAACGGCCTCCTGGGCTGGGCCGGCTGGTGCTTCCTGGTGGGCATCCTCCTGTTCTCGGGCTCTTTGTATGCGCTTTCTGCGCTCAAGGCAAAAGAGGTGGTAGGCGTTTCCGGCATCGGCATCATCACCCCCTTCGGCGGACTTTTCTTCATCGCCGGCTGGATCCTCCTCGTGCTGGCGCTGCTGCGCCGATAATTTTTATATATTAGCCGAAATCGCCACCTGTCTGCAACCGGCGGTTTATCTTTGTCCTATGGCGAACCGGCTGAAAACCCCACCACCACCACCACCGCCTGCAGCGGATGAAATTGAAGTGCCTGCAGAAATCCCCGAGATCGCGGAAGCGGCGCCCCCGAAGCCGAAAGCTCCCCGCAAGCCCCGTGCAAAATCCGAGGTCAAAGAAGGCCGGGAGCCCAAGGAGGGGTCCGGTAAATTCAAAAAGGACCGCGAGGAATCCATCGACCTTAAAAAGCTTGCCCGCGACGAGCGCACCTGGAAGATCATCGGCACCGTGTCGCTGCTGATGGCCATTTTCCTGTTCATCGCCTTCGTTTCGTATTTCTTCACCTGGAAAGAAGACCAGGATAAGGTGCTCAACAACGCCGGCGCGTTTCTCATCGACGACGAGATCCGCGTGGCCAACCTGCTCGGGCGCCTCGGCGCGTTCACGGCCCACTTCTTCATTTACCGCGGCTTTGGCGTAGCCTCCGTGCTGTTCTGCACCTTCTTCCTCGTGGTGGGCGTTAACCTGCTGTTCGAGCGCAAGGTGTTCTCGATCTGGCGCAACCTCAAATACATCACCTTCGGCCTGGTCATTGCCTCCGTGACGCTCGCCTTCCTGCTGCCCTCGCATGCGAACGGCTATGAGTTTCCCTTTGGCGGACGCGTAGGCAATATGATTTCCGACTGGCTTGGCCGCTTTATCGGCACGGCCGGCACCGCCGCCACCCTGCTTGTAGTAGGCGTTTCGTACCTGATCTGGCAGTTCAACCCCACCTTCAAGCTCCCCGAGCGGAAGCCGAAGCCCGAGCCAGTGCCCCAGGCGCTGACCGGTTTTGAGCCGGAGCCGGGGGAGGAGGACACAGAGGACGCCCCGGCGCCCGAAATGACGCTCACCGAAAAAAGCGGCGCCAAACTGATGATCGCTCCCGGCCTGCTCGACGAGAAAGAAGCGGAAGCCGCCGTGGCCGAAGAAAAGCCCAACCAGCTCAAAGGCGAGGGGGGGATGCAGTTTGTGCCCACGGTGAACGACCAGTATTCAGGCGTGCCCTTCGAGATCATCGAGCGCACCGACGATGAGGATGCCGAAGAGGAACTTCCCGAAGAAGAGGAAGAGCTGCAGCCGGAGGAACCCGAAATCGAGCTGCAAGACGAAGACCTGCCCCAGGAGCGTGAAGTGGTGGCCGATATCCTGCACCAGCACGACCTGGAGATCACCCCCACGGAGCCGGTCCGCATTGCCGTGGTGCCGCCCGATCCGGCGCCGTCCGCTGCCGCCGTGATCATGCCCGACCTCCCAGTTGAACCGGTTGCGAAGGCCGAGCCTGCGCCGGTTATTCCGCAAAGCGCGCTCGAGCTCGAGATCAAGGAAGCCGAGCCCGAGGAAGAAATCGACCACGACGTGGTGCAGGAAGGAAAGGGTTACGCCGACCTCGCGCCCTACGACCCGATCCTGGACCTCCGCGACTACAAGCATCCGCACACCGACCTCCTCGAGGTGCACGGCTCCGAGCGCGTCGACCACGACCCCGCCGAGCTCGAGGCCAATAAGAACCAGATCATCTCCACGCTGGGCCACTACGACATCAAGATCCAGAAGATCTCCGCCACCATCGGACCTACCGTAACGCTCTACGAGATCGTGCCTGCCGCCGGCGTGCGCATCTCGCGGATCAAGAATCTCGAGGACGACATCGCCCTGTCGCTGGCCGCCCTCGGCATCCGTATCATCGCGCCCATCCCGGGCCGCGGCACCATCGGTATCGAGGTGCCCAACGTGAAAAAGTCGGTGGTAAGCATGCGCACGATGCTGGCCTCCGACGAGTTCCGCAACTCGTCGCTGCAGCTGCCCATCGCCATCGGTAAGAAGATCGACAACAAGCTGTTCGTGGCCGACCTCGCCACGATGCCCCACCTGCTGATGGCCGGCGCCACGGGCCAGGGTAAGTCGGTAGGCCTCAACGCCATCCTCGTATCGCTCCTTTACAAGAAGCACCCGTCGCAACTGAAGTTCGTGCTCGTGGACCCCAAGAAGGTGGAGCTGAGCATCTACCGGCATATCGAGCACCACTTCCTGGCCAAGCTTCCGGGCGAGGAGGAGGCCATCATCACCGATACCAAGAAGGTAATCGCCACCCTCAACGCGCTTTGCATCGAGATGGACAACCGCTACGACCTCCTGAAAGAGGCCGGGGCGCGCAACATCAAGGAGTACAACGAGAAGTTCACGAAGCGGCGCCTCAACCCGCAGAAGGGCCACCAGTACCTGCCCTTCATCGTGCTCGTGATCGACGAGTTCGCCGACCTCATCATGACCGCCGGCAAGGAAGTGGAGATGCCCATCGCCCGCCTCGCGCAGCTGGCGCGTGCCATCGGCATTCACCTCATCATCGCTACGCAGCGCCCGTCGGTGAACATCATTACCGGTACCATCAAGGCCAACTTCCCGGCGCGGATCGCGTTCAAGGTATCGTCCAAGATCGACTCGCGCACCATCCTCGACACGGGCGGCGCCGAGCAGCTCATTGGTAAGGGCGACATGCTGATCTCCTACAACGGGGAGCTCGTGCGCCTGCAGTGTGCCTTTGTGGACACGCCGGAGGTGGAACGCATCAACGACTTCATTGCCGACCAGCGCGGCTACCCGCAGGCCTTCCTGCTGCCCGAATACGTGGACGAGAAGGAGCTCGAGAAGAACGGCGACTTCGACTCCGGCGACAAGGATCCGCTGTTCGAGGACGCGGCGCGGCTTATCGTACAGAACCAGATGGGCTCTACCTCGCTCATCCAGCGCCGCATGAAGCTGGGCTACAACCGCGCCGGCCGCCTGATGGACCAGCTCGAGCGCGCCGGTATCGTAGGCCCGAACGTGGGCTCCAAGGCCCGCGAGGTGCTCTTCAAGACCGAGACCGAGCTGATGGAACACATGTCGATGCTAGGGTAGAAGGGCGAGGGTTCTGGGAGGCAGGGGAATACTTTAATAATTGAGTACATGAATACTTGAGCAACTGAGGGTGGGGTGAGGGGAGAAGTGCTGAATAAAGCTTTACATCGTATCTGAACACAACAGAAGTTGTTTTTCAAATCCGATCAATTCTCTTCCTTCATCCGATGTACCTCCCCTCGCGCATTCAATTGCTCATGTACTCGATTATTCAAGTATTCGCCCTCACCAACTTTCCCTCTGACCCTCCTCCCTTTGGTTAAATTCCGTTAATTCCTCTTAGTGCCTTGTTAAGACCACCCGGGAAGTGGCTGAACGGTACACTCCTTGCCCTTGGGCGGTCGTTAATGGGCTATATTTGCCCGCGATTCAAAACACGACATAAGCCTATATATGAAAAGATTTGCTACCCTAATTCTTGTTCTGGCGACGGCAACCGGCGCCGGTGCCCAGAAAGTTTCTTCCAGCAATCCTGTGAACTCCGACCCCGAAGCAAAAAAGATCCTCGACGCCGTGAGCGCCAAGTTCCGCACCTTCGGCTCGCCCAGCGCAGCCTTCACGTATAAGATCGAAAACGCCCAGGGCAAATCCCTCTCATCGAAGAAAGGAACCGTGGTGATGAAAGGCACGAAGTACCATGTGACCATCCCTGGTATGGAGCTCTTCTCCGACGGGAAGACCTCCTGGAGCTTCGATAAGAGCGCCAACGAAGTGACCGTAAAAGATGTGGCCGAGGTCACCGGTGAGATCACGCCCCAGCGCCTGTTTACCAACTTTTACGATAAGGACTTCCTCTACAAGCTCAACGGCGAGCGCAAGGAAGGCGGCAAAACCCTCCAGGAGATCGAGCTGACCCCCACCAACAAGACACGTCCCTACCATAAGGTCTACCTGTGGATCGACAAGAGCAGCAAGGTCTTTCACAGCGCCCGCATCCTCAACAAGGACGGCAACCGCTACAGCTACACCATCAATACGTTCAACGCAGCCGCCAAGGCCACGGATGCCGAATTCATGTTCAACGCCAAGCGCTATCCCGGCGTGGAAGTGGTGGACCTTCGGTAAGGCCCCGGCCCCTTGGCTCCAGCCCCCTGTCCCCCGAAGGGGGAACCTAGGCCGTGTTGACAATTACTTTGCATTAGTGAGCGCTGCGGCGAGATAGACGAATGCGAGGAAGCAGGTGTCGGTTTTATCATAGCGTGTTGCGACG